>JAIRSF010000245.1 GCA_031255595.1 Tannerella sp.
GTAAGCCTTCAGTCAACGCCGTACAGGATATCTAATAGGTATAGATTAATTTTGCCGGCGGCTATGCTATATCCATATCCGTACAGCCATATGCATATGCTGTTGAGAGCGGTTATTCCGACTTTTGCATTAGCTCCGGCATTTTATCCGAAAAAAGTATGAATTTGTTAATTATTTCTTACCTTTGCAATCCAAAACAAAAACGTTATCGTTTAGGCAACCCATAAGACGATCATTCACATCGCCTTATTATTGCGGAAAAACGATGTATAACAGAAAACATTTTATAGTCGGAACAATAATGATAAAAATTACTTTTCCCGATAACTCGACAAGGGAAATTAAAAAAGGAACAACGGCGCTGCAAATAGCAGAAAGTATCAGCCCCAGATTAGCACAAGATGTTTTAGCCGCAGAAATCAATGGGGAAATATGGGATTTAACACGTCCCATCAACAATGATGTAACATTACGACTCCTGAAATGGGAAGACGAAACCGGCAAACAAACCTTCTGGCATTCAAGCGCACACCTGATGGCAGAAGCATTACAGGAATTATATCCGGAAATAAAATTCGGCATAGGACCCGCCATTGAAAACGGATTCTATTATGACGTAGACTTGGGCGACATAACCTTGACGGACGCCGACTTCCCCAGCATAGAAGCAAAAATGGCAGAACTGGTTACCCAAAAAGAAGAAATAAAACGTCTGGACGTATCCAAAGCCGACGCAATGACCTTGTTTGAAAACCGCCGCGAGACATATAAAACGGAACTAATAAGCGAACTCGAAGATGGACATATAACAATCTACACGCAAGGCCACTTCACGGATTTATGCCGTGGCCCTCACCTTCCGAACACCTCCTGCATCAAAGCCGTTAAGATCACCGGCATTGCCGGAGCGTACTGGCGGGGAGACGAAAAGCGCAAGCAATTAACGCGCATATACGGCATCACATTTCCGAAGAAAAAAATGCTGGATGAACATCTTGCACTGATCGAAGAAGCCCAAAAACGCGACCATCGCAAAATCGGAAAAGAACTCGAATTGTTCGCCTTTTCGTCCAACGTAGGTGCAGGACTTCCGCTTTGGCTACCACGAGGCGCCCAACTACGCCTGAAACTGGAAGATTTCCTCAAAAAAATACAAAAAAAACACGGCTATCAACAAGTAATGACTCCGCATATAGGAGGAAAGCAACTATATATCACATCCGGTCATTACGAAAAATACGGAAAAGATTCATTCCAACCCATTCGCACCCCCCAGGAAGGAGAAGAATTTCTACTGAAGCCGATGAACTGCCCGCATCACTGCGAAATTTATAAAACATTCCCGCGTTCATACAAAGACCTTCCCCTACGTATTGCCGAATTTGGAACCGTATACCGTTACGAACAAAGCGGCGAACTGCACGGACTAACGCGTGTACGGGGATTTACACAGGACGATGCCCACATATTCTGCCGTCCGGACCAGTTAAAAGATGAATTTCAGAAAGTGATGGATATCATTTTCATCATATTTAAAGCACTAAAGTTCGATAAATTTGAAGCGCAAATATCGCTTCGCGATCCGGGAAATAAAGAAAAATACATCGGATCGGATGAAAGCTGGAACAAAGCGGAACGTGCAATAATCGAAGCCTGCGAAGAAAAAAAACTGCCTGCGAAAATCGAATTAGGCGAAGCGGCCTTCTATGGCCCTAAACTTGATTTCATGGTAAAAGACGCGATCGGCAGACGCTGGCAGTTAGGAACAATTCAAGTTGACTATAACCTGCCGGAGCGATTCGAACTGGAATATACCGGCGAAGATAACCGGAAGCATCGCCCTGTCATGATTCATCGCGCACCATTCGGCTCCATGGAGCGCTTTGTCGCCGTCCTGATAGAACATACTTCCGGAAAATTCCCGCTGTGGCTGACCCCTGACCAGGTTGCCGTACTGCCTATCGGAGAAAGATTCAACAATTATGCCTACAAGGTAGCGCATAAACTGGAAAAAAACGACATAAGCGTTATAGTTGACGATCGTAATGAAAAAATAGGCCGTAAGATACGCGACAATGAACTTAAACGCATACCCTACATGCTTATCGTCGGAGAAAAAGAAATGGAAAATGATGAAGTCTCGGTAAGAAAACAAGGCGAAGGCGACAAAGGTTCGATTAAAATCACTACCTTCGCAACGCAAATTTTGAAAGAAATTGACGAAATGATAAATAAACAAAAAAAACAATGGAATTAAAAAAATAGGAGGTAAATATTATACATAAAAAATCAATGAGATTCGATCGTAATAAAGAGCAATACAGAATCAACGAACGTATAAACGTTCCTGAAGTTCGCTTGGTCGGCGACGATATAACGCCAGGAGTTTATCTTACTTCCAACGCATTACAAATGGCTGAAGACATGGGATTCGATCTGGTAGAAATTTCCCCAAATGCCAATCCTCCTGTATGTAAAATTATCGATTATCAAAAATTTCTTTACCAGCAAAAAAAACGTCAGAAAGAACAAAAGGCGAAAGCATTAAAGATTGTCGTGAAAGAAATCAGATTTGGGCCGCAAACCGATGACCACGACTACAATTTCAAACTGAGACACGCGAAACAATTTCTGGAAGAAGGAGCAAAAGTGAAAGCATATGTGTTTTTTAAAGGACGCTCCATTCTATTCAAAGAACAGGGAGAAGTTCTATTACTTCGGTTTGCAAACGATCTGGAAGAATACGGAAAAGTAGAACAAATGCCTGTATTGGAAGGGAAACGAATGATTATCATGTTATCTCCCGCTTCCAAAAAAGGAGGAACACCGAAACCATCCTCGTCAAAAAATGAAAAACAGGATGCACCCGGCCCAAAAACAAATGAAGACAAAGATGAAACCAAATAGCATTTCCGCGAGGGGATGATTTATAATTAACTAATTCAATCAATATTTAAAATTCAGGTTATGCCAAAATTGAAAACTAATTCCGGTTCAAAAAAAAGGTTTGCCCTTACCGGAACGGGTAAAATCAAGAGAAAACATGCTTTTAAAAGTCACATTCTGACCAAGAAAACTAAAAAGCAGAAGAGAAATCTGACTCATACAGGGTTAGTAGCTAATGCGGACATAAACAACATCAAGAAGTTACTTTGTCTGAAATAATTAAATCATTAGCAAGAGTTTATTACATTTTATTAACCGAATGATTAGCACCCAAGATCATCCTAAAAAGGTGGCGCTAACATTCAAAAAAAATTAGAATTATGCCAAGATCAGTAAATCACGTTGCTTCAAGAGCAAAAAGAAAACGGATTTTGAAACTTACGAGAGGCTATTTCGGCGCTCGTAAAAACGTATGGACTGTAGCAAAGAACACCTGGGAAAAAGGTTTAACGTATGCTTTTCGTGACCGTCGTAACAAAAAACGTAATTTCCGCGCATTGTGGATACAACGTATAAATGCCGGAGCGCGTATGGAAGGATTATCGTATTCACGCCTGATGGGCGGGTTAAAAGAAGCCGGTATTGAAATCAACCGTAAGGTGCTGGCCGATTTAGCTATGAATAACCCGGAAGCGTTCAAAGCCATTGTCGCCAAGGCAAAGAAGTGAAATAACAAAAACGGATAATGTTAAAAACGATTTTTTTACCGTTATTTCTTGCATTATCCGTTTTTCTTTATTTACTTTGTGAGAAAGAAATGAGTTAAGCCGCACTTGTTCGATTGGAAAACTCATCAGAATATACTAAAATTCCGAGGCAAGCTCTTGCTGTTAATGGCGGGCCGCAATTCTTTCGGGAAAATGCTTATGCACAGCGGATTACAAAGACAGCAAAGGCACTCAAATCCTGTCATACGGAGTTTACACACATCTACAGTGCGGCTTTTATACACCTCCCCTGTTTCTCCTTCCATCATGGAACAGAAAAAGGGGAGGTTGTATTATACACACAAACGGAACTTTACCAGCTGAAACCACAACACCCAAACAACCCAATAAAAACAACGCTAATAACCCTTTATATTCCATAAAAATATTGTAATTTTGCACTTTAATTATTCTCAATATGCCTGAAACTCAAAACGTAGAGTATAAATCCGTTTGGAAAGACGAGTATCTGCGGTGGATATGTGGCTTTGCCAACGCACAAGGTGGTACACTCATTATCGGCAAAGACGATGAGGGTAATATCGTTGGCGTAAAAAATGTCGAAAAACTGTTGAAAGATCTACCTAATAAAATAACCACCATTTTGGGTATTGTTGCCGATGTAAACCTGCACGAAACAGAGCAAGGCAATTTTATAGAAATCATTGTTGAGCCACATCCCAACCCTGTAAACTACAAAGGCGAGTACCATTACCGCAGTGGCAGCACCAAACAGGAATTAAAAGGCGCAGCATTAGATAAATTTCTGTTACGCAAATACGGTAGAAAGTGGGACAGCGTAGTAATTCCAAATGTTCCAATTTCAGAACTGAAACAGGAAACTTTTATCTTTTTCAAAGAAAAAGGCATAGAAAGCAAGCGTTTGAACGAAAGTAACCGTAACGACACTCCCGAACAAGTGCTTAATAATCTGAATCTAATAGAAAATAAACATTTAAAAAGAGCGGCATTGTTGCTCTTCCACCCCGACCCCGAAAAGTTTGTTACCGGCGCATTTATCAAAATCGGATTTTTCCGTACTAATACAGACTTGTTATTTCAAGACACCATTCACGGTAATTTGTTTGAGCAGATTGAGCGAACAATGGAATTACTACTTACCAAATACACCAAAGCTTTTATTAGTTACAAAGGGTTGTCGCGAATAGAAACCTACGAATATCCCGAAGATGCTTTGCGAGAAGCACTTTTAAACTCGATTTCACATAAGGATTACGCGGGCTGTACGCCTATCCAAATAAGCGTTTATGTCGATAAGGTTATGATTTGGAATATGGGGCAATTGCCTGAAAATTGGACTGTTGATATGTTGCAACAAAAACACTCCTCAATTCCCTATAATCCTGATATTGCCAATGCGTTTTTCCGTAGCGGTTATGTTGAGGCGTGGGGGCGAGGCATTGAAAAAATCAACGAACAATGTACAGATGCCGGTTTGCCTTTGCCTTTGATAACTTATAATCATTCAGGTTATTGGGTGGAATTTCGCAAATCACTTGATTTGAGTAGTTTAAAATTAAACGACAGACAATTAGATGCTTTATCTTATTTCAAAGCCAAAGGCGAAATAACAAGTTCGGAATACGCAGCAAAATATAATATTTCCGATAGAACGGCACGCCGTGATTTGTCCGGGTTGGCTGAAAAGGAATTACTTAAAAATGAAGGAAATAATAAACTTTCCCGCTATATTTTCCCTTAAATGTCCGATAAATGTCCGGTAGGCGTCCGCAATGTCCGATAAAAAAAATAAGGTGTTCGGGGAATCAGTGTTTTTTCATGATGCTGTTCACTACGCGGATAGACGAAACCAACTTGTCGGTGGAGGTGAAAACATCTACGTTCCAGACATGAGAAGATCGCCCCCGGTGTATAATAGTGCCTACGGCACGAACCGTATCGCCTTCATGAGCCGAAGACAGATGATTTCCGCTAACCTGCATACCTACCATCATCTCATCCGGTTTACACAGCGTCAGGGAACCTAACCCCGCCACCGTTTCGGCCAATGCCAGTGTAGCGCCTCCATGCAAAATACCGAAAGGCTGGCGCGTACGTTCGTCAACAGGCATGGTCGCCTCCACCCGTTCTTCCGAAGCATAGGTATATTGAATACCCAGGTTTCCCATTAATGCATGTTTAGCCGATTCGTTAAGCTTATCCAACGGTATTTCCGCCGGACGTATTCCCGATATAATATAATTCTCTATGGCTACGGCAACACCGCCCTCGTCGTTCGTCAACGTCACATAATCGGCGCAAGCTTTGACCGATTCCTGCGCATTTCCCATAGCGATCCCAAGCCCGGCCAATTGGATCATACTCACATCGCAAACGCCGTCGCCTATAGCTACAATATTCTCAGAATCCACTTTGAGCATTTCCAGCAATACACTCAGCGTATTGGCCTTGTCGATAAAGGGAGGAACGACTTCCAAAAAATATTTTTCGGAACGGAAGACATTCAGTTCACCCGCCAATCTTTTCCTCCAGTGATTTTCAAGTTCGATCAAAGCTTCTTCATCATCGCTGACGATCATACACTTACAAGGAGAAAAGCAGACGGCTTCCGCAAAGTTTTCAACTTCACGAATATGCATGTTGTTCAGTTCGGCTTCCTGAATAATGTGTTCATTCGAAGCATTATTCGTATAAATGGTATCTTTGTGATATGTAAAGATATCAAACCCGATTTTCTTCACTTTTCGTTCCAGATAAGGAATCATTTCCGGGTTCACACGTTTCTCAAACAAGAGTTCACCGGTTTGTACATTAATAATTTGTCCGCCGTTATACGAGAGTATATACCCTTCATTTTTATCCAGATCCAACTCTTTTGCCAGAGGAAGAACACCATAGGTAGGGCGTCCGGACGCCAATACAAGACGTATCCCCATCTGCTGAATCTTTATCAACGCCGCCCGCATACGGGCGGTTATAATCTTATCATTATTAAGCAACGTGCCGTCAACATCAAGCACAATCATTTTATACTTCATACCGCTGAGATTTAAAACCTTATTCTACTACTGTTGTATAATCGCTTCATGATAGAATCTACGACATTGAGCTTTTGTTATCTTTATCATATGAAACGAAGCGTTCCCCAGATTACAGACAAACATTTCATGTATCTGTGAAATATACAGGTAGGCATATCTTTTTTCATTTGCCGTCTGCAACTTCATGATATAAGAAATGGTTGAATCTAACATATGGTTCGTCAGGCTCTCTTTCGAAAAAACATACAAACCATATTCCGCAAAATCACCGTAAAACCCATCCGAAACTTTCCGCACCTTACTTTCTATGACCCTCTTTAACGGTAATGCGGCAGACCAATATTCGTATTCTACCTTCCCCATCAAATGATCATGAATACCATACCCATATCCATACCTTGTCATATCAATCCATTCATCTTCCGAAACTTCCATAACGGGACGGCCTGCTATTTCATTAATCAAAGCATGGGCGACCTCCTTATTTTCCCGGATCGCACGTGTAACTTCTATCCCGATACCAAGCTCCGGATCCTGCAAGTCCGGGCGGTCTTCATTCTTTAACCCGGCGAAGCGTTCATCAACCAGCTCTATCAACGAAATACGGGCATACCGTTCGAAAAAATTCGTATCGTATTGTGATTTCCGATTTTCATCCATCATTTTCAACGTGATCTGTAATCAAATTTTCCGTATGATTTATAATCAAGGTTTCAAAGGTAATGTAAATCGGATACAATACAAAATATGTCCGTTTATTTTTTCATCGACACATACCGGTCACCACAAAATCGGTAATCAGGCAGGGCGCATCATAAAGAAAAAGACCGATGATCAACACCGGTCTTTTTCTTTGCCTTATAAAAGGTTCCAATTACTTCTTGTTGGTATCCATGATAACCACGCGGTTCCAATTATTAATTTCATAAGGCTGTTGCGTATCGCCTTTCCATTCAATCGAAATTCTTTCCGTAGGAATTCCATATTGGTCGGTAAGCCTTTTAGCAACGGCTTTCGCACGTCTTTCCGAAAGGCCCTGGTTATAATCGGCAGTACCCGTTTTCTTATCCGCATACCCAACCACTTTGATCGGCAGGTTATGTTCCTTCGCATATTCGGAAGTATTGAAAATATTACCTTCCTGATTCTTATCGATCACAGAACTGTTAAGACGGAAGAATACAACATTTTTCATACTTTCAACCTGCTCAATTTTAGGCTCGGCTTTCGGACATTCGGGGCATGATTTCGGGCGTTTGCTCAATTCGTCGTTCTGAGCGCGCAACGCATTAATCTGAGAGTTCAAATCATTCAGCAAATCATAATCCATCGGTTCGATGACTTCAAAATTAGTTCTGCCCAATTTAAAGTTAAATCCTAACAACGCCTGAACGACACGATCCTGTTCCTGTCCCATATCCGTACGGTTAAATTGCTCATTCAGCAAAGTATACTGACCTTCGAGGAACAGATCCACACGATTGCTCAAGCGGAAAGGTATCTGAAGACCCAAATTAATGGAAGGAGATTCCGAACGTTTGTAAGCAATACCGTCTACCGTTATACCCGGACGAAGCGCATAACCAAGCCCTACAAACGGGATAAGACGAACCGCTTTCTTTTCATCGTAAGGAGCCCAATAATTCGTGATATCCCACATAACATCCAAATGTGCATTTCCATACAGGAAATCCTGATGAGATAATCCGGTCTGACCGGCCAATACCCTGAAGTTATTCAGTTGACCTCCATTAATCTGCAAACGTACAGCCGTATAGGGATTATACCACTTTCCAATCGATAAACCCGCAGCCCAATTGACGCGATCGCCGAAATCAGCATCACTGTTCTGATCACCAAACAACATACTTGCACCACCACCAAGAGAAATAAACCAATTGTCGCTCGCTTTATTCTTCTTGAAATTCACTTTAGAGCCATTTTCCGTACTAAATCCAACCTGGGGTTGATATTCCTGTGCAGAAACCGACATTACAACACCACATAAAAAAGCTAATAGTAAAACTTTCGTTTTCATAATTATACATTTTAATTTAACAATAACTTTTCTTTCTCATTCTAATAACCTACATAATGCTGAACTATGCTTTCCGTAATATTTTCAACAATTGTTCATGCAAAGATAACCCTATTTTTCAATTAAAGCAAATAATGCTATTTTTTTTCCTTTTTTTTTATCAATCACAAGATAGATAATATAAATAAATCTATTAATCAGTCATTTACAATTGTGCTATTTTTGAGCTACATTGTACAGGCAATATATAAAACAATCATTCCATAAGCTTCATAAGATATTGCCCGTACGGATTCCGGATCATGGGTTGAGCTGCTTTTTTCAGTTGAGCGGCGTCAATCCATTGCTTATGATAAGCGATCTCCTCAAGACAGGCAATTTTCAATCCCTGGCGACGTTCTATCACTTCCACAAAACCGGACGCTTCCGACAGGGATTCGTGCGTTCCGGTATCTAACCAGGCGAATCCCCGGCCTAAAAGCATGACCCTTAACGCGTCCTCATTCAGAAACACCTGATTGACTGTCGTTATTTCCAGTTCACCGCGGGCGGAAGGTTTTATATTACGAGCCACATCCACAACCTTATTCGGATAAAAATACAGGCCTACTACGGCGTAATTCGATTTCGGGTTCTCCGGTTTTTCCTCTATGCTTAACACATTGCCCGCCTCATCGAAAGTCGCCACGCCATAACGCTCCGGATCATTCACATAATATCCGAAGACGGTGGCCTTACCTTGTTTCACATTCTCTATCGCCCCTTTGAGCATTTGCGAGAAACTCTGTCCATAAAATATGTTATCTCCCAATACAAGGCAGACGTCGTCGTCCCCTACAAAATCCGCTCCTATAATAAAAGCCTGCGCCAAACCGTCGGGAGAAGGCTGTTCCGCATATTCAAAACGGACGCCCAAATCCTCACCGGTTCCGAGAAGACGGCGAAACCCCGGCAAATCCTGCGGAGTGGATATAATGAGAATATCTCGTATGTCCGCCAGCATAAGAACCGATATCGGATAATAGATCATCGGCTTATCATAGATGGGAAGCATTTGCTTGGATACGCCCTTTGTAATCGGATATAAACGGGTACCGGATCCTCCGGCCAAAACAATTCCTTTCATATTATATATGTATTTTATTCGAAACCATCTCTCCGGATTCTTATCTGAATCGCATTACGAACCGGCGTTTCATTCACAACAACCAGATACCCGCCCCCTCCGGCGCCCGACAGTTTCCATCCCAGAACCTGCGACTTATAAGCCTCCAACGTATCATTGACATCTTTGGAGATCATATTCGGAAACATTTGCAGTTGCGCCTCAAAACTGGCGATGGAAGCGCGGCCCCATCGATTCACATCTTTATTCAGTATCGCCTTCCAGCAATCTTCGGAGGCGCGGCTCAAAGCCATAGCGCCGTTCGCATCGATATGCGTATTCGCAAGTACGTCATAATCATGCTCGCGGGGATAAAGCGGTATCAGCCAGATACGCCGTTCGATCCAGGACAGGAGATCGGGATCCGTCACTTTATCCATTTTCTTCGGCCAGTAATCGTTATCATAAAGAAAACGGTTCAGGCCCGGCATGACAATCCCCAAAGCATCCTGCGAACCGCTCACATAGGCCGTACCCGGAGGATTCTCAAAACAAAACAGCGTGCGTGCCAGCATTTCCCGGTCGCCGTCGGGAATATCCGTATGCCATAACTCGATCGCTTTCTTACGGGAACTTGTAGACATACCGCTACGGTCGTTGAACTCATAATCCGGCTCAATAGAAACCGTAATGACGGAACCGGGATAGTATTTATTCACAAACGGCTGATCCAGCCATCCTCCCGCCAGATCGATCCGGTACGGTATCAGGCACTCTTTACGCAAAGCGGTGGTAGAACGCGCCGGAAGCCCGTTATGGGGTATGCGTTCGCTGACAATATACCGGATCCCCAATTGCTTGCAAAACCGCTCTTTTGCCGGGGAATGGCCGTCGCGGTTCACAAAAAAGATATCCGGCCGAAGCCGTTTTACGTCCTCCGCAAAATCAAGGATACCGTTGCCGCTGTTTATCCAAGCTTCCTTGACGACCTTCAGGGCGTTTACCATATATAAACGCTCCACGTCCGTATTGATCGTTTTCCGGGCCTTCAACTCCTGAATGGTTTGATCCGAACCGATCCCTACATATAAGTCGCCATACTGCGCAGCCTCCTCAAAAAAAGCGATATGTCCGCTATGCAACATATCATAACATCCGCTCACAAAAACCTTTTTATGCATATGCACATCCGATCTATTGATTCCAATCGGGGCAAAGATACAAAATATGTTTAATTTTCGTCATTTTTCCCCTAATATATTCCTGATTCATTTTTTTTTCATGTATCTTTACCGTCCGAACTTGTGACATGAACGATTATCTTATTATAGTATGAAAACGACAATTGAAGAACGCTGGGGTACACACCCTGATGACGTAAAGCATTACGACACAACGCAACTGAGAAAAGAATTTTTGATTGAAAAATTATTCGGAACAGATGAAGTAATCATGGTTTACACGCATAACGACCGGCTGATTGTAGGCGGGGCGTTTCCCGTAAAAGAAAACCTGAAGCTGGAAACGGTAGACCTGATCCGTTCCGAATATTTCTGTGAACGGCGCGAAGCCGGTATCGTTTGTATCGAAAACGAGGGAATCATCTCCGTCGACGGACAGGTATTCGAAATGGCTTACAAAGACGCATTATATGTGGGAAGGGGCGCTAAAGAGGTTATCTTTCAAAGCAAGGATGCCGCCCATCCGGCTAAATTTTATTTTGCATCATCGCCGGCGCATACGGCATACCCGACCGTTGCCGTTACGAAAGAGATGCGCCGCACACGCGAACTGGGCATAAAGGCTTTGTCGAACGAGAGAACATTGAATCAATTGATTCTAAGCGAGATCATTCCCTGTTGCCAGTTGCAGATGGGACTGACCGAGATCAAAGAAGGAAGCGTATGGAATACCATGCCGCCGCATACCCATTCCCGCAGGATGGAGGCTTATTTTTATTTCAAAGTTCCCGAACAACAGGCCGTCTGCCATTTTATGGGACAACCCCGGGAAACCAGGCATCTCTTTTTAGGAAACGAACAGGCGGTTATTTCGCCCTCATGGTCTATCCACTCTGCGGCCGGAACCGGCAACTATACGTTTATCTGGGCTATGTGCGGAGAAAATCTGGATTATGATGATATGGACACTTTTACGGCGGATAAACTCCGATAATTAACAGAGAATATTTTATAAACGTTTAATACACAACGAACATGAAAAAATTTTGTTTTTTGATTTCAACTTTTATTTTGTTGACCTCATGTAACTCGGGCTTGAATATAACGGTAGAGAACCCAAGCGATTTCGATCGTTTGGAAATAGTTGAGATACCGACGGAAAAATTAATGAATCTTCCGGCGGGAAAAGTTTATATTGTAACGAACCAACAAGACGAAGTCATCCCGTCGCAAATAACCTACGACGGAAAACTGATATTCCAGACGGATATCAAAGCGAAAGAAACCTTGTCTTATGTGGTCAAAACAGGTACGCAACCGGTTTTCCCGCCAAAAGTTTACGGACGCCTTATAACGGAACGGAAGGACGATTTCGCCTGGGAAAACGACCGGGTGGCATTCCGCATCTACGGATTAGCCTTGATTCCTATCGATGGGCCCAGTAACGGGTTGGATATATGGTATAAGAGGACAAATAACCTGATCATCGACAAGTGGTATAAAGATGAAATAGGCCGCGTCCGGTCTTATCATGACGACCATGGAGAAGGCCTTGACGACTACAAAGTCGGACGCACCCTCGGAGCGGGCGCGATGGCCCCGTTTGAAAACGATTCATTGGTGTTGAATGATAATTTCGTCGGTCAGGAGCTTTTCGAAAACGGGCCGTTGCGCACCACTTTCAAGCTGACCTACAAAGATATCACGATGGACGGCAAAACATTCGGCGAAAGCCGCACATTCTCGCTCGACGCAGGCTCTCAACTGACAAAAGTAACGCAGGAATACGGTGTTCGTGATACATTAACCGTTGCCGCCGGACTTGTGAAACGCGCGAAGGACGACCAGGCCTATTCGGCTTATACGGAAAACGGAACCGCCGCCATCATATACGAGGAACCGGCCAATGAAAAAGCAGGCAAAGTGTATGTCGGCATGGTGTTCCCTACCGGATTAGAAAGAATCACCTCCAATACCTACACCATCCTGCATCCTAAAAGCAAACAAGAAGAAACCCATTCGCATGCTTTGGGAATAACGTCTTATTATCCCAATCAACCTATTACCTATTATACGGGATATGGGTGGGAAAAATTCGGATTTCCAAGCCTTGATTCGTTTCAAAATTATATAGGGCGCTTCGCTAAAGCACTTGAAGAACCCCTGATCGTAAAAATCATGTAATCAAAATTTAAAAACGTATGAACAGTCAATTTTCATTAAAAGGTAAAATAGCATTAGTTACGGGAGCTTCTTATGGTATTGGTTTCGCTATTGCGTCGGCGTTAGCCGAAGCCGGGGCAAAAATCGTTTTCAACGATTTAAGGCCGGATTTAGTGGAAGACGCGGTGGAAAAATACAAAGCGGCAGGCATTGAGGCGCATGGATATGTGTTTGACGTAACCAACGAAGAAGAAGTTTACTCAATGATTGCCAAGATAGAAAAAGAAGTCGGCGCAGTAGATATACTTGTCAACAACGCGGGGATCATCAAACGTATTCCGATGCACGAAATGAGCGCTGAAGAATTTCGCCGGGTGATTGATATTGACCTGAACGGCCCCTTTATCATGGCCAAAGCGGTCATTCCCGCCATGATCAAAAAAGGACATGGAAAAATTATCAACATCTGCTCTATGATGAGCGAACTTGGACGGGAAACCGTTTCCGCTTATGCCGCCGCTAAAGGAGGCTTAAAGATGCTGACGCGCAACATCGCTTCCGAGTACGGAGAATATAATATACAATGTAACGGCATAGGGCCGGGATATATCGCAACTCCGCAAACCGCACCGTTACGCGAGAAACAGGCGGACGGTTCGCGTCATCCTTTCGATTCTTTCATCATTGCCAAAACGCCGGCAGCGCGCTGGGGAACAACAGACGACCTGAAAGGGCCGGCCGTCTTCCTGGCTTCCGAAGCATCGAATTTTGTAAACGGCCATATCCTGTATGTGGACGGCGGTATTCTGGCTTACATCGGGAAGCAACCCAAATAAGCCGTTTCGCAAACAAATCAAAAAAGAGAGTGGCGTCACAAACCGTTGACGGCCACTCTCTTTGTATTTTGCTCCTGTTTGCAGGCTATCCTCCGCCAAAATAAAACAAAACGGCAAGAACGGCAGCAAGAACAAGGATCAGAAGCATTATCTTTGGAATACTCCATGGACGCTGTCCGAAAACCTGCCCGGTACGGCCGTTTACGGCAAAAACATACGATTTATTTTTATAACGGTAAGCGCTTAACCAGACCGGCAGAAGTACGTGTTTGAACTTCACATCGGAATAACGGGTATCCTGCCGGCGTATACGCTGCTGATTACCTCCTATTTCCGAGCGGACAAGCGCCGAAATATACGATTCCATTTGCTTCTTTGCCTGCGGATAACATTCCCTGAAATCTTTTCGGTACAACTCTGTCAGAAACCCACGCATAAACTGTTCATTGTAAGCTACATAATTTTTCCGATCCCAGTTCGTGAGAACTTGTGATATATCAGGAGGCAAACTATCCGACGCCGGTACAAGTACATCGTCAAACACATAATGCACCGTCCCCGAAACCGGATACCAGTCCGTAACGGTGCGGGTCACCGTTTTACCGTTACTTACTCCCCTAACCTGCCGGTTTACTCCGCGCGCACCCTCATATACGGTCACCGTATCCGCATCGTACGTCCAGTAAGGCAGATATACGCCTTTCATTCGTTCCTGAAGCGATAACTCTCTGGAAAACCCGGAAGGTGCAAACCATCGTGACGAAACCCATTTCCGAAAACGATCATCACACTGTTTTTTCCCCATTTTAAAAGGCAGCATATATTCGGGTTTCAACGAGCGACGCTGTACGGACTCCTTCAATACGATCGGCGTTCCGCAAAAGGCGCATGTATAAGAAGTCGTATTTTCGGGAAAGGTCGTATGCGCCCCACACTGGCCGCAGGCAACCTCCGCCACAAGCGTTTCCGCCTTATCTTGCATTTCGGGATGTTTCGACCATTCATCGAAATCATGTTCCTCTATCTCCACAGGCGTAAGATCGAGCGGCACTTTCGTACCGCAATACAAACAAATGAGCTGTTCATCTTCGGGAGAATAAACAAGTTCGCCGCCACACGAAGGGCATTTGCTCCGTATCGTGTCGACGGATTCTATCGTATTATTTTGTGCTTGACCAGGCACTTCATCTCTTACCATCAGTCAGAACTATTCCGGTGATACGGGAGGCGGAGGGGGAGGAATTGAGCCGAACAGATTCGACAGTTCGCCGATTGTACCTGCAGCTTCCCATGCCGGCATACCCTGAGTCCAGACCAACGACTGCCGATTAAACTGACCCTGTAGGGCCATCTGCTGAAGTTGTGTCGGGTCAAAAGGCCCGGTCTGCTGCCCGTCTACAGCTATATAATACATTTTGGGTTGCGGTATCGGGGGAGGTGCGACAGGCGGTTGTTGCAACGGCTGCGTCTGTTGGTTTTGCGGGTTCATCATTTGTTGCGCCATTTGCCCGGCCATAGCAAAGCCCATACCCATACCCATGGCGTCGCCGGCAGGCGAACCGCCGCCGGATGGATTCTCCGCCCCGGCTTTTAAAGCATCGGCAAACTGATACTGCGTATATTTCCCCATATCGCCGATAATACCCATACCGGTACGCTTATCAAGCGCTTTTTCCACTTCTTCCGGCAAGGAAACGTTTTCCACAAGGAACTTCGTAAGCTCAATCCCCAACTCCTCAAAATCCGCCTGAAGATTATCTTTCAGAGCGGCAGAATATTCATTGAGATTGGCGGCAATATCCAATGCCGCGATTTTTGACTCTCCCAAATGATCCGTAAACTTAGTAATGATGAAATTACGCAACTGTTCCTGTATGCCTTCCGTCGTAAAACTACCCTCCGTACCGGCCACATTTTTAATGAATTTCGTAGGATCGTTGCTTACCTTGAAACAATAAGTCCCGAACGCACGCATACGGATCGGCCCAAACTCGGGATCGCGCAGCATGATCGGATTTTTTGTACCCCACTTAAGATTAAGGAATTGTTTGGTATTCACAAAATAGACCTCTACCTTAAAAGGAGAGTTAAAACCATACTTCCAACCCCTCAGTGTAGACAGGATGGGCATGTTGGCCGTCGTAAGCTGATAACGGCCCGGTTGATAAATATCGGCAAACTTGCCCTGATCTACCAATATGGCCACCTGCGTTTCGCGCACCGTCAGTTGCGCACCGTTCTTTATTTCATTCTGATACCGGGGAAAACGCCATATAATCGTATCCTGCGTATCATCAAGCCATTCAATAATGTCTATAAATTCATTGAACGCTTTTTCCTTAATCTTTCCAAATAATCCCATGTTGATGCTATGTTTTTAATGATGAATAGGATTGCAATATTACATTATTTTATTCAAAATGCAAAATTATTTTTTAACAATATTTTATTTGCAGGTGTCGTTATAAACCGATATCTTTGTCACTATCAAAATTTTAAAAAAAAGAACAATGCACAAAAAGATCGTCCTGTTATTTCTTCTCATAATCAGTGTAAACGGAATAGCGAACGCCCAGTATTGGAGTAAAGAAGATTCGATCTGGCTGAAAAATATGCTGGAGGGGGAAGAAATCAAAATAAACGAAGAAACCAAAAAAGCGATAGAAGACGGACGCCTGATTGTGCCCTCGTGGATGAAAAATGCGGAAAATCAGCTTGACAAGATTGAGTTGTTAAAAGAATTTGAAGATACAAAAGTCCCCGATTCCGTCAAATTACGGCGCATAGATCCCTACACCATGCCCCCTGCCGTATTCGCATTATATATTTTGTATATGAGCGAAATCGATTCGATAAGAGAAAGTATGACCTGTATATTATCGAAAGAGGACAGGGAAAAGCTGGAAGCCTTGCTACCGACCGGTACGGCGCAAGCTTTATCTTTCCGCACATACAATTATAGACCGGGAGGCACCATCTCAACAGACTTCAACCATATATTATCCATGGCATTCAGTCCGTTATACAGAAGGAAGATGCACAATGCCAAGCACGCCACCGCCTATAAAAACTATTACGACGAAGGAGCCATCCGACCGGTAGGCCGCCTTACGGAACATGAAAAAAGACAAATACGCAAAGCCGCAAGGGATTTTAAACCGACAAACATCAACTATCCCGGAATGAAAAGAAACGGCATCGATGATTAAAATCCCGGAAGGGAAAAAAACAGCATCCCAACTATCGTTATATTACTTTTTTTTCATATTTTTGCAGGTCAATTTAACACAAACCATATATAACGATGAATATATCATACAATTGGCTAAAAGATTACCTGCCGTTGGAAATGAATCCCCCGGAAGTGGCATCCGCCCTTACTTCAATCGGCCTGGAAACAGGTACGGTAGAAGAAATACAGGCGATTAAAGGAGGACTTGAGGGACTTGTTACCGGCGAAGTCCTTACATGCGAAAAGCATCCCGATTCGGATCATCTCCATCTGACCACCGTAAATACCGGAACCGGCGAACCGTTGCGGATCGTCTGCGGCGCTCCCAATGTAGCCGCCGGTCAAAAAGTTATCGTCGCCACCGTAGGTGCGGTCTTATACGACGGCGATAAGGAAATAAAAATAAAAAAATCAAAGATTCGCGGACAGGAATCATTCGGTATGATTTGTGCGGAAGATGAGATCGGTATCGGTTCCGACCATTCCGGTATCATCGTGCTCCCGGCGGATACACCGGTAGGCATGCCTGCAAAAGAATATTACAAAATTGAAAATGATTATATCCTGGAAGTTGATATAACGCCTAATCGTGTAGACGGATCTTCCCATTTCGGTGTGGCGCGCGACCTGGCCGCCTACCTGAAGCAGGCGGGAAAACCGTCGGATCTAAAGAGGCCATCGGTCGACGGCTTTAAAATAGAAGATCTTACCTCTCCGGCGATTTCCGTAGAAGTGAAGAACCCCGAGGCGTGCATACGCTATTCCGGTATCACGATCAAAGGCGTCACAGTCGGGGAAAGCCCCGACTGGATAAAAAACCGCCTGACGATGATCGGACTACGCCCTATAAATAATGTAGTAGACGTCACAAACTATGTGCTGCACGAACTGGGACAACCCCTGCACGCATTCGACGCGGGAAAAATAAAAGGAAACAAGGTGGTTGTTACCACAATGCCCGAAGGCACAAAATTCATTACGCTCGACGGTACGGAACGAATCTTGACAAACCAGGATCTGATGATCTGCAACATCGACGAACCGATGTGCATCGGAGGTGTATTCGGAGGGCTTGATTCCGGTGTGACGGAAAACACGAAAGACGTCTTTCTCGAATCTGCATGTTTCAATCCTGCCTGGATACGTAAGACGGCGCGCCGTTTCGGCCTGAACACAGACTCCTCTTTTCGTTTCGAACGCGGCCTGGATCCCAATCAAACGATCTACGTACTGAAACGCGCCGCACTGATGATACAGGAGATAGCCGGAGGAACCATCACAGGAGATATTCAGGATCTCTATCCGGTACGGATCGAACCTTTCGGCGTAGACATTACATATAAAAAAATAAATACGCTTATCGGAAAAGAAATACCGGTCGAAACGATTAAAAGTATCCTGACGTCGTTAGAGATGGAAATAACATCGGAAACACCGGACGGACTATCGATCCGCGTGCCGGTATACCGGTACGACGTGCGGCGTGACGTGGATGTGGTAGAAGATATCTTACGTATTTACGGGTATAATAATATTGAATTAAGCGACCACGTACGTTCGACGTTGAGTTATCAGGCCGCAACGGACAAAAGCTATAAGCTGGAAAATCTTATCTCCGAACAGTTATGCGGAGCCGGCTTTCATGAGATCTTAAATAATTCGCTGACACGTTCGGCGTATTATAACGAACTCACTACCTTTCCGGCGGCAAACTGCGTCATGTTGATGAACCCGCTGAGCACCGACCTGAACGCGATGCGGCAAACATTGCTTTTCGGCGGACTTCAAAGTGCGGCGTTCAACATAAAACGTAAAAACAAGAATATACGATTCTTTGAGTTTGGAAACTGCTATACATACAAAGAAGAAGATAAAAAGGAAGACGACGCTCTTTCGGTATACCGGGAAGACTATCATCTCGGGTTATGGATCTCCGGCAATCGTACGGAAAACAACTGGGCGCATCCGGATGAAAAAATATCGGTTTACGAACTGAAAGCCCACATAGAAAACATACTGCTGCGCCTGGGGATGGATATGGAAAAAATGATCTGGGAAAATTTCTCAAACGATATCTACAGTTCGGGCATATCTATCGCATCACCCTCCGGGCGCACATTGGGCACATTCGGAATCGTCGGGCGCCAACTGTTAAAAATGATGGATATCGAAAACGAGGTTTATTTTGCAGAACTCTCGTGGAGCGCGTTGATGAAAGAAGTGAAGAAGCTCCGGGTCACATTTGAAGATATTCCGAAGTTTCCCGAAGTCAAAAGGGATCTCGCCCTACTGGTTGATAAGAACATCACATTCGCAGACATAAAGAAAACAGCCCGGGACAGCGAACGTAAATTACTGAAAGATGTCGTTTTGTTCGATGTATACGAAGGCAAAAACCTGACTCCGAATAAAAAGTCATATGCCGTCAGTTTCTATTTGCAAGACAAAGAAAAAACGCTGAATGACAAACAGATAGATGCCATCATGTCAAAGATACGGAAAAATCTGGAAGATAAACTCGGAGCACAACTGAGATAAATTTTAAACTTACAAACACAAATCAATAATATGGGAAGAGCGTTTGAATACAGAAAAGCAAGAAAAATGAAACGTTGGGGCAACATGGCCCGCGTTTTTACCAAATTAGGAAAAGAAATCACGATCGCAGCCAAATCCGGCGGGGCTGATCCCGAAACAAATCCACGCCTGCGTGTATTGATGCAGACGGCGAAAAAAGAAAACATGCCGAAAGAAAACGTGGAACGCGCCATCAAAAAAGCAACGTCGAAAGATTTTACGGATTATAAAGAAATGAATTACGAAGGGTACGGGCCTTACGGCATTGCTATTTTTGTGGAAACGGCGACCGACAATACGACGCGTACGGTTGCCAACGTACGCAGCTATTTCAATAAACATGGCGGCTCGCTCGGCACATCCGGCTCGCTGGAGTTTCTGTTCGACCACAAATGCGTCTTTCACCTCACCACAAAAGAAGATACGGCGCCGGAAGATCTGGAACTGGAGTTAATCGATTACGGAGTAGACGAAATGGAAGAAGACGAAGGCGAAATTATTCGGGAGGGGGTTTTCGCACAAAATTCGGCAATTCAGAAATATCTGGAAGACAATGGATACGAGATCACTTCCAGCGAATTTGTCCGTATACCGAACGACGTAAAAGACGTCACGCCGGAACAACGTGAAGCTATCGAAAAATTGATTGAAAAAATAGAGGAAGACGATGACGTTCAAAATGTTTTTCATAACATGAAAGAAGAAAGCGATCCCTCCGAATAAAAACACTGAAAAGTCCCGAACTCACGTCCGGGACTTTCCACATTAACCATTAATAAAACCTTTTACCTTAAAAAGAACTAATAATATGAAGAAGTATTACGTCGATGCTGCAAATATATAACAATCAGCAGCCATCACTACTATAAGAAAGCCTATATTTAACCAATTCATCTTGTTTTTGTACAAAAAGTATTGTTTTTAAGGACATAATCTTAATTTTCAACTTCTTCACACAAAAAGGCTGAAATTGCTTATTTTAAACAATTTCCGCCTTTTTATATTTTGAAAAACAAACGTCTTATTCTGCCGGAGGTTCCTGTTCCGAAGGGGCTTGTGAAGGAAGCATCGCACCGGAAGGTTCGGCTTCGGGCTGCGCGGTTCCAAACTCCGGAATGGATATGTTGACGGGCGCACTCACATTTTCGATCACATCCGAATTGTTTGATACGGATTTATTACGTGGGATAAAGGATGTGATACTTATACAGAAAACAGCCAGTAACCCTGCCAGCGTCCAAGTTGCCTTTTCAAGAAAATCGGTGGTCTTACGAACGCCCAATACCTGATTTGAAGAAGAGAATCCGGCAGCCAGCCCTCCTCCTTTAGAGTTCTGAACCAAGACGATCAGTACCAATAAAATGGAACAGATAAAAATCAAAATTGAAATAAAAACGTACATTTCTTTATTTTTTTATGTTAATAATTTTCTCTAAAAACCGAATTTGGTCTGCAAAGTAAATATTTTTTTCCGGATATTTCAAACTTAAAACGCGAATAATTTCCAAAGCCTTGTCATATCGCTTCTGACCGATATACACACGAGCCAGTGTTTCAGTAAAATAGGAGTCATCCAGAGATATTTTATCAAAAACTTCGGACTCCGGCATATTCTCCGCTTCCTCCTCTCCTTTTTCCGTTTTGGGGGTAACAAGCGGGGTCAAACGGTTTCCGAGTTGTTTACTTTCATGTTCAATAAACGTATCAATCAAATCCTGATGTTTCAACCGATTTTCCGTCCCATTTTCTGCCGGCAGGTCATCGGTATTCGCTTCCAGCCAGTTTACATAATCGGAGGCAAGATTCGATGAAAGAACCGGCGGGTCGACTTTTTTTGCCGGCGGCGCCTGACCGCCGTCTTTTTGTATTTGTTTTCCCGGTTCAACAACAGGCGGTGCTCCGCCCTGCACCCTCTGTTTGTTTTTATGAAAACCCTCGATGAGCATGAACAGTTGTCTTCTATCGGGGATAAAAACCGCCATTTTCTTCAGCTCCTTCTTCAAACGCACATCATCCAGCACCGCCAGATTTTTCAGGTACAACATCCGTACCGCATGAAAATACGGAAAATCATCCACCATCTGTTTCAACTCCAGCAACGATGATTTCGTAAGCAGGGAGGGGTCGGCCATCCATTGATATATTTCCACGTTTGTCATAACTCACCAATCTGCAACTGTTGCATTATAAATCTGATCTACAATCTCCTCTATAATCAATTTTCCTAAAGCATCCTGTACCTGGTCGATCGTACTTTCGTTACTGAACGTCTGATAAGCCGAAAAAGACTGTTCAAAATCTTTTTCCGGTTGCGCTTTATTCGTATACCGTACCCGTATGGTAATCGTCATACGTGTCTGGGAAGCATAGTCATCCGCTTTCACAGCTTCGGATGTGAAATTATAGCCGGTGATCTCGCCTTCCAGATCCAGATCTCCGTCGTCACGAAGAATCTGCAATTTGGTCTGACGGGTATATTTGTCTTTCAACGTTTCCGTAAACACCTGCGACAAGGGAGAATAAGCCAGCGGAGCTATATTCGGGAAATCCTTAATGGATATGCTTGACGTTTTCGAATAATCGATGGTGGAAGCCCCGCTAAAATTATAAGATATCGAGCAGGACGAAAAAGTCCAACCGACGGCTGTTAACAAAATATATTTCAACGTATGATTCATTCCAGTCCGTATTCTTTAATTTTCCGATACAATGTACGTTCCGATATCTGTAAATCGGCGGCTGCATTTTTACGGCGTTTGTTATGCCGATCCAACGCTTTCCGGATCATTTCTTTTTCCACATCTTCGAGGGAGAGGGTTTCTTCCACCGTTTCGGCATCCTGTATGGACGAATGACGTATCGGAGGCGGAGATACGGTCGTCGGAGAATAAATATTCTTATTCTCAACCGTATTCATCGTTACATTCTCATTCATAATATCGTGCACCAACTTTTTCAACTCATTCACATCTTTCTTCATGTCAAAAAGCACCTGGTATAATATCTCGCGTTCGCTGTTAAAAATTTTCTTATCATCCGCATGATAAGACGCCAGCGCAGGCAGTTTCTCCATGGATATATTAGGAAGGTGCATTTTCAATACTTCGGCTGTAATCTCACGATTTTCCTCTATCACCGAAACACGCTCCACAATATTTTTAAGTTCACGCACGTTTCCCGGCCAGCGGTATGATAACAACAGCTCCCGCGCACTTTCATTCAGGTGGATAGCCGGCATACGATATTTGTCGGCGCAATCGCTGGCAAACTTACGAAAAAGCAACAAGACGTCCTCATGACGTTCCCTCAACGGAGGGATACGTATGGGTACCGTATTCAAACGATAATAGAGATCTTCCCGGAACTTATGCTGCGAAACGGCCTCCACAAGGTTCACGTTGGTAGCGGCAACAATCCTTACATTTGTTTTCTGCGCTTTCGAAGAACCGACTTTCATAAATTCGCCGGATTCGAGTACACGCAAAAGACGTACCTGGGTAGATAAGGGCAACTCCCCCACTTCATCCAGAAAGATGGTTCCGCCGTCCGCCACTTCAAAATAGCCTTTCCGCAAATCTTTGGCGTCCGTAAACGATCCTTTCTCGTGACCGAACAATTCGGAATCAATCGTACCTTCGGGTATTGCACCGCAGTTCACAGCTATATATTGTGCATGCTTACGCGGACTGTTCTGATGTACAACCTGTGGAAAAACTTCCTTTCCTACCCCACTCTCACCCGTTATCAACACAGACAAATCCGTAGGAGCAACCTGCAAGGCCACATCAATAGCACGATTCAATTCCGCATTGTTACCTATAATACCAAAACGCTGCTTTACCTGTTGTATATCATTATTTGTCATACCGTACAACTGCTAATATTTCAGTTTACCTGACAAAATTACAACATTTATATGATAAATACAAAGTTTACGCGTAGTTTTTTTTAGCGGAAACAGAAGCTTTATTTGCAATCATCTCTTTATTATTCTTATAATTTACTATATTTGCCGGATCGTAGAGAGAAAGGAACACTTTAAAATACACAATTATGGAATATGAAGTTTTAGGGATAGGTTCACGTGTAAAACACAATGAATACAAGTCGGGAGTAGTTATCCAGGTAAAGACAAAGAGTTATCTGATTTCGTTCATGGAGTATGGAATCAGGGAAATCCTGCGGACTTATGAAGGACTGGAAATTATTGAACGGCTCGAACCGGCCGACGACCTGGTCAGCTTAGAAATGATCGAAGATTCTTTGAAAAAGATTTTAAGGGATTATTCCGATATTCAGGAAATCGTGCCGATTGCCGATAAATGGTCGGGAGGAACATTGATTCTGAAACCGTCCAATCCCGAGTTGAAGCCCTACGAGATACCTATCTCAAACTTTTTTAACAAGATTATTATGATCCGCGACCGTTTACGGGTACTGGAGCAGAAAGTGAATACCAGCAACCTGAACGATGAGGAAAAAATCGTGCTGCAACAATACATCACCCGTTCATACGGCAGCCTCACATCCTTTAACATCCTTTTCAAATACAAACATCATGCGTTTGTCGGAGAAGGGAAAGGAGGAAAATAAAAAAAAGGAAAACCCGAACAGCGTTCAAAGTTCTCCTTTTTTCTAAAGTTGCAGTTTTTTTATTTTACAACTTTCGACAATCCTGCACCCGGTTTAAATTTAACAACCTTACGAGCCGGAATGTTAATCGGTTTTTTTGTTTTTGGATTAACGCCTTTACGAGCAACCTTTTCAACAACAGAGAAGGAACCGAATCCTAACAGGGATACCTTCTCACCATCTTTAACTGCGCCTTCTACCGTTTGAATGAAAGCTTCTACTGATTTTTTCGCGTCAACCTTGGAGAGTCCTGCTTTTGCAGCAACTGCACCAATAAAATCTGTTTTGTTCATAGAAAAATAAATTTAAATTAGTAAACATATTCTGATATATATAAATACCTCTACATCCCAACTTTTCGGCGGTAAAGTTAAACTTATTTTTGAAATCATGCAATTATTTAGCTTATTTTTTACACGAAATATATGTTTTTCAGCATAAAAAACAAAAAGATTATCATTTTTCCTATACTTTCCCTTTCATAAATTTTTGCCGGACATTTTTTATGCGTTTGTGTATAATTGAAGATTTTATACTAACTTTGCCCTTTTAATAATAAATAGGTAACGAATGAATCAACGTGGTTATTATCCTTTTTCGAACACTGCTGTAGTAACAAAAAACCTGATTATCATCAATATGCTTTTTTGGTTGGCTACAATGATTATGACAAAGTTAGACCTGACGAATATGCTGGGCCTCCATTATCCGGCGTCCAAAGGGTTTCGTCTTCATCAGATTGTGACTTACATGTTCATGCATGGCTCATTCGCCCACCTATTCTTTAATATGTTCGCCGTATTCATGTTCGGACGCTTCCTCGAATCGATCTGGGGTTCCAAACGGTTCTTTACATATTATATGGTGACGGGTATCGGCGCCGGCCTGATCAATATACTGGTGGCATACCTGCGGATAAAAAGCGCCGAAGCAAACTTAAGCCCCGATATCATAGACGAAATATACAGGGACGGTTATGGAATCATTCAGCAGAGAATGAATTATACGGATCCGCTTAGAGGACAATTGAACCTCCTGATCAACGCAACAACGGTCGGCGCGTCGGGAGCTGTATTCGGGATCCTGCTCGCAT
This sequence comes from Tannerella sp., assembly GCA_031255595.1. Lineage (GTDB taxonomy): Bacteria > Bacteroidota > Bacteroidia > Bacteroidales > Tannerellaceae > Tannerella. The sequence goes on from JAIRSF010000245.1 coordinate 25,534, forward strand.
TCGGCATGCTGCTTCCCAACATGCCGTTATATATCATCCCCTTCCCTTTTCCGATAAAAGCGAAGTACATGGTTATCGGTTACGGAGTAGTGGAGTTGTTTGCCGGCATCGCAAACTTCAGCTTCGACAATGTAGCTCATTTCGCCCATCTCGGAGGAATGTTGTTCGGCATCATTCTTGTTTTATACTGGAGAAAAAAAGACAGAAACCATGAGCAATATTTTTTCTGAAATAAACCGGAGGTTCAACGCCGGCTCTATTCTTGCCAAATATATTTACATAAATGCAGGAGTCTTCATTGTCATAAGGCTACTCATCGTTATCCTGCATCTGTTCATGATAGACGTTTCCTTTCCCGAATATCTGCAGATGCCGTCATCATGGACGCTGCTTATGTACCGCCCATGGACGATTTTTACCTATATGTTCGTACATCTCGATTTCCTGCACGTACTTTTCAATATGCTATGGCTATACTGGTTCGGTAAAATGTTTCTCCGGTTTTTCGACGGACGCCGGATGGGAAGGCTGTATATCCTGGGAGGACTTGCAGGAGGGTTGCTGTTTGTTTTTTCATACAACCTCTTTCCTTTTCTAAAACAATACGCGGACTACAGTTTTCTGGCGGGAGCGTCCGCCTCGGTGATGGCGATCGTATTTGCCGTTTCCTTTTATCAAAAAGATTATATGATCCATCTTTTGCTACTGGGGCGTATAAAACTCATCTATCTGGCGATAGGCGTCTTTTTGCTCGACCTGATCGCGATCACATCGGATAATGCCGGCGGACACATCGCCCACATAGGAGGAGCGTTACTGGGTATATGTTATGCCTGCCTGTATGAAAAAAGAATCGATATCGCTTATTATAAAAAACGGATGATGAAGCGGTTTACAAACTTCTTTACACACAAACCGTCTTTCAAAGTCCACCGGAAACAAGCAAACAAACAGACGCACAATGATTGGAATCGCCGTCCGGAAACAGATGATGAGTACCACCGCAGAAAAAATGAAGAAAATCGCATAATTGATGAAATATTAGACAAATTGAAACACTCCGGATATGAAAGCCTTTCGGCGGAAGAAAAAAAGAAATTATTCAATGCGAGCAAAAAATAGAAGAATAAAATGGTTTACCCCTGTTAAACTATTGTTTCTTTCTTTTTTTGCTTCACTAAATATTCTTTTAGTGATATTTTTCATTGCATCAGCCTATTCCGGCATTATATCGCCGGAAAAAAATATCGTCTTTGCTTATCTCGGCCTTGCTTTCCCGATCCTTTTGTTTATCAACCTTTGCTTTTTTATTTACTGGATCATCGTAAAAAACTGGTTGATGATTTTTATCCTGACAATGACATTCGCGGCATGTTGGATCCCGTTTTCGCACTATTGCCCTTTCCATATCAAAACGGAGATCCTTCCGCAGGACAACCTGATCAAAGTGCTTTCATATAATGTGATGAGTTTCGCCTATAAAGATCATACCGAAGAATCGCCCAACAAAATCATCCAATTCATTGCCGAATCAAACGCCGATATTGTCTGTTTGCAGGAATATATGGTAAGCGAACGTTCCAACCTGATGAATTCCAAAGAGGTAGCGGAAGCGTTACCCATGTATCCCTACATCGCGGAAACTATTTTTTCGTCGCCGAAGAAACGTTACAAGTTCGGACTGGCCGTATTATCCAAATTCCCGATCACAAAATCACGAAAGATCAATATCCCGTCCACCTACAACGGCGCTTCCGTACATGAAATAAATGTAAAAGGCCGAAAGGTCGTACTTTTCAACAATCACTTGGAATCATTCAAACTGACTGCGGAAGACCGATCCAAATATTCGGACATGATTACCGGAAATCTGGAATTGCTTGACGGGCTGAGCGGTTCCATCCAGCAAAAACTGGGACAAGCTTTTCGCGTACGCGCCGGACAGTCCGAAATAATTGCCGACGAGATACGAAAGGAGAACGGGTATTATACGATTGTATGCGGGGATTTCAATGACACCCCCATTTCATACGTACACCGCACCATACAAGGCCCGCTTGTGGATGCATACGCCGAATCCGGATTCGGGATGGGCAACTCTTATAACCAGAATTTTTTCCTGTTCCGTATAGACCATATCTTCCATTCATCCAGCATGAAAGCATACAACTGCCGCGTCGACAAGCGCGTGAACCTGTCCGACCATTATCCGATCTATTGTTATCTGAAATTAGAGTGAACGAACCATTTAAAAACGATCAAAAGATCAGATAAACACATATTTAAGGATAAATAAAACGGCAAGGATATACATGGCCGGCGTCAGTTTATAGAATTTGCCGCATAACATATTAAGCAAAACATAACCGATCAGACCGATCAGTATTCCGTCGGAAATGCTGTAAGTCATCGGAATCAGCAGAATACAGATAAAAGCCGGGATTGATTCGGAAAACTCGTCCAGGTCTATATTCCTGATCGAACTAAGCATAAACAACCCCACAATGACCAGAACCGGACAGGTAGCCGCTCCGGGTATCGCCATAAACACAGGCGCAAATAAAAGAGAAATCGCAAAACATACGGCAACCACAAAGGCGGTCAGACCGGAACGTCCGCCCTGGGCGACTCCGGCCGCGCTCTCGACATAGGTCGTCACCGTACTTGATCCTAAAACCGCACCTGCGGTCGTACCGACCGCATCGGCCATAAAGGCTTTGTTTATGTTTCTGACTCTCCCGTCTTTTCCGACAAGCCCGGCTTTTAAGGCTACACTAACCAATGTCCCTATCGTATCGAATATATCGACAAACAGGAACGTAAAAACAACCGCCAGCATATCTAACGAAAAAATCCGGGACGGATCCAATTCCAACTGCCAGAATATGGGAGTTATGGAGGGCGGAACACTCACGACCCCTCCATATTGTGTGATACTCATAGGTATACCGATCAGGGTTGTTCCCAATATACCGATTAACAAAGCGCCGGGAACCTTCAATATAACCATCACACCTGTAATGACAATACCGATAACCGCCAGAAGCGCGGTTCCGCTCGTAATATCTCCGAGCGTCACAAGAGTGGCGGAACTTGAAACAATTATACCGCCCCCTTTCAGGCCGATAAAAGCGATGAAAAGCCCGATACCCGCCCCGATAGCGCTGCGTAGCGAAGCCGGTATGGCATTTACGATGACTTCCCGCAGATTGGTGATGGTAAGCAGAATAAATATAATTCCTTCAATGAATACGGCGGTCAAGGCAAATTGCCAACTATAACCCATTGAAAGACAAACCGTATATGCAAAAAAAGCATTCAATCCCATTCCGGGAGCTAATCCGAAAGGCAGTTTTGCCAGGAACGCCATAACCATCGTTGCAATAACGGATACCAACACCGTAGTTGTAAACAAGGCGCCTTTATCCATACCCGTTTCTCCCATAATGGAGGGATTTACGGCCAATATGTACGACATGGTCAGGAAAGTGGTCACTCCTGCGAGTATCTCCGTTCTGACGGTCGTTTCTTTCGGATCTAATCCGAATAATCTGAACAGCATATTCATATCCATCTATATATTTGCAAGTGATCTAAAAATCCCATCGTATGGCCGCAGTAGGTATGACATATAGTCCGTCGCGGGCCGCAAAATTATAGCTAAACTCCACTTCCGTACCGATACTCAGGTTAAACCGGTCGTCAAAACCTTTCAGTTTATTGAGATGTAACCAAAATTGAGGTTCGGAAAGAAAAATAAAGTCCCCGTTTATTGTTTTTTCACGCCAGAAATCGGCAAAACCCGTAAACGTACACATATTGTCTTTTGCAAAATGCAGGTACCATGTACCTGTGACCTGAAAGTTATGCGGTTTTTTCGTCACAGACACTTCATCTCCCGAATATTTTTCGACGGAATGTTTCTGAATATACTTATACATGGCACTTAAAGAATAACCGATCTTGAAATCCGCACGATTGTAGGTATACGTAGCGCCTAAAAGGTATGCATTCCGGATATAGTTCAATCCTCCGTTATACTCTACATGCGCGGAGAAAGGCCCCTGCCGGAATGTCAATTCACGCGCAATTTCCCAGTACGCGGAAGCGACGCCTGCAGAACTATAATCCATATCTACAAAAAAATAAGTGCTCCCCCATTTGTCGACTTTAAACATTTCGACGGTTGATGTAAGAAGAGGCCGCCCGTTCAAATCATCATCATAGACAAATCGCCCGAAATCATAATGTAACTGAACATTCTGTGTATTAGCCGTATAAACAAATACACTCAGAAGAATAATAAGTAAAAATCTTTCCATAATCATTGCTATATTTGTTAAAAAGAAAATGCATAATTACAGAAAAAATTACAATAAATATCAAAAACGAGGTTTTTTTTTTCAACACCGGCAAAGTTCATTCCACACGACCGGCGATTCATCCGGTCTTTATTTACATGAAGATAAACCGTTTTCAACAATAAAATAGATAAATTTATTTTGTATTGCTCCTAACTTATATTATCTTTGCCCCCCTGTTTAATAACATAAAAGAGTGAATCTAATCGTAGAACAAGGTAACACAAAGCTAAAAGTAGCGGTATTCGACTACGGGAAGATCATCTCTTATGCTTTTTTAGACAAAGACGACAGATCCTCCGTCGAAGATATACTTAAAGAGTATCATCCGACGGCAGGTATTATTTCTTCTGTCGCCGATACGGACGAGTTATTGGTTTATGCTTTGAAAGAACGCTTACGGCGCCTTTTATGGTTGAATGAACATACGCCGATACCCATCCGTTTGGAATACGAAACAAAAGATACGTTGGGCAAAGACCGGATTGCGGCTGCCGTAGGGGCACATCATTTACAACCGGGACGCGACCTGTTGGTTATTGACGCCGGAACGGCCGTCACGTACGAACTAATCGAATCGTCCGGGGTCTACAAAGGCGGTAACATATCACCCGGATTAACGACCCGCTTCCGCGCACTCAACCGGTTCACGAAGCAGTTGCCCCTGATAGAAGAAAAAGAGGAGGTGCCGTTTATCGGAACAAGCACCGAATCTGCAATTCTGGCCGGCGTAGTGAACGGAATGGTTTATGAAATGGACGGATATATTGATACGCTAAAAGTAAAATACGGTGACATTTTTGTTTTTTTAACAGGAGGCCACTCATTTTATTTTGAAAGACGGCTTAAAAATCACATCTTTGCAGACGCAAATTTGGTTTTAGTTGGTTTAAACAGAATATTAGAATATAATGCAGAAAAGAATTAATCTGATGATTGTGTCGGGACTTTTGTCTTTTTTCGCCTTCTCTCTGACGGCGCAAAACAGTACAAACTCACCCTATACACGTTATGGATATGGAGAATTGGCCAATCGCTCATTCGGAGCGGGCAGGTCTATGGGGGGAGTGGGAATCGGATTGCGTTCATCCAAGCAGATTAATCCGATGAATCCTGCGTCATATTCGTGCATGGACTCCATGACGTTTTTATTTGACTTCGGAGCATCGGCCCAATTGTCCCAGTACAGTGACGGGATAAATAAGCAAAACGACATAAACGGAAATGTCGAATACATGGCCATGCAATTTCCGCTTCACCGGCGGATCGCGATGAGCGCCGGATTATTGCCTTACACACATGTAGGATATAATTTCAGCAGCATAAATATTTCCGATGGGGAAACTTATCAGGAAGTATTTACCGGAACGGGCGGATTAAACCTATTGTATGCCGGATTGTCTATGGATTTATGGAAGAAACGTCTTTCTGTGGGCGCCAATATCAATTATATGTTCGGCGCTATCAATCATGAGGCGAGAACGGTTTACGGCTCACCGAATACGACAAACATTATAAATACAAAGGAGTATAAATTCAGCGACGTTACATTTGACTTCGGACTGCAATACACGCATCCGCTGAGTAAAACGGAACGTTTCGTATCGGGGCTTACTTATACGCCCCGGAAACGGCTGAACAACGATGTATACGAGAGGGTAACCGATTCGGAAAGCACAACCGATACCATAACCGGCAAATCGTTTGGGCTTCCGGCCGAATACGGATTGGGACTGTCGTATATAAAAGATAATAAGTGGCTCATCGCTGCCGATTTTTCATATCAGGAATGGAAAAATGCAACGTTTGAAGGGAAAAGCGATCATTTCAAAAACCGCTCGAAAGTGAAGGCGGGAGTTGAATACATCCCCAATTTATATTCCCGCCCGTATTTCAACCGCGTACGATACCGGTTAGGTGCAAGTTATTCCGACTCGTATGTTCGAATAAACGGCAACAGTTACAAGGAATACGGAGTTACCGTCGGGCTCGGATTTCCGATAAGCGACGCGCGTTCTTATATTAATGTATCTTTTGAATACATGAACATAAGCCCGAATGCGAAGACTATGATTAAAGAAAATTACTTGAGAATGACATTGAGCTATACATTTAACGAGTATTGGTTCTTTAAAATGAAGATAGATTGATTGTAAAACAACTTAAATTTACAAAAATATGAAGAGCAAAGTTTTTATTTTAGTATTAAGTGCATTTATAGCGATAAATATGAATGCACAAAAAGGTATAGACCAGGGGACGCCATACGGTTCGGGTGAAGACAGCGTACGCTGTATCACCAACATCAGTTTGTTCATACCGTATGCCAAATCCGGAAATTTCAAAGATGCACATCCTTACTGGAAAGCTGTGTATGATGAATGTCCGGCATCTACTAAAAATATTTATATCTATGGGGTCGACATCATAAACTGGCAAATATCACAGGAGAATGACGCCGCAAAAAAAGAAGCGCTTATCAATGATTTAATGAAATTATATGATGACCGCATCAAATATTTCGGCGATGACAATCGTTACGGAAAAGATTGGATTGTATCACGTAAAGCGCAAAATTACAACCAACTCAAAGGAGAAGGTACGGATCCGGCCGTCATATATAAATGGACCGGAGAAGTGATGGATGAGTTTAAAGAAAAAACGGAAGCTTTAGCCGTTTCTCTTTATATGTTTGCTTCATTCAAGATACTGCAGAATGATATGGATAAACATAAAGCGCAGTATGTCGAAGACTTCCTGAAAACCTCTGCAATACTTGATGCACAGATAGAAACGGCTAAAAAGGCGAACAACGCGAAAGATGAAGAGAATATTATCGCAAGGAAGGTAGAAATCGAAAAGAATTTTGTGTTAAGCGGTGCGGCCGACTGTGAAATACTGCAAAGCATATACGGCGCTAAAATAGAGGAAAACAAGACTAATCTCGATTTTCTGAAAGAAACATTAACGCTACTCCGCCGGGTGAACTGCCGCGAAATAGATGCATTTTTCACAGCATCGGAATATGCGCATAACATTGAACCTACTCCCGAATCGGCTATGGGCCTCGGCTCCAAAGCTTTCAGGGAAAAAGACTTTGCGGCAGCCGAAAAATACTACAACGAAGCGATAGAAATGAGTGATAACGCCGAAATCAAGGCGGAATTATATTATGCCCTGGCGGCAATGGCGCAACAGCAAAACAGTTTTGTCAAAGCGAAACAACTCAGTCTGAAATGTCTGGCCGAAAATCCGAATTACGGACGCGCTTACATGTTGATTGCTATGTGCTACGCCTCCGGAGCAAAAACCGCATTCCCGGACGATCAGGTACTGACGAAGTGTGTATACTATACGGTAGTAGACAAATTGGAAAAAGCGCGCCAGGTGGATTCGTCTTTAGCGGAAGAAGCCGGAAAACTGATCAATACCTACAAAAAATATTATCCGACCAAAGAGGAAATATTTATGCATCCGGAAATTGATCAGGGAAAATCATTCTCTATCGGTGGATGGATCGGCGAAACGGTTACGATCAGATAAAAGCGGACACTTTTTCATTTATATGACGGATTCCGTTCGGATAAACCCTTTAAAAGGCATGGCAATCGTTCTGACGACGATTGTTCTGCCTTTTTATTTTCTCGCATCCTGCAGCGGGGATAAGAAAGAAATGATAGAAATCATATTCGACCCCGAAACTTCGTATACCCTGAAAGAAGCAAATGTTAAAACGTTTATATCGGACTCCGGCGTCACACGATATAAAATTATAACCGACACCATGTTCATCTTTAACAAGGCGTCCGAGCCTTATTGGTATTTTCCCGATAAGGCATACCTTGAAAAATTTGATACGCTGTTTAATATAATGTTTAGCTGCCGGGCCGATACGGTTCGCTATTTTCAACGCCGGAGGCTGTGGCAGGCAGACGGTAATGTCGACATTATCAACACAGACGGCACACACTTTGAAACATCCCAATTGTTCTGGGATGAGAATAAGAAAACAGTCTATTCGGATTCGTTTGTGGTCATTACAAAAGGAGAAGACGTCAATACCGGCGTCGGATTTATTTCGAACGAGGATATGAGTGAGTATAAGATATTTAATACTACCGCGGTCATGAACGTAGAAACACAGCGCCGCACGCGGGAAACGGATTCCATTCCGGCAGATTCGGCAGGGAATGAAATCAATCCCGTAAATCATCCCGAAAGCGCGCAGGACACGATCATTCTCCCTCCTTCAGGCATAAAAGAAAAGGAATAATGCCCATACCGAAAAAAAAGTTTTTTTTTTATGTCCGTTTTCATTTTTTTTATACCTTTGTGCGCTTAAACGGGAATCTTTTTATTTTTCAAACAATGAGTTTCCGACAGATTGAATATTAACTGTAATTTTAAAGTATAGAATGGCAACACTGGAAAAAATCAGAAAAAAAGCGGGTCTTCTGGTCACCGTCGTAGGGGTAGCCCTATTTGCGTTTATCATAGGAGACCTTTTAAATTCAGGTTCTTCTTTTATGAACCGAAACCAGAACAACGTGGTAGTCGTTAATGGTAACGCGATAGATTATCAGGATTATATGGCCCGCGAAAACGAATTGACGGAAGTATATCAGATACAGATGGGTACAACGACGCTTAATGAAAATTATACCAATCAGATCCGCCAGGCCGTATATGAAAATATCATCATGGAAAATGTGCTTGAGCCACGACTTGACAATCTGGGCATGTACATCACCCCGGAAGAAATGACCGACATGGTGGAAGGAGAAAACATATCGCCCGTACTGCTTCAGTTGCCCATGTTTCAGAATCCGCAAACCGGTACTTTCGATAGAAGCGCAGTGATCAATTTCCTGAATCAGATAAAGAATATGGACGGATTCCCCGAAAGTACGCAGGCGCAACTGATGCCGTATAAAACATTATGGCTGTTCTGGGAAAAAACCATCAAACAGAACCGTATGACGGAAAAATATACGACGTTGCTCAATAAAGCGGTTGTCGCCAATTCGTTGGAAGCCAAAGACGCATTCGACAACTCTGCGGAAAGTTCCGATATAACCTATGTAATGGAATCGTTTTCAGGTATTGCGGATTCTACCGTCAACATACCGGCATCCGAAATAGAGAAACTTTACAAAGAACGTAAAGAAATGTTCCGCCAGAGCGAAACCTGTATTATCGACTATATAGCCGTTGATATTGTTCCCAGCCGGGAAGATTATGACAAGGCGGCCAAAGAAATGGATGAGATCAAAGCCGAACTGGAAACGACCGAAAACGTAACGGCGCTCACAAACGAAAAATCCGAACGCAAATATATCAATGCATTCTTTTCCGTAAGCGGGTTCGGAGTAGATCAAGATGCTATCGATTTTGTTACGAAAGCCGAGATTGGCGATATAGAAGGCCCTATTTTCAAAGATGACAAATACCGCATCCTTAAAATGGTCGACAAAACGGAAGCTCCTGACTCCGTCAATGTATTGGAAATGACGCTTGCTTCACGCGCAACCGAAGCGGAAACAAAAGCGTATGCGGACAGCTTGTTGAATGTAATAAAAAACGGAGCGGACTTTGCGGAAGTCGTGAAAGAACATTCTGTTGACCAATTAGCCGAAAATAACGGTGAGATGGGATGGGTCACAGAAGCCGGAGCGTTGCAGGGACTGAATGAAGAATTTAAGAAAACGGCGTTTTCGCTTTCCGTCGGTCAATGTGCCATTGTTAAATCAACTTACGGATATCATATTGTAAAGATAACCGACAAAACAAAAAACGTACCGAAATATAAAGTAGCCGACATCGAATATACGGTTACCCCCAGCTCTGCTACACGCAGCCAACTTTATAATGCGCTGAACCAGTTTATCGCCAATAATAACAGCGTTGAGAAAATGGCGGCGGCAGCTAAAGACAATGGTTATGACCTGGTTTCAAACATGCGCGTTTACAAGACGGATATGGTGGTCGGTGCGATTACCGGCGCTCGCCAGGTGGTTCGCTGGGCATTCAACAACAAAAAGGGACAGATATCGGAAATCAACGAATGTGATGATAAGTTTGTAGTGGCGGCGCACAAAGGAAAGCTGCCGGAAGGATACCAGTCGTTAGCATCCGTTACGCCCCAGTTGAAAGCGGAACTGGCAGCGAAGAAAAAAGGAGAAGAAATCGCAGCGAACCTGAAAGCGAAGAATCTGTCGACTATGGCGGCCTATGCGGAAACTATGTCTGCTACTCCCGATACGGTCAGGTTTATCACCATGGCAACGTCGCGTATCACGAATATAGGCATTGAGCCGAAGTTAAACGCGCTCATTACCCTATCTCCGTTAAACAAAGTAAGCGAGCCGGTTGCCGGCAGTAACGGCGTTTACGTGTTTGAGGTGATTAACCGGACAAAAGGAAATAGTATATACGATGAAAGTCAGCAAAAAAATATGATCGAAGCCAATAATTCTTACCGGATCGGGAATTTTGCTTTGCGTTACATGCAACAGGAAGCGGAGATTGAAGATAACCGTATCCGTTTCTATTGATTCTCCTTCGTAAGAAAATAAAAAGCTGTCGTTCACAATACCTGTTGTGCGGCAGCTTTTGTTATAATCAAACAACCGCACCTGCACGGTGATTTTCAGATTACATGAAAAGAAATGAAAACCTGAGTCGGCCGGATAAGGAACGCTTATCGGGAATGACGCTCGAAGAACTGAAGGCCGTCGCCTCCCGCGTGTCGTTACCGGGCTATGCCGCCAAACAACTCACGGACTGGCTTTATAAAAAGAAAGTCACATCCTTCGACGAAATGACGAACATTGCGGCAAATAAACGCGAATTATTGGTCGAACACTACGAGATCGGCGCCGTGGCGCCGTCCGAAGTCGTCCGTTCGTCCGACGGAACGGTGAAATATCTGTTTGCCGCCGGAGACGGGAGCCGCTTCGTCGAATCCGTCTACATCCCGTCGAAAGACCGCTCGACCTTGTGTGTCTCGTCGCAGGCGGGTTGTAAGATGAACTGCCTGTTTTGTATGACGGGAAAACAGGGCTTCTCCGCACAACTTACGGCGAACGAAATGCTCAACCAGATACAATCCGTACCGGAAAGCGAAACATTGACGAACATTGTCTTCATGGGTATGGGAGAACCGCTTGATAATACGGACGAATTATTCAAAACGCTTGAAATATTGACCGCCCCTTACGGATACGCTTGGAGTCCCAAACGGATTACCGTGTCGACCGTCGGAATCATACCCGGCTTAAAACGGTTTCTGAATGAAAGCAACTGTCATTTAGCCGTCAGTCTCCATTCGCCGTATCATGAGGAGAGGTTGTCGCTGATGCCGGTCGAAAAAACGTATCCCGCAGACGCGATCATTGATTTGTTGCACGTTTATGACTTCTCACACCAGCGAAGGGTTTCTTTCGAATACATCCTCTTCGAGGGACTTAACGATTCCGAACGACATGCAAAAGACTTGGCGCGTTTACTGAAGGGCATCTCCTGCCGGGTAAACCTGATACGCTTTCATGCTATCCCCGGTGTGAAGCTGCGAAGCAGCAGTGAAAAAAAAATGGAATGGTTCCGGGATTTATTGAACAGGAACGGCATTATATGTACCGTACGCGCTTCCAGGGGAGAGGATATTTTCGCCGCGTGCGGCATGTTGTCTACCGCAAAAAAATAACAGATGATGATTCTCTTTTTCTATTTACACCGTTTCAACAAGCAAAAATTCGATTTTGCTCAACAAAGATTGGGTAATGTTATTCGGTTTTGGTTATATTTGTGCAAAAATTACACTTAACTAAAAAATAAACGATATGAAACCTATTATTTTCATTACGCTGCTAACCCTGATTGCAGGAATAACCGGATGCAATTCGGGTTCGTCCATTACACGTGCGACGGGTATTGCTTATGAAATCATTGTTGTGGCGGATAACGCGATATGGGACGGCGCCGCAGGTTTTGCCGTTAAAGAAGATTTGACCTCGCCGGTGCCTTATCTGCCGCAGGCGGAATCGTCTATGAAAATCACGTATGTAAGGCCGGACCTGTTCGACGGCATTTTTAAATACGTGCGAAATATCCTGATTGTGCACGTCGACAGGAATATGTATACGAAAGTTTCGATGCCGAAGGAATCCGATAAATGGGCCAGAGGGCAGTCCGTGGTATACCTCAACGCACCGGATGAAGATGCGATCAATGCGTTTCTGGCGGAAAATCCGCGCATTCTTGTAAACCATTATACGAAAGAAGAGATGAAGCGCACGAGAGATTTTCTTTATAAAACATACAGCCCCGTTGTCATGGAAAAAGTGAAGAATCGATTCGGCATCACATTAAATGCTCCGTCGGATATAACCTCTTTCAAGGATTCAACCGATTGCCTTTGGTTCTCAAACAACGCCGTTACCGGACGTATGGACCTGCTTATTTACAGTTTTCCGTTCGTGGACAAGAATACGTTTACGCTCGATTATCTGGTGGCCAAACGCGATTCCTTTACCAAAAAGATGCTCCCCGGCGCATTTCCCGGCTCTTATATGTCGACGGAAAAACGTGTTGTGGATTATTCCGCGATTACGCTGCGCGGGAAATATTGCGGCGTATTACGCGGGTTGTGGCGTATGGAAGGCGGCGATATGATGGGCGGCCCGTTTGTGAGCTATGCCCGGGTAGATGAAAAAAATCAGCGCGTGATTGTCACGGAAGGTTTTGTTTACGAACCGCAAAAAGAGAAAAAAAACTATATCCGCCGCCTGGAGGCTGCATTGCTTACCACGCGGTTTGCTGACGAGCAGGCCTCCGAACAGGCGGAAAACACAGAAGAAGTAGTAGTAGTAAAGAATGAATAAATACATGGAAGAAAAACCGATTAAAATTGGAATTTCGCAAGGAGATACAAATGGTATCGGGTATGAAGTTATTTTGAAGTCATTCGCCGATTCCCGGATGTTTGAATTTTGTATTCCGATCTTGTACGGTTCCTCCAAAACAGCCTCATTTTACGGCAAATTACTGGAAGAGGCGGAAGTTACGCCGCCGGAAATTCATATTATACAGGATGCAAACAAAGCTGTTCAGGGAAAACTGAACCTGATACGCTGTGTGGACGAGAATGTGCCACCGGAGCCGGGACATGAGACTGAGGCCGGAGGAAAAGCCGCACGGCAGTCTCTGAAAGCTGTTGTGGCGGACCTGAAGAGAGGCGCCGTCGATGCACTGCTGACGGCTCCCATCAACAAGCATAATATACAAAACGATAAGTTTCGTTTTCCCGGACATACCGAATATCTGGAGGAGCATTTCGGCGATCGTAACCGTCAGCCGTCTCTGATGATCTTACTGAACGAAAATATACGGGTAGCATTGGTTACGGGGCATATTCCCCTGTCCGATGTGAAGCAGAAGCTGACCACCGCCAGTATTGCGGAAAAGTTGCATGTCTTTAATCGGTCGCTTCGCGAAGACTTCGGTATCGCAAGGCCACGCATAGCCGTATTAGCGCTTAACCCTCATGCCGGCGATAACGGATTCCTCGGAGACGAGGAAGCGGTCGTCATCAAACCGGCTATAGAGAAGGCGGATAAGGCCGGCATTTCCGTGTTCGGCCCTTATGCGGCAGACGGCTTTTTCGGCGCACAGTCGTATCTGCTTTTCGACGGGATTCTGGCCATGTATCATGATCAGGGACTGGCGCCGTTCAAGGCGCTGGCGGTGGAGGATGGGGTGAATTTCACGGCAGGGCTTTCCATTATACGAACTTCTCCCGCACATGGTACGGCTTACGATATCGCCGGGAAAAACGAAGCTTCCGCGAACTCTTTCCGGCACGCGGTCTACACGCTGATCGACGCATACAGGTGCAGGATAAATTTCCGGACTGCAACCGCCAATCCTTTGCGCAAGCAATACATAAATAAGAGCGATGATAAGGAAAAGCTGGATCTGACGGGAGAATAAATATAAGAGATGCTATCGCGCGGTCTATCGCCGGCAGTCTTTTTAATGCACAGTGATTGCACCATGTAACGAAGCATTGATCATTTAATTATTCATATCACCATGCTAAAGGATAAAATAATCGTATACACATCGGGAACATTTGATATGTTTCATTTCAACCATTTACGCATGATTAATTATGCACGGAGTTTAGGCGACATTCTTATTGTCGGCGTCAGTACGGACGAATTGGTTGCATCTTATAAGGAGGCGCCGATTATTCCGTTCGAGGAAAGGCTCCACATCATAGAGGCTTTGAAAACTCCGGATATCGTGATCCCCCAACGCACGCTTGACCATACCGAGATTGTGAAGAAACTGAATATCGACGCATTTGTCGTAGGAGATGACTGGTTTGGGAAGTATGATTATCTGAAAGAACTGGAAGTGGAGGTTTTTTATTTCCCGTACGGCTCCGGTGTATCGTCTTCCTCTATTAAAAAGACGATTCATGATTCGTATGAAAATTCCCTGCAAAAGGAACGGAAAGCCAAACCGGCTTCCGTGAAAGGATTTAAAACCAAAGAAACGAATACGGAAAATTGAAGCATCACATGTCAAAATATGCATTAATCACAGGTGGCACCAAAGGGATCGGCCTGTCGGTGGCCCAATGCCTCGGAAGGATGGGTTATAACCTGATACTGACCTATGCCGCGGATACGGCCGTTGCGGAGAAGGTTTGTGCGGAACTGCGCCGTGAAGGGAACAGAGAGGTGATTGCTTTGCAGGCGGACAGTTCCGGACGGGAGGCGATCGATCTGGTTGCGCATTGCATCCAAAGCAGGGCGATAAAGCCGGACGTGCTGGTTTTTAACGCCGGACTTACTTGCCGCGACGGTTTTGAGGAAATGAAATATGAGGACTGGGAACGTGTGTTTTTTGCAAATGTGCATTTCCCGGTATTTTTACTTCAACGCCTTCTGGGCGATATAAACCGGGGCGGATGCGTGCTGTTTACCGGCTCCCTGATGGGCGTCCTGCCTCACGCCATGTCGCTGTCGTACGGAGTGACAAAGGCGTCGGTGCACGCACTGGTGAAGAATCTCGTGAAGTTTCTGGCGCCTTACGGGATACGGGTGAATGCCGTTGCGCCCGGATTTGTGGATACCGAATGGCAGAAAAACAAACCGGCCGACATCCGCCGCTGTATAGAAAACAAGATCGCTCTGGGACGCTTTTGCCGGCCGGACGAACTGGCAGGTGTGTATAAGTTATTAATCGAAAATTCATATATTAACGGAGAGATTATTTTCGCCGACGGCGGATATTCCTATAAATAAACCTATGAGCAGAACATTAGACAGAGAATATGAGGCATCGCTTAAATCCATCGAAACGGAAAATTATCCGGATCAATGGTTTTACCGCCCGATCGGTTTCCGTATCGCAAAACTATTGTGCCATACGGGTATCACCCCCAACATGATAACCATCCTGTCCGTCTTTGTCGGCGCCGCCGCAGGCCCTCTATTTTATCAGCATGACCGTTTACTCATCCTGTCGGGCATCGTCTGTCTGATTATCGCTAACATATTGGATTGCGTAGACGGTCAACTGGCACGCCTCACCGGTATTAAGTCCGAAACGGGACGTATATTGGATGGTATTGCCGGCGATATCTGGTTCATTCTCATCTACGTCTTCCTGGCGCTGAAACTGGAAAACGAATACGGAGGAAACGGGCTGTTCTTCATTCCCGCCGTCCTGTCCGGGCTGTCGCATCTGGTACAGGCCAATGTGACGGATTATTACAAAACGCTTCATCTTTATTTTATCAGTAAGGAAAAGGGGCGGGAGTTTCAAAGCTTGGACACAATCCGGAGCCGCTACGGAGAGATGAAAAACGGACCGGGGAAAATCCTGTTCCTTTTATACCTGGGTTATACCTCCTTTCAGGAGGCCGTCACGCCCAAGCTCCAGCAACTGCTCAACGGCCTGCGTTCAAAATACGGCGACGATATTCCGGAGGATATCCGTGTGACATTCCGGCAAAAAAGCAAACACCTGATGAAAAGATGGATCGATCCGATGACGTTTAACGGACGCACCATCGTGCTGTTCATCGTTGTACCGGCAGGAGCCGCGTGGCTCTATTTCCTGTACGAAATACTCGTATTAAACATCGTCCTGGCAATATCCGTTCATAAGCACGAAAAGATATGCGCATCGCTGGCAGACAAGTAAAACAATGAAAAAAACAGTATTAGACCCGGAAGAAATCCGCCGGAAAGCCCCCTTCTTTAAGACACGCCCGGGCGCCTGGCTATTGGAAAGAATATTCCGGTGGATGGAGATGGACAAAGTGAATCAAATACACGCCAACCATTATCAACTCAGAGGCTCCGCCTTCACATCCGCCATGCTGAACGATCCGCTGATGGACGTCCGTTACGAAGTTCATAACCGCGAAATACTGCAACAACTGCCCGAAGGAGCCTTCATAACGGTATCCAATCATCCGGTCGGCTCGCTCGACGGCATCATCCTGATCGACATATTCGCCACCCTGCGGCCCGATTTCCGCGTGATGGTCAACGAAATTCTGGCACACATCTCGGCGATGGAAGACAATTTCATCTCCGTTATCCCCAATACGGACGACGTCCGGAAAAGCGCTCATCAAAGCATAAACGGTATACGCCGGTCGCTATCTCAGTTAAGAAACGGACATCCCGTGGGCTTCTTCCCGGCCGGCGCCATGTCGTTCTACGACGGAAAACAAAAGCAAGTCCGCGACCTGCCCTGGACTCACAGCGTCGTACGCCTGATACGCAAAGCCCTCGTACCGGTATACCCGGTCTACTTCGACTGCCTCAACTCCAAATGCTTCTACCGGCTGGGACGCATCAGCTGGAAGCTCCGCACACTCCGTGTCGCCAAAGAAGCCTTCAATAAAAAAGGCCGGACTATTCACGTGTATATCGGCTCGCCCATCCCTCCCGAAAAGATCAATACTTTCACCGACGACGTCCGATTCGCCGATT
This sequence comes from Tannerella sp., assembly GCA_031255595.1. Taxonomy (GTDB): domain Bacteria; phylum Bacteroidota; class Bacteroidia; order Bacteroidales; family Tannerellaceae; genus Tannerella. The sequence goes on from JAIRSF010000245.1 coordinate 42,914, forward strand.
TCTTGTATAACTCCACTTACCGGGCCAAAGAAAAAGCGCCGTAATAAACACAGGACGTCTCTTCTATGCAATCGGCGGTCAACGGAACAATCCTCCGCGCGATATGCCGTTGTACACTGCCCGTCACAATCGCCCCCTCATCCTTCCCCGTTATCGTTTTGCACCTCCCCCCCCCTTGCCGAAGATCCCTGTCAACAGAAACCCCGCGTCACCTTTTTCCATACTCCCCCGCAGGGAGACCGGCACGGCTGCGGGTGATGTGTAGGATCATCTGCAAATCACTCGCTCGAGTGACGCGGTCTTACATGCCCGTGCGAGGTCGTCTTGGATCACCTGCAAAATCGTGTGTGTGCCATGCATTTATTTGCATCGTCGTTAGATGAAGCGCTTCATCGTCGATAGATGAAGCGCTTCATCGTCGTTAGATGTAACGCT
>JAIRSF010000023.1 GCA_031255595.1 Tannerella sp.
CTCGCATATTTTCGGATATAATAATGATACTTCTTTTCTTTCGCTGTTATATTTTCCGGCACTTCGTATGGACGTTTTATTCCTGCAGGAACCCATATAACAAGAATGTTTTGATCATCTATCATCTCAATACTAATCTTAGGCGCATAATAAGGTTTTATAAGGTTATTAAAACCTATCATTTCTTTTTGAATGTCATCCAATTGTTCTGTTGGAATCCCAGTAACAGGACGTTTCGCCCTACCATATTCCTCCTCTGCCCCAACAATTATATATCCGCCGCCGATATTTTCAAAATCGTTTGCAAACGCACATATAGTACGATAGATAGCTATCGGATTCCATCCTTTTTTATATTCGATCCGCTCGCTTTCCACTACGCGACCGGAGATTAGTTTTTTTACATTAATTGGGACTGCCATTTTTTTCTCAATTTAAGCAACAAATATACAAATTATTTTGGATCATCACTTTACAAAACTTTTACTGCCTCGTCAATGACACTACTCGAAAAGTTATCCAGATATGTATTAGTCGTAGCTAAATCGCTATGCCCTAATATCTGTGAAATGACTTCTCGCGGAGTATTATTATCCTGCAAGGTCATCGCCATTGTATGACGACTAACATAGCTCGTCAGCTTCATTTCCGTTATTTCCAAAGCTGTAGCCAAATTTTTCAGGTTCTTGTTAGTTCGGCCAAATCGGCTACGGATATGATTATAAAGCTGCTCTCCTTTATATTCTCTCGACACAATAGGCAATAAATAATCGCTAATCAGAATTGTATTCGCTGCAAACCAATCCAACAATTCCTGTATGGTATCGGTAATCCCGATCTGTATCGGCTTCACCTTCTTTGCCTCTTTTGTTTTATGGCGCTTATATACAATAGAATTCCCGCCATTGTATTGTACGATATTCCTTTTCGTCAACAAAGCCGCATCCATAAACGAAATGCCATAACAATAATATGTAAAAAGAAATAAACGTCGTGTCATCTCCATCGTTGAATTATCCATTACAGTCGTTTTTAGTTTTTCCATATAACCGTTCTGCAAATACCTTTTTGCTGTTTCTTCCTCTAACGATGTAATGTTAAATCCTCCCTTTCCGAAAGGATATGTACTTTCAGGGGCCTCTTTATCTTGTATTGCTTTATTCAAACAAGCTCTCAACGCTTTGAAATAAAATTTGCGGGTATTTCCGGAACACCCTCTCTTTTGTAGAAAAACATCAAACGCTTTCACATATTTAATATCTATTTCAGGAAAAACTTTTTTTTTAAATTTACTATCAAAAAGACCGAGCATACCATTTATATGCCGGATTTCCCCGGAATTTATGCTTCCGATTTCTTAATTGGGGCTGATAATCCGTTCAAATGTGGACACAAAATCCGTGCCGAACAATTGCCGGTACTCTTTTGTGAACGCTTCGTATACATTTTTGGAAAGTTTGTTCCTGCCCATCTTAACCAACATGGCGCATTTAAGGCCTAACGCCTCTTCGTTAAGGGAATCATGAATAAATATTACATCGGCCAGGTCAACGCATAGTTGGGGGTCTTTCAGTACCTGTTCGTTTTTAGATAAATTCAGCAGAATATCCAACAGGCTGTTGGATAAGTCCGCTTTGAACGAATCAACCCACTCAACCTGGAGATTCGGCAAAAACTCCCCGCCCGATAAAATTGAGATTAATTTCCGCAAGTCAACCATCTCAAAACGCTCTTTCCCGGATAGCCGATCCATCAGATACAAAACCGTGGAATAATCACAATATACATCACGCCCTAATTCCACCGTCCAGTATGAATTTTCATTTTTTATTTGTATATCACCGACATTTTCGAAAATATGCCGGAGCTTACGCACAGAAACACCCCGGTTGTTCTTCGCTCTATCTTCGTTCTTATCATACCACAGGATTTCTTTCAATTTCGTGGAAGAAATCCCTTTCCGGTTTTTGTAGGTATAAAGCAGGATCAGAAGAAATAATTGCTTTAACATAGGGGTAAAGTCCTTTGTTACATCACGCCTGTTTTTATCCATCACCCGGAATCCGCCGAACAGGAATACCGACCGGCAAAGAGTAGCCTCATCCGTCTTTTCTTCGACAACGGATTCATATTTATCGTCCGGCAGGGAAGTCCGGCTTTCTACTGCGCCGCCCGGTTCTCCTCCGGACAAGACGGTTCTTTTCTTTCTATTATAAATCAGGACGGCTAAAATCACACATGCGGCCATTATGAACAGGAGCGGAACCCATAACCCTGTTTTAAATTTTTTAATTGCCGTTTTCTGATGCAGTTCCGATTTTGCCAATGGAGGATAAGCCAACGTATAGATGGAAATCCGATCATCCTGGCTATGCAAAGCCGTCGGCCCTGATACAAGCGCTATCAGATGATTGTTTTTTTTATCCACAAACAAATCCACATACGAACGGGTATCTTCAAAGTTTATCGGTATACTATCGCTTAACACCTCGTATTGAGGTTTATCTATCGAAAATTTCAATAGGCACAGCGATGCATAAAATTGCCGTAAAGAATAAGCCAAAGCATAAAACACCCTCGTAGCCGTATCAATAACGATTGAGTTGGATATGACAAAATTTGTTTCCGGCTCATCCAATGTCCATAACTTCTCGGATTCAAGCGTTTCCGTATTAACTTTATAGAGATCATAGAAAAAGTGGGGGGCCAATGATTGATTCCCGGTCGCACTGCCATACCCTCCGAAAATCAATACCTGTTTATCGTCCAATTCGCCTAACCCGCTGAGGTAATGAGGAGGAGGCGTATCGCCCGTCAACTGGGTTTTTTGCCATTCTTTCGTTAAAAAGTCATATATATGTACGTCATTCTTATACTTATGATGGCCGTATCCCCCTAAAAGATACATTTTCCCGTCATGTTTCGAGATCAGCCGGTTGTGGTGCCAGTAATCGGGCGGAAACGTCTTATCCGGCATCCGATCCCAGGCTTTCGCCTCCGGGTCGTAGTGTAAGACATTCGTCGTTTTTTCAAACTCAAACATATAATAAACATAGCTCCCCGTATGAGGATCATACAGCATATTATTAGACTGGCTACCCCATGGAACGATGCTTTTCAGCGTATCGATCTTCATCTCGCCCGAAGTCAGGTTGTATTTATAGAATAAGGCCTGATTAAATATGCCGATCTCATTATCATCCGGATTATATGCCATCTGGGTGTTTCTGCCCGTTACAAACGACACGTGCTTTTCCCAAAAAACATGCCGGTCTAAAACCCAATCGGGATTATCCACAGTTGCCGGCTTATGGTTTATTTCATCATACGCCCCATTCTCCGTATATTTTTTCAAAAGCCACTCATACAGCAGTATTTTCTTTTGATCATCGTATATACGTATATTTTTCACCGTCATGGAAGGGATATCGGCAATCTGCGACCCCAGATGATCATTTCTCCCGAAAATGACATTGATTTTATTAAAAGCGCCTAACTCCGTAATAACCTTCGAATATTCTTTGTCGCCGACCGTAACTGTGACCAAGGCTTGCTTTGTGTCGATAGAAATACTTATATTCCGCCATTTATCAAACTCCATGCCGACCTCGTCGAATGTCATCCCGAACAATTCTTCCGCGGAATAAGTAAATACAAGCCGGCTGACGAACGTATTTTTAACGATATTAAGCAATAAGCTTATATCCCGCCCTCCCTCATCAAATATACGGAACACATAGCCGAACGGATCAATCCCCGAATTAAACCTGATGTCGAACGACACCGTATAGCGGGAAGGCAATGAAAGAGGTTTTTCGGGATGCAAATTCAAACTTGTCCTCTTTTCTTTTTCGACCTCATACGATTTGAAATTCAAACCATATTGCAAATTCTGCGCATGACTACAAACAGCAAATAAAAACAATGCCATAAGCCGAATAATCCTACTATGAATGGTTTTTTGTATCATGGTTCATGCTATAAAATCCAATAAACAGAGGCAAATGTATCCTGAATGCAAATGCAAATATGGGAATTTAATTCAAATCTGCCAATTACATCCGGGAAAACTTCAAAGATTATTGAAGGTAGAACCCAAACATATCCGGCCGCATGTCAAACAGAGTGTCCTGCAACAAAGCCCGAGGCAAAAGCCCAGTGAATATTATATCCCCCCAGTTTCCCGGTTATATCGACTACTTCGCCGCTAAAAAATAAGCCTTTCCGCAATAAACTCTCCATGGTTTCAGGATTTATCTCATCCGTCGAAACGCCTCCCGAAGTGGCTTCCGCTTTCGAAAAACCTTCCACTCCATCGGGACGAACCGGAAACGAATGGACACACTCCGCAATGATTTTGCGATCCGCCTTACTCAACCCGGCCACTTTCCGGTCGGATAAATGATCCGGGAGAAGCGCCCCGACAAGCCTTTCGGGTAAAAAGCGTGCGATTAAACTTCCGGCAAGCATTTTCCCGTTCGAGGGATCGTGCATTTGCGAGATAAGATCGTCCGAAGGCAGAAAATTGACGGTTACGACATCTCCTTCTTCCCAGAAACAGGAAACCTGCAATACGGAAGGCCCGCTGATGCCCTTATGTGTGAATAACAACGGCTCCTCTACGATAAATCCTTTTCCTTTGATCCGAAGCTGCACATCCAGCGAGATGCCCTGCAAATTCATCAGGGGAGAATCGTGGGCAAGGACAAAACCTGTAAGCACAGGCCGCAACGGAATGATTTTATGCCCAAACTGCCGGGCGATCCTATAGCCTAAATTCGTTGCGCCGATTTGCGGCCGGGCCAGCCCTCCGGTCGCTACCAACAGGTGCGCCCCTTCATATCCATGCTTTTTCGTCCGGCCCGGCTCCCGCCCTTGTTGCAGGGTTTCAAGCGGCCGTTCTTCGCACTTCACATGAAAACAAGTCGTGTACGACACTTCCGAAATATTTGTGCCGAAAACAAAACAGACTCCCAAACTTTCAGCCGTATGAACCAGATAAGAAACAATCTCATCCGCATTTTTTTTGCAAAAAATACGCCCGTAATCCCGTTCTTCCGTTTGTATATCCGCGTTCTGCAAAAGCGTTCGTATCGTATGGACGGTGAAGCGTTTAAGCGCATATTTGCAAAAAGCGTTGTTCGCTCCATAATAGTCGGAAAGTGTAACCCGACGGTTTGTCACATTACACTTTCCACCACCTGATACAAGCAATTTTTTTCCGGCTTTTTCCGCATGATCCAATACCAGGACCCGGCGTCCTCTTTCGGCGGCCCGAATAGCCGCCATCAATCCGGATGCACCGGCGCCTAAAATGATTACATCATACGTTTCCGACGATTTTTCCAATATTATTCTTTATAGTTCTTTCGTAAAGATACGGTTGTTTCCGTCGGGAAATCCGCCGGAACCGCCTGCGTTACTTTACCGGTAGCCGCCCATTCCGCTCCGCGAAGCAAGGTGACCTGAAAACCGGTACATTGCATTGCCGTATTATTTTCCATAGTATTGCCGGCATGTCCTAACGTCGTATGGAAAATTCGGGCCTTACCGTAATCTACCGTAAAAATAGACAGTTCGTTTCGTCCCGATCCTCCGGTCTCCGGCTTCGAATAAGCCCAATAAAGAACGTCTTTCACCTTTCCGGGGCCACGCATACGGTCGTATAACTCATCTGTGGCATGGCGCCATTTTGCGGGTAAACCCTTTACAACCGGATGATCCGTATTTCCGGCATTGAGAACAAACTCATGCTGCGAACCATGAGAACCTCCCACTCCGGGAGAATCGTCATAGACCAATTTACCTTCTTTCAGGTAAATATACGGGCCATCCGTTTCATTCCGTCCTTCCCAACCTCCGAAACCAAGCATTTTATTAAACTCTGTCCATTCCCGGAAGGCATTGTCTGCGGCATGGTAAATGACAACACCGCCGCCTTTACCGACATAGTCCAAAAAAGCTTTGTCCGTTTCCTGTGGCCACCGGTCGCCGTTATAATCGAGAACGACCAGTTTGTATGCAGAGAAATCAGGTTTAAAGAGGCTCATGTCTTCACCTTTTGCAGGCGAAACCGCAACATCGACCGTAAAAAGCCCGGAATTTTCAAGTATCTGCTTGATCGCCACATGGCTGACTTGCCAGGCATGATTATTCTGCCCCGTCACAATCAATGCTTTCAACGGTTCGTTTTTACGCGAACAACCAAGCGTACAGATGAATGATAATGCGGTCAGGATAATTGAAATTTTCTTTGCCATCATACTCAATATTTACCCATTCATCATTTTCAATTCATATCCGGCGCCAGTTTTCCCATTTTGGGCGGAATATATTTCTTTGCAAAATCTTTAATGTTACCCAAATGCAATTCTTCGGGCATCAAAGAAAGATTGGACACCAGGAACTCATCCCATTTGTATTCTTTTCCGGTATAAGCGGATTCGCGTCCCATAGCCCCCGTAAGGGATGAGGTGACAAGCATTTCGGCTTCCTGCGACATGGGTTTTCCCGCACGTATGTGGTTGATCAAGTCCATGTGTTCCAGTACATACGGATTGGTTTGCTTAAATTGCGCTTTTTCTGCTTCACCGTCATATTTCCAGACAAGATTTCCGTCATGATCGCAGATAGACATGTCTTTACTGGTCCAGATTCCCTTCGTTCCGATAATGGTTTCGCTTACGTCGTTGCTGCAACCTTCGATCTGACGCGCCTGCGCATTGACCCGTACGCCTCCTTCGTAAACAATATCCAAGCAAAAATTGTCGAAAATATCGCCTGTGCGGCGTTGCTGTTGAGAACCCATACCTACGACCGAAACCGGTTTCAGATGTGAAAACCAGGTAAACACATCAATATTATGAACCAACTGGTCGATCACATGATCGCCGCAAAGCCAGTTCCAACTGAAAAAGTCGCGTAACATATATTCCATGTCCGTCCATCCCGGCCGGCGTTTGTGATAATTCATCGCACCCTGGTTCCATTTCACGATTCCACTCGTGATTCGTCCGATCAATCCATTCCGCACCTGTTTATAAGACTCGATATAGGAACGCTGGTGATGCCGCTGTGCGCCGGTCTGAAGACAAAGCCCTTTTGCCTGCGCCTGTTTAACGGCGGCGCTGAATGTACGGCAACTGACCGGGTCGATCCCCGCCGCTTTTTCACAAAAAACATGTTTTCCTTTCTCGATAGCATATCTTGTCTGATCTGCATGAAAAATAGACGGCGTTGCAATAATCACCATATCCACATCCGGATCTTCACACACCTTTTTATAGGCTTCGAAGCCATAATGTATTTTATTGTCGGCTACATCGATCTTTTTGTTTTCGCGAAGATGTTGCCGGAGCCTTTCCAGCCGGTCTTCAAAAATATCGGCCATAGCTATGATTGTAATCCCGTCGGCCGCACTCAGAAAGTTGTCAACGGCTCCCGATCCGCGGCTTCCGCATCCGATAATACCGGCGCGAAGCGGTTTGCCGTCGATTGCCTTATCGCCCATTTCCGGGGCCAGAAGCGGAATATCCGACTGAAGCGGGGTGTACTTAACGCCACCGCTATTATCACTACACGACGACAACAAAGTACCTGTACCTGCTACGCCACCAACAGCTCCCGCCGCACCGGCTAATGCGGAACGTGAAATAAACTGTCTTCTTGAAATGTTTTCTTTTGCCATTTTTTCTTTCGTTTTTTTTACATGAATATTCGATTTATTTTTTCTCAAATGCCGCATCAAAAGCCAGATCGGAGGGTCTGAAGTCCACGTTTTTAACAAAGCGCAATGACTCGGTGGCCCCATGTTCGCGATCCATACCGTTATCTTCCCACTCAACCGACAAGGGGCCCTGGTAGTTAATCCGGTTTAATGCACGTATGATCTCTTCAAAATTGATCTTTCCGCGTCCCATGCTACGGAAATCCCAGAAACGGTCGCGATGACCGAACGGCAGGTGACCGCCAAACACACCTGCACGTGTAGGAACGTCAGACCACCACACATCTTTCATGTGAACATGAAAGATTCTTTCGGCAAACAACTCAATAAAGGCAACATAATCCACTCCCTGATATCCCATATGGCTCGGATCGTAATTAAAGCCGAAAGCCGGATGATAATCAATCGCTTCCAGTAGCGTTTGCGCCGAGGATATATCAAAAGCGATTTCCGTAGGATGAACTTCCAACGCAAATCGCACGCCATTCCGGTGGTAAGAGTCAAGTATCGGCTTAAACCGGTCGGCTACTTCTTTAAAGCCGGCGGCAATCTCGTCGGGAGTTACCGGCGGAAAGGAATAAAGTAAATGCCAGATCGGACTCCCCGTAAACCCGACTACCGTATTCACACCCAGCATATGGGCCGCTTCGCCTATTTTTATCATTTCGTCAGCGGCTCGCCGGCGAACCCCTTCCGGTTCGCCATCGCCCCATATACGAGCGGGAAGAACCGATTTGTGACGGTTGTCGATCCGGTCGCAAACGCATTGTCCCACCGGATGGTTGGATATGGTATACAATTCCAGTCCATATTTTTCCAACGTGGTTTTGATGCCGTTACAATAATCTTCACTCAGTTTTTCTATATCCAAATGATTTTCCGTACATGCAAGTTCAAGTCCGTCGTAACCGAACTCTTTTGCTTTCGAACAAATGATTTCAAGGGGCATATCACCCCATTGCGCAGTGTACAAAGTTACTTTTCGTGCCATGGTTTTAAATTTTAAATTGTTGTAATTTATATTTCATTAAATCCTCATCGGGATGCAAAAATAACAAAATAATTTTCAACCTGCAATTATTTGTAATATTTGTTTATTTTTACAGAACGATGAGAGGCGGAAGCCTTTTTAAAAGCCGAACAGGTGAATGCCGTCATAGATACTGCTTACCATCCCTATTAACAGTATTCCGAGTAAACAGACGGCAAGGCTCACGCGGGTATAATTATCACTCTCGAAAGCAGCGATGGGTGCGTTGTTTTCTTTGATGAACATAGCTTTTACGACCAGCAGGTAGTAGTACAGTGAAATAACGGTATTGAGTAAAGCAACAAAAACCAATACCTTAAACCCGGCGCCGAAAGCGGCCATGAAAATAAAAAACTTACTGAAAAATCCGGCAAAGGGCGGTATGCCGGCCAAAGAGAATAAAGCCAGCGTCATGATTAACGTCAGTTTGGGATTCGTTTGATATAGTCCGTTGTAATCGGATATGGATACCTTACCGTCCGTTTTTTGCTCAATAACCGAGATCACACCGAAAACAGCCATATTAGCAACAAGATAGGCAAGTATATAAAATACGAAGGAGGTCATGCCCATCGCATTTCCACCGATAACACCCAGCATAATATAACCGGCCTGCGATATGCTGCTGAATGCGAAAAAACGCTTGATGTTCTTCTGACGGATCGCAAACAGGTTGGCGATCGTTATCGTCATTATAATGACGATGTACAACAGTTCCTGCCAGATTTCAATCATCGGTGCAAATACTTTTATCAAAATAACCGGCAAGGCAAACGCCGCAGCGCTCTTGGAAACAACGGACAAATAGGCCGTCACATGAGTCGGAGCGCCTTCATAAACATCGGCCGTCCACAAATGGAAGGGGACTAATGAGATCTTGAAAGCAAGCCCGGAGAAAAAGAATACCAATGCCATAATCTGCAACGGGGTGCCCGTCAATCCGGCCGTTACATCGGCAAAATAAAGCGTTCCGGTCGTACCGTATATGAATGAAAGTCCAAACATCATCAGCCCGGAAGAAAACATCGAAGTTAAGATATATTTGACCCCCGCCTCCGCCGAATGGTTTTTATATTTGTCGAATGCGACAAGGCAGGCCATAGGAATGGAGGCAAGTTCTATTCCGATGACAAACATCAGAAAGTTACCCGCGCTGATCATAAAAAACATCCCCAACAGGGTAAATAATGTCAGCATATAAAATTCACCCCGTTTATATACGGTATCTTCCCGTTTTAACCAGGCGGCGGACTGCATGACGACAATCCATGTCCCGACCGAAAGCAGGCTTTTGACAAGGCTCATCAGGGGCCGGTAAAGATACATCCCCCCGAAAGCTTCGGCAGGCGTATCCGACGGAATCATATTGATCAAAATATGAATCGGTAATAATATGCAGGCTAAAGGCTGAATATATTTTTGCAATTTCTCTCCGGCAAACAAATCATACAAAAACAATATCACAATCACTGCCATCAGCGACAGTTCCGGACGCATATATAAAAATTGGCTATAATCCATAATCGGTATCCTGTTATCTTATTTTATTATTATGTTAAGTATGCTATCGCCAATCATGTTGCTCACTCCCCAGGGCGCCAATCCCAATCCGGCAATGGCGACAATCAGGCATATCAGCGTGAAACGTTCCTCCCATGTTGCATCGGTCAATTTCGGATGTCCGGTATTTTCGACCTTTCCATACAATATTTTTCCTATCAGGCGCAGGATATAGACGGCCGTAATAACGATTGAAGTCGTAGCAAGGATCGTCAGTACGCGATGAAAGGTATCGTTCACCTCGAATGATCCGACAAAGATGGTCATTTCGGCAATAAATCCGCTCAATCCCGGAAGACCGAGATTTGCCAGTCCGGCTATTACATAACAAACGGAAAGGAACGGCATCATTTTCATCAGTCCGCTCATTTTGCGGATATCGCGTGTGTGTGTACGTCCGTAGATCATGCCGATAAGCGCGAAGAAAAGCGCCGTCATCAGTCCATGCGAAAGCATCTGCAGTATAGCTCCCGTAGCGGCGGTCTGTGTCATCATCAGGACGGCAAAAAGCACCAGGCTGCAATGCGAAACGGACGAGTAGGCGTTGATATATTTCAGATCCTTCTGTACGCAGGCCGAAAATGCGCCGTAAACGACGCCGGTCGCCGTTAACAAGAGGAAAAACCAGGCCTGTTCGGCAGCCGCCTCCGGCATCAGGTAAACAGCAACACGAAAACAACCGTAGCCTCCAAGTTTCATCAGCACACCGGCATGCAACATGGATACGGATGTAGGAGCGGAGGCATGTCCGTCGGGACTCCATGTATGAAACGGGAATAACGCTCCCAGAACGCCGAAACCGATAAATGTGAGCGGGAAGAAAATGCGCTGCATCTCCAACGGCATATTCAAACGGGACAGTTCTATGAGATGCAGGGTAGTTCCCCCCGAACCGAAGTATATGCCCAGTATACCCATTAAAATAAGGGCGGAACCACCCATCAGCATCAATGTCAGTTTCATAGCCGAGTATTCTTTCCGTCCGCTACCCCATACGCCGATCAGAAGATACATCGGAATCAGTGCGACCTCATAAAACAGGAACATCGTGAATAAGTCGAGCGAAATAAAAAAACCGAATACGCCCACGCTCAAAAGACAATACCACAGAAAAAATTCCTTCGTCAGCACCTGCATCCGCCACGAAGCAAAAACCCCGGTGAAGACAATGATCGCCGAAAGTAATAACATGACGACCGATATGCCGTCCACTCCAACGGCATAACCAATGTTCAGGGATTCATACCACATACGGTTATCTGTGAATAACATCTCGGATGTATCACCTCCGGCGCGTCTTTCCAAATACAAAAATACCAGCGAAACGGCCAACGCCAACAACGCCGAAGCGCCGGCAACCATCACCCCACGTATCTGCCTGATGTTGCGGGAAAACCATAATCCCAACATCATCAGTACCGGAATCAAGACAAATAAAGATAAAAAATTCATATCCCGTTTATTTATATTTTTAAACCAACAACAATATAACAATCAACACTAAAGCGCCCGTCAGAAAAACAACGGCATATTGCTGCACAGCGCCGCTTTGCAACCCCTTTATCTTACCGCTCGTTACGTTCGTAACCCATGCAAGCAAATTCATAAAACCGTCGACCACATGACGGTCAAACCAGGCAACCGGTTCGGAGATACAATTAAAAATGATTTTATGCGTAACAAACCGATAGACTTCATCTATGTAAAACCTGCGGTATGCCGCACGATACAATCCTCCGAAACCGGCCATCGACCGGGCCTGCTTCCCGTTCTTATACAGAAGCGTGGCTGCGATAATCGCCGCAACAGCGACACTCACGCTTATCGCAGCTACTTTTATGTCGGGATGTATAATGTAAGCGGTTCCGTCACTGCTTATAAACTTCCCAAAAGGAATGAATCCTGCCACACAAGTCAGGGCAGCCAGAAAGATCAACGGAAGCGTCATGCAGGCGGGCGCTTCGTGGGGAACCGGACGGTGTTCCGGATCTTCCCCGTCCTGTCCGGCGGTTTCCCCGCGAGCGTTCAAGTGCGACGATCCTTCTTTTCTATGAGGCGTCCCCCAAGACGCCCAGAAAATGTTGTAATAAAGGCGGAACATATAAAAGGCCGTCAAGGCGGCAATAAAAGTCATGACCCCTCCCATAACGGGATCGTAACCATAACAGGCTACGAGAATTTCATCTTTTGAAAAGAATCCGCTGAACGGAGGTATGCCTGCAATCGCCAGACAGGCAATCAGGAAGGTGATATGCGTAACGGGCATAAACTTCCTCAGTCCGCCCATGTCTTTCATCTCGTTCGAGTGTACCGCATGTATGACGGCTCCCGCACAAAGGAATAATAAGGCTTTGAACATCGCATGCGTGAAAAGGTGAAACATAGAGGCCATATAACCCAGTCCGCCCGCATGAGGATCGTCGGAAGAACAGACCCCAAGTGCAACGATCATAAATCCGATCTGTGAAATCGTTGAAAATGCCAGGACACGCTTTATATCCGTCTGCACACAAGCAATGACGGCAGCAAACAACGACGTAAACGCCCCTACATATCCCGCCACATGAAGCACATCCGGTGCAAACCCGATAAACAGCGGAAACATCCGCGCCACCAGATATACCCCGGCCACCACCATGGTTGCCGCATGAATCAAAGCGCTGACGGGCGTAGGGCCTTCCATAGCGTCCGGTAACCAGATGTGCAACGGAAACATGGCGCTCTTGCCCGCACCGCCGACAAGCATCAGCCCCAATGCCAACGGGATCACAGCGCCTGCAGCAACCAATACCTGCATCGGGGGCGTGAAAGAAAAGGTTCCGGCATAATATCCGTATATCAGGATGCCGATCAGGAAACTCAAGTCTGCAAAACGTGTAACGATGAATGCCTTTTTCGATGCGGCGACAGCAGCCGGTTTTTGATAATAAAACCCGATAAGCAAATAACTCGAAACACCTACAAGCTCCCAGAACACATACATCTGGAAAACATCGACAGCTACGACCAATCCGATCATCGACATGGTAAATAAGGACAGAAAAGCATAATAACGTTGAAATCCGGTTTCACCTTTCATGTATCCAAGCGAATAAATATGCACCATGAGCGATACCGTCGATATGACAACCAGCATCATAACGGAAATAGGGTCTAATAAAATCCCCATTCCGATGCTCAAGGTATCGTTCAAGGGTAACCAAGTCATGTCATACGGCATACATGTCGGAAATTTACCGTCCGCACCGCGTCCGCCGCCGAAATAATCGATGGCGGTCACATACGACAGGATGGTTACAACAGCCAGAACAATAGTGCCCGTTATCCCGGCTACCTTCGGATGAAAACGCTTCCCGCCCAATCCGAGCAAAAGAAAAGAAAAAAACGGAAGAACTAATATTAATATCGTATATTCCATATCCTAATTTTTTTAAACAATCATATCCTTTGTACCGTACATCTTGTCCATTGTCAATGCTTAAGCTTATCCATGTTTTTTACCTGAATATTCCGTATATTCCGGTAGATGTTGATAATGATGGCAATCGCAACCGCCGTTTCGGCCGCAGAGATCCCGATGGCAAACAAAGCAAAAAAGAATCCTTCAAGCTGTCCGGGGAAAAGAAAACGGTTGAAGACCGCAAAATTTATATCCACCGAGTTTAATATCAACTCCACAGAAATCAACATAGCTAACAGGTTACGACGCGTAAAAAAGCCGTAAATCCCCACAAACATCATGATAGTAGAAACTATCAGGTAATATTCCATCCGTATCATAACACTATATTTACAGTTAATCCTACATTATTATATTGTATACTTTTTTTGCAAGAGCCGGCGGTTGCGCTTCCTTAATCGATCATCCGATGTGAAGCAAAAACGACCGTTCATCGTGTATTTTCCCGTAAAACACATCTATCTTTTTCTTGCGATTAAAATTCCGCCGACAATACAGGCCAGCAGTAAAACACTGATCACTTCAAAGGGAAGCAGGTACTGATATTTTTCCGAACCCATCAACGCGTGACCGATCGTGCGCACAGGCAGTTCGCCAGGCTCAAAATGAAACGGCACAAATTTGTTTTTTAATGTGATAAAAAGACAAACGACCAGTCCGGCTCCGGCAGTCAGAAGCCCTGCGAACATTTTTGAACTTTTCAGTTTTTCCGCCTTATCACCCTGTCCGGACGTCAGCAGGATGGAAAACACATAAAGAACTGTGATTCCACCGGCATAAATAAGTAATTGTACGGCTCCCAGAAAAGAATAATTCAACTGAAAATAGATTCCCGCCGTCCCAAACAGAACAAATAACAAATAAGTCGCCGAACGTAATATTCGCGTAGTAGTAACGGCCAGAATGGAACTGACAACCATAAAAACGGCCAATACCAAAAATACAATTAAATCTAAAGTAATCTCCATAACCATCTATTTCATTTCAGGAGCATCTGTCCCGTTTAATATTTTCACTAATTTCTCTTTGTTAAAAACGGCATGTTCAAATTTTGTATCGAACGCTATCGCATCCGCAGGGCAGACATTCACACATAACCGGCAAAACATGCACGAACCCAGATCGTATTGGTATTTACGCAACACTTTCTTCTTTTTACCCGTTTCTTCGTCCGTAACCGTATCTATTTCCAAATGAAGCGTATCATTCGGACAATTCAGCATGCACAGGCCGCAGGCTATACATTTATTTTGCCCGTTCTCATCGAGCGGCATGTAAAGCGTTCCCCTGAAACGGTCGGCCATCACAAGCGTATCCCTGTTAGCGGGATATTCTTCCGTCACTTTTTTTGTGAAATATTCGACAAACGTCACTTTAAGCCCCGTCAGCAAGGTTACAAGCCCCTGAAAAATCCCGCCGAAATAGGAACTTTTCTCCTCACCCTGCAAAACATTCTTATTATTCTGCGCCTCTTTGTTCATAACATCATCATTAATTGTCAATTTACGCGAAACAAACCATCGTGTGCCGCTCAAAAGCGCCATCCGAAAACTACACATACCGTCATCAGCAATAAGTTCACCAGCCCTATCGGCACCAATACTTTCCATTCCAGATGAAGAATCTGATCAACACGCAAACGCGGAAAAGTCCATTTAATCCACATCAGCAACCAAACGATAAAAAATGCTTTGCCGAAAAACCAGGCAAAGCCCGGAATATAATCCATCACCCGATTAAACCCCTCCCATCCCGAAATATGCAAAGGCGTCCATCCGCCAAAAAAAATAGTCGCCGCGATAGAAGCTACAATAAACAAATTCATAAATTCCGCCAGATAAAAGAAGCCGAAATGCATGCCCGAATATTCGGTATGATACCCGGCCGTCAATTCCGATTCGGCTTCGGGCAGGTCGAACGGGCCACGATTCACCTCCGCATTTCCGGCAATCAGATAGATGACAAATGCGATCAGTGCGGGAATGTGTCCTTTGAAAATAAACCAGCCGTCGGCCTGGCGTTCCACAATCTGGCT
Source organism: Tannerella sp. (assembly GCA_031255595.1). Lineage (GTDB taxonomy): Bacteria > Bacteroidota > Bacteroidia > Bacteroidales > Tannerellaceae > Tannerella. The sequence continues at coordinate 15,812 of JAIRSF010000023.1, forward strand.
AAACTGCATCGTATCGGTCAATACAACAATCGTAAGAATGGAGATGCCGACGGAAAGCTCATAGCTGATCATCTGCGCCCCGCTCCGCATGGCCCCGATAAGCGAATATTTATTATTACTGCTCCATCCGGCAAGCAATATGCCGACTATGCCGATAGAAGAAGCCGCCATAAAGAAAAAGATACCTACATTAAAATCAAGTACCTCGGCCCCTTTGTCGAAAGGGATACAGGCAAAGGCCAGAATGGAACCCAATATGACAATGTAAGGGGCCAGATTATATAAAAACTTATCCGAATGGCGTATGACAATAATCTCTTTGATAAGCATCTTGATCACATCGGCAAACAACTGGAACACACCCCATGGGCCAACCCGGTTGGGCCCCAGGCGACATTGGAAGGCGGCACATACTTTGCGCTCCATGAAGATCATAATCATGGCTATTATTGCATACATCAACATAATGCACACACCGATAAGAACGCACTCGACAAATACGGCCGGTCCGTCAGGCATTACCGACGTAAGCATCCCATGTATCCAATTCGTAACTATACTGAAATCAAACATTTTATTTCCTTTTTTACAATGGACTTAATCTAACCTTTATTTTTCATACTTTCTTATATAACCCGCATCTACCGGAAACCGTTTTCCCTACCGGTCGATATCGGGAACAATATAATCCAACGTTCCGCCGATCGCGATCAGGTCGGCAATCTTACCTCCGCGGGTAATGGTATCCATACACGAAACAAGGGGAAGCCCCGTACTGCGGAATTTCATCCGGTAGGGACATTTGTCGCCGCGGCTTTCGATATAAACGCCGAACTCCCCCCGGCTTGTTTCTACGGCAGAATAATAATGGCCCTCGGGCAGTTTGATGATCGGCTTCATTTTCACCCGATAGTCGCCCGCGGGTATGTTATCAATCAATTGTTCGATGATCTTCATACTTTCTTCAATCTCGTCCATACGCACCATGTAGCGGGCAAAACAATCTCCTTCCCGATAGACGATTTCCCGGAAATCAACCTGATCATATACGCCGTAAGGATGACGTTTGCGCACATCGCACGCCCAGCCGGAAGCCCGGCCCGTTCCTCCCGTCGCCCCGAAAGAGATCGCATCCTCACGACTCAGCACCCCGACGCCTTTCATTCGTTGCCGCGCAATGATGTTACCGGTGAAAACCTCGTGATATTCTTTCAACTGCGGACGCAGATAGGTTATAAATTCTTTCACACGTTTCACAAAATCAGGATGTATATCCGCCTGAAGTCCTCCGATTGTATTGTAGTGAAGGATGAGCCGTCCTCCTGTGGTCGCCTCGAAAATATCCAGTATTTTCTCGCGGTCGCGGAAACCGTAAAAAAAAGCCGTCAACGCACCCAAATCCATGCAGAGTGTCGAAAAAAACAGCAAATGTGAATCAATACGTTGAAGTTCGTCCATGATTGTACGGATATACTGCACACGTGCCGGAATTTCTACCCCTATCGCCTTTTCAATGCACATGCAAAGCGCATGACGGTTCTGCGTGGCAGACAGATAATCAAGGCGATCGGTTAAAGCAAGCGTTTGCGGATAGGTGAGGCTTTCACACATTTTTTCTATCCCGCGATGAATGTATCCGCAATGAACATCCAGTTTCTTAATATTCTCACCTTCCAGCGAAACGCGGAAACGCAAAACGCCATGCGTCGCAGGATGCTGAGGGCCTATGTTCATGACATACTCGTCGTCTTCGAATAAGACATGCGTCCTTTCTACCGTATGGCCTTTTTCGTCTATTTCGAGGGAAGATGTGGTATCGATAACCTCCTCATTGCTCATACGCAAAGGGTTAATCGCCTCGCTCTCATCAAAATCCTTGCGCAAAGGATAACCGACCCAGTCATCCCGGAGATACAAACGGCGCATATCCGGATGTCCCGTAAAAGCGATGCCGAAATAATCATATACCTCCCGTTCATTTAACTCGGCGGTTTTCCATATATCGCTCACCGTCGGTAACTCGGGATATTCCGCGACGGAAGCAATCACTTTCATCACCAACCGATGACCGTATTGCGTTGATTCCAAATGATAAACGACGCCCAGCCCTTCTTCGCCCCAATCCATACCGGTCAGGCTGCATAGATAATCAAATTTCAGATCATGATCGTCCTTTAGTTTCCGGGATAAAAAACGAAGCTGCACCGGCATAACAATCACCGTATCAACGTTTCCCTCCATGAACCTCACTTCGGGAACTATCTTTTTTATTCTTTCCTTCATATCCATTATCCTCTATCTGTCATGTTACGATCCTGAAGCTCATGTTCCCGACGATCCGACTCTTTCAACAAATGTTCATATTCGTCTTTTTTCACCTGTTTATTCACACCGCCCAGAAACTTTTCCACTTTCACCTTCCGTTGTAACTGCATGATCCCATACAACATAGCTTCCGGGCGCGGCGGACAACCCGGCACAAATACATCTACGGGAAAAATCCGGTCTACTCCGTTCACTACATGATACGATTTTTTAAAAGGCCCGCCCGAAACGGCGCACGCCCCTATGGCAATCACATATTTAGGATCCGCCATCTGGTCGTACAAACGCTTCAGCACCGGCGCCATTTTATCGGTGATCGTTCCGGCTACCATAATGAAATCGGCCTGGCGCGGACTGGCACGCGTTACTTCAAATCCGAAACGAGCAAAATCGTAACGCGCCGCTCCTACCGCCATGTATTCGATGCCGCAACAACTGGTAGCGAACGTCAACGGCCACAACGAATTGCTGCGCCCCCAGTTTATTACATCATCCAGAACGCCCAGAAACACATTCGTTCCGTTTGCGTTCAACTCTTTCACCATGTTTTCGAGGTATTCGTTGTCATTGAACTCCTCGTATTTCATCGATTTTATTTTCGGCTTTTTTATTTCCATTCCAAAGCTCCTTTCTTCCAGGCATATGCCAGCCCAAGTATTAAGATAAACAAAAAGAATGTGATGTTAATCAGTCCGGGAACCCCCAGATCCTGCACAACGGCAGCCCATGGAAACAGGAACACCGTTTCTACATCAAACATAAGAAACAGAATCGCAAACAAATAATAACCTACCTTGAACTGCATCCACGATTTCCCGCGGGTAGGAATACCACATTCGTAGGCTTCCCCCTTTTGGGGATTAAATGACCGGGGGGAAATGGCATGAGCAATTCCTAATGCTGCCGCAACCAACGTGATTGCCGTCAAAATCACAACAATCAATAATGTAAAATACATAATAACTATGTTTAAGTGAAATTAAATACAATATAAAAAATCATTACAAGCTTCGGGCCTGCAATTCATCCGAAAGAAAAGAACCGGATTGTTCTATATGACAATCTTCTCCAGGGTATAGAGATAATAATCCGGGGGATAAATGTAATGACCCGCCGGATTGTCCGGCCGATATTTACGACCGGATAATATATGCTTGCCTCTATCGCAATTACCTGAAAAATAAACAAATATCCCGGCTTTGGACGGATACGAATCCTCTTTTGCCAGCAACATGTCGTAAAAAAGAAAGGCCGGAGTATTGTCCACAAGGTCTGTTTGACCGGCCGCCGACACATGCTCGTTTGCACAGGTTATGACGGCAGGTTCATCGGAAGATATTTTTGTATCGCAACAAAAGGCTTCCAAATTCACAAGAAGTGAAATTGTGATGATTAAAAAATATTTCAACCTCAAAGCCATTTTTATTTTTTTCTACAAATTTTTCTGCAAAGGTAGTATTTATTTTTTCCGGGTGCACAAATAATGCGGGTTATTTATATAAATTAACGCAAAAAACCATTCCGGTTTCCGGGTTGTAACCCCCATCCGTATTCTATTATTGCCGCTTCCTCGTAACCCCGGTAATACATGTTAGGAAAAAAAATCTATTTTTTCTTTGGAAATTAAAAATTCACCCTTATCTTTGCGGTGAACTATTATACTATTACACTACAAAAAATAGTAATAAGTATATAATTCACAGTGTATTATGGGTAGTTTACAAGACATTAAAAGCGAGAACGTCATGATTAAAGCGACAGACATTACTTTCAAGTACAAAAAAAAGACGGTTTTTAAAGATTTCTCATTATCATTCGGAAGTGGAAAAGTCTACGGCCTTCTCGGCAGAAACGGGGCCGGGAAATCTACTTTATTATATTTAATAACCGGACTGCTTCAACCTCAGAAAGGAAAAATATGCTTCAATGAGGAAAATGTATCTAAACGTTTACCCTCCGTACTCAGCAACATGTTTATCATTCCCGAAGAATTTGTACTGCCAAACATACCGTTGAAAAGATATATGTCTATCAACAAGCCTTTTTATCCGAAGTTCAGCGAAGAACAGTTAAGAAAAAACCTGTCGTGGTTTGAATTGGACAACAATCTGAACATTCATCTCGGTTCACTTTCCATGGGACAAAAGAAAAAAGTATTTATGAGCTTTGCACTGGCGACCAACACTTCGCTTCTGATAATGGATGAACCGACGAACGGACTCGATATTTCGGGAAAAAGCCAGTTCAAAAAATTCATCGCGTCCAACATGACCGACGAACGTACCGTCATCATTTCGACACATCAGGTACAGGATATTGAAAAACTTATCGAGCACATAATCATACTGGAAAACAGCTCCGTACTGCTCAATGCGTCGGTTGTGGAAATCTGCCGCAACCTGTATTTCGTTAACGGAGCAAGCAATATTGATTATGACAAAGCATTATATATATCCCCTTCATTTCAAGGATATAACGCATTGATGCCAAACAAGGGAGAGGAAGAAAGCATTCTCAATCTGGAAACGCTGTTTAATGCCGTACTCGAAAATCCCGATAAAATAAAAACATTTTTTAACTAATAATATTTAATCATTCATGACCGAAGATCGTTCTCCACAAGGAAGTAATGAATTATTCAACGATCGGGCGGTCTAATAACTAAACAATGTATATATGAACAATATTTTCAACTTCAAGCGATTCGGCCTTGTCCTCAGGAAAGACCTGATGGAAAACTACAACCGGTATATGCTGTTGTTTTTGACCATGCTCGGCATTATGACGATTGTCCTGACGTGGCAATCATGGGACTATTACAGCGCCATAAAAAGAAACGGCAGTAGTTATGTGAACCTCAACATTGTCTTATTATCCTATTTATCAATCATGTTCGGTACATTCGGGTTGATCTTCGCATCCACGTTCATGAGTCCGATGAACAGCCGGATAAAAAGAGCCACCTTTCTGGTCAGTCCTTCATCCAATTTCGAAAAATTTCTCTCCCGCTGGATCATCATAACCATAGGATATATCGCTGCATTTTTTGCGACTCTATGGATTGCCGAAACATTATGCGTCGGCATATGTTCAGCCCGTTTTCCCGATCTGGAAATAAAATTTTTAGACCTGACAAGACTGACGTCGATGGGTAACGATTGGGAAAATAGCGAATATCTTTTCGAAGAAGATCTTTTTATGATCATTATAAGTTTGTATTTCCTGTTCCAATCTATTTTTATCTTAGGCTCTACATTCTGGGAAAAAGCCGGTTTCATAAAAACATTCACCGTAGGAACAGTTATTATCTTAGCTTTCATACAGCTTTGTCGCTGGACTATATTATTTTTCTACGAAGATTTCAGCAATTTCACCAATGTGCTCCATTCATTCGAATCTACCCATAAAGGAAGGGCAGGCCTGGGACAAATCTTTACACCTGCTATTACACTTGTCATACTTGTTTTTACACTCACAAACTGGATACTTGCATTTTTTAGACTTCGTGAATCGGAAGTGATAAAACGGTTCTAACAATCAGTTGTTATTGATTAATAACTGATCAATAACAACTGATTATCAGCAAACTAATCTTGTACCAACAAAAGCAACCGACTGAAATATGAATTTTAAGGAAAATAAAGCGATTTATCTCCAGATAGCCGAACGGATATGTGATCTGATTCTGCTTGGTGAATACAAGGAGGAGGAACGCATTCCCTCCGTCCGCGAATATGCGGCAATTGTTGAAGTGAACTTCAATACGGTTATGCGTTCCTTCGAACACTTGCAAACGGCAGGCATCATCTTCAATAAACGGGGTATCGGTTATTTTGTCGCAACAGGATCTGTGGAAAAAATCCATTCCATCAGAAAACATGATTTTCTGCAAAATGAAATAAATGATTTCTTCAAGCAAATCCACATGCTTGAAATACCGATCGAAGAAGTCGTCGAGATGTATAACAACTATATCAATAACAAGAATTCCGCAAGCCGGTAAAAGCACGTAGCATATCGTCATAACGATATGCTACGACCGTATGCCTGCCCAACCCTTTATCGATCAATTCCAATAATATCGAACCCGTAAATGAACCGTTTACAAAAAAAACCTCCGAAAGAAGTATTTGTCCGGATTTTTTGTTGTACTTTTATGCCCACGTGCAAGACACTTTTGTCTTTTACGGATAACCATCAGGGTGCAAATATTAAAGGTTGTATAACAAGAAACAGAAACAACATGAAACTCACAAGTAAAATAATCTTAGGCATTATCCTGTCTATATTTTTCGTATCATTGCTGTTCATCATAAGCTTTTCATTCACCGAGAGGAAAAATTTCAGGCCATCCAATGTCGGCAACATCCATTTACCGCAGGAAAATCAGACCGGAATAGAACTGGATACTTTCCATGTTATTAAAATAGACAAAGAGGCTTTCGATTCGAAAGAGTATTCTATTTCCCCGGGAGATCTGTGTGAGCTGTATTTTGATTCGATCCGGGATCAAAACAAACCGGATATGCTATTTATCCCCGAAGCTCTAAAAGATTTCGTTTCCGTCGATACATCAAAAGATACATTAAACATCAAATTGAATCTATGGGATTTATGCCGGAAATACAAATCCGATGAATACAATTACTATTCCATTTCGGGGATAAACCTCCATTTTATTATTTCTAAAATAAATGTTATCAATGAACTACAGGAGCTGTCCGTAAAGATAAAAAACATCGAAACGGATAGCATAAAAATAGATTCGCGGGGAGATGTCCGTATCGATTCCTGTAAGGTGGGGGTCATAGAGCCGGTAGTCCGGACGGATCGCAGACGACTGACCATCGAAAATTGTATCGCCCGGACAATTAACCTTGACCTGGATTACATGAAGAACTGGGATATCGGGGAGAACTGCACGATTTGTGAAGAAAATTTCACCGGCAGCAAAGATTATCATGTTACGATACACAAGAATGAGGCCGGAAAAATAAACTGGCTTCCGAAAAATAAAGAGGCAAAGTTAAACTTTACTATACAGGGAGATACTACACAAATCCAAATCCGTTAAACCCGGATACCGGATGTTCCTGCCGGCTACATTTCCCGGCGAAACGGATATGCAAAGACGGGTATCATGTGAATTATTTCCGACATTGCTTGCATATATCCGGTAATATGCCGTTATTTGCTTTCATTTGTCAGGACTTTGTCCATGAAAAAGCTAAAAGAACGAACGCTGGTACAACACACAAGAGAAAAAATCCTTATATGGAAAGCTTTGGTTATCATAATAACGCTTTTCTTATACAGTAGTATTTTATCCGGAAATACGGGTACGGTAAAAGACACCCTGCCCGACAATTCGGATAAAAGATCCTGTCATCGCCTTCGGATGAAAGACCTTTCTGCCGGACGCCGTTTTATACATCGGGCAGATATGGAAGTGAGGCCGGGTTTTATTATCCGGTCGAATCCGTTTTTGAAAGGAGAAAATGAGAATCTGCGACCGATCAAAAACTCCTTTTCCGCACATTTGAAATATTCATTTCAATCTCAGGCAGACACATATGCCGACCGGATTTTCGGAGGATCGTACCAGGGTATCGGAGTGGCATACTACACATTCAACGAAAAGAAACAATTGGGCGACCCGATTGCATTTTACATATTTCAGGGAGCGCGTATCGCAAAAATAAGCCGGCAGTTATCATTCCATTACGAATGGAACTTCGGACTGTCGACGGGCTGGCATCCCTATGATGAATATAATAACTCTTATAACACGATCATAGGCTCCAAAATAAATGCGTATATCAATACGAATTTCTACCTAGACTGGATGCTTTCACGTAAGTTTGACCTGGCAACCGGAGTCACGCTGACCCATTTTTCCAACGGAAATACCCGCTTCCCCAATGCAGGCCTTAACACGTTCGGCTTCAAAACCGGGTTAATCTATTATTTCAACCGGGAAAACCGGTTTGTCCCGGCTTCGACATTCCACCCGCCCATACCCGGATTTCCCCGTCACATAAGTTATGACCTGATTCTGTTCGGCTCGTGGCGGCGCAAAGGCGTTGCATTAGGAGAAGACCACTTCGCATTATCCAATTCTTATACGGTTCTTGGCTTCAATTTTGCTCCCATGTACAATTTGGGCTACCGATTCCGGGCAGGCGTATCCTTAGACGGTTTTTACGATGGAAGCGCCAATATCTATGCGGAAGACTACATCGTCGGTACTATGCCTGATTTTTTAAAACCTCCTTTACACAAACAATTAGCATTAGGCCTTTCCGGACGAACAGAATACGTAATGCCTTATTTCTCGGTCAATTTGGGAATGGGGGTCAACGTATTACACAGCGGAAATGACCTGAAACGCTTCTATCAGGTTTTGGCCCTGAAAATAGAAGTGACGCGAAGTTCATTTATCCACATAGGATACAGCCTCCAGAATTTCAACACGCCCAATTTTCTGATGCTCGGCATCGGCCTCCGCTTTAACAACAAATACCCCACATTCTGCCGCTAATCCCGAATATGTTCAACGCGCGGTCGATTCGTTTGTCCGGATCGTTTTCTTGCCCAACCCGTTTTTTCAGAAGCAGGTGTCAAAACGGCGCTCAGTCCGTACCGGAAGTCGGCTCGACCGGATAACCATCCACCCCCCCCCAAAAAAAAATCCCGGAACTCACGTTCGGGGATTTTCAGTAATGAATAATGAATAACGTTTAGCATTATGCTCCTAATACCCGAGTTTAATTCGAGTTTACCGCATATAAGCCAAATTTAACCACGCCTTTAAGGCGTATTACCAATCACCTACCAATGTGATCAAAAATTCACACAACAAGCTCTCGGTTCAAAATTAGAACTCTACAGGATAATGACAACATTATGCCAAACTTTTATTATCCTCCTTCGTCTAACATGTGTGCGCAAAGGTAAGCATATTTTTTTAAACAGCAATTCTTTTTTCTTTTTTTTTTAGATAATTCCCGCATAAAAATATAAATATACTGATTGTCAAAAATTTATTTCGCACGATCAAACGGTATACAATTATAACAGTTCCCGGCATTTCGGGATGCAAAAAAGCGGAATTACCCAACCTTTCGTTAAACACTGTGGAAATGTTAGGCTACCGATTCTTATTACAATAAATTATGCTTTTTGCAGTCATTAATCGTTTCCTCTAAACCTTCTTTCAGATTATATCGCGGCACAAAGCCGAGTTCCCGCCGGATAGGTTCTGTTTCACAGATCCAGTTGCGCTGTTTGAGGATATAGTATTTATCCGTATTAAGGGTCATAGCCCTGCCCGTAAGGTGACCGAACGCTTCGGAAAACAGGCAGGCCAGGTAACATATCCGGAAAGGTATACGGAGACTTATCACTATTTTTTTGCCCAGCAATTTCTTTATAAGCTGCGCAAAATCCGTGTCTGTATACACGTCGCCGTCCGCAACAAAATAAGATGCATTTTTGGCCTCTTTGTTTTCGAGCGCCATAAAAGCGGCAACGGCAAGGTCTTTGACATAAATAAATGTAAGCCGTTGCGATTTCAGACCCACTTTCAGATCAATCCCTGAGCGGATACTTTTTATTTCTATCAGATAATCCTTATCCCCCGGCCCGTAAACGCCGGTAGGCAACAGTATGATATAGGGAAAATAAGTCTGGGCTTTGACGAACAGTTCCGCTTCAAATTTACTTTTTCCGTAAACGGAATCGGGACTCGGGTCGTCATCCGTGCGGATCGGCCTGAATGAATATTCTTTTATCGGTCCGTAACTGCTAAGGCTACTCATCAGTAGAAATTTTTCGGGCTTGCAGTCCGCTGAGGTAAGCGACTCTATTAATATATATGTGTGAAAGGCGTTGATCTGATAAAAGTCGGACTTTTGAAGTGTTTTTGTGATGCCGGCGTTATGAATTATATAATGCCATGCTCCGTCGGAAGAGGCTATTTCGCGTAATTGTGCAACAAGCGCGTCTTTTGAATCATATCGCAGGTGGATAATTTTAATGCGTTTGTCCTGTAATTGCTCCCGGGAACTGTGCGGACGTATACCCGCCCAGACTGCGTAACCTCGATTCAGGGCCTCTTTTACTAGATAGCCGCCGATAAATCCGCTCGCTCCGGTGATTAATATGCGTTTTTGTTCTTCCATTAAAATGTTAATGAATTTATTTATTTACGAGAGTCGTGCTTTTTAAGTGTCCTGTGAGGCAGGTCGCCATGCCCGACAAGCTCGACAGGATAGGTGCAGACTTCATTTAGCCAATCGCCGGATATGTCCGAACCTTGATGGTAATGAAGCGTTTCGTTTACACAGGCTATATTTTTGACCAGCGGTAGCAGGGCGCCTACGTCGTGCGAAACAAGGATGATGGCCGTTTCACGGTTGATCGTTCCGAGTAATTCGTAGAGGTGTGATTCGAATTTTTTGTCGACATACGTGTTGGGTTCGTCAAGGATAAGGATCTGTGGTTTCGATATGATCGCACGCGATAGTAAGACACGCTGTATTTGTCCGCCCGATAGTTCTCCGATCGCACGTCCGGCTAATGGCTCCAGACCCATTTGATGGGTAAGTTCCCGTATCTGGGCTTTCTGGGTGAGGGTGAAGTTGCGATACCGGGGCTTTTCGCCGGCTAGGCCGGAGGCTATGACTTCACGGACGGATATGGGAAAGCGTTTGTCTAGGGGGGTTATCTGCGGAAGATAGCCGATCTTTGGTGAGGAGGCGCTTTTTCCGTTGTTGAGAAAGGTGATCGTTCCGGAGAGGGGTTTTTGTAGACCCAGGATGGCTTTTAGCAGGGTGGTTTTTCCGCCGCCGTTCGGGCCGATTATTCCGAGAAAATCATTTTTCCATACGTTTAGGTTGATGTTTTTTATTGCTGGTTTGGCGTCGTATACGACGGTGAGGTTTTTTATTTCAATCAGTTTTTCCATTTTCGGAGAGCGCGTTTGCGATTGTTTTTATTTGTTTTTCCCATTGATAGTCCAGGGGATTGATTGTGATTGTTTTTGCGCCGGTTTCTCGGGCGATTTGTTCGGCGTGTTTACGGTCGAATTCCATTTGTATGAATACGATGCGGGTTTTTTCGGTGCGGGTTTCTTCGATGAGTTGTTTTAGTAGGGCGGGTGAGGGTTCTTTTCCGTCGTTTTCTATGCTGTGTTGTTTTAGTCCGAATTCGTCGGCAAAGTAGGTCAGGGCGGGGTGATAGATGATGAAGCTGCGGCTGGGGAGGTGTTCCAGTTGTTTGTGGAGGGTTTTTTGCAGTGTGTCGAGTCGTTGTGTTAGCCGGTTGTAGTTGGATTGGTAGTCGGTTTGGTTTTGCGGGTCCAGGGTGACGAGCGCTTTCAGGATGTTGGCGGAGATGGTTTTTGCGCCTTTGATGGAGGTCCATATATGGGGGTCGTGGTCGTGGTGGTGGTGGTGGTCGTGGTGGTGGGGGG
>JAIRSF010000246.1 GCA_031255595.1 Tannerella sp.
CGACCATCGGTTATTGTATTCTGTTTATGGATTTACCGCTCTGGCTTCGGATCATACTCGGATGCATCGCCACAGGCGTTACATGGCATATTCTGTCATTTAAAACGATGCGAAAATAACTTTCATTCCCGGTATTTGTCCGCAGGGAAGCTTACGTCTAACCGGCGGCGTATCTCATCTAAAATCTCTATCGTAATCAGGGAGTTTTCAAGACTGTTTACCGTTGATTCTTTCCGTCCCGCCAGGATGGTGTCGATAAATTCGGCGATCTCGTAATAATATTCGTTTTTGCCGGTTTGAGGGCGTATGTCTTCCGTCGCTCCTTTCCGGTGGATAAGGGAAACGTTTCCTATGATGTTGATGCGGTCTAATAAAATCGAACCCTGCTCACCCTGTATCTCGGTCGGCAGGGATGAATCCGCAATTTTTCCGTATAAGACGGTCGCGATCAGTCCGTTGTCGAAGGTGAAGTTGACCGCAGCTTGTCCGTCGGCGCCGCTTGATAACTTTAAGCCTGTGGCGTGAATCGTTTGGGGCCGACCGAAAAGAACCACCATCGGGTAGATCGTGTAGACGCCGATATCCATCGTTGCGCCGTTGCTGAGTTCCGGATTGAAAGCGTTTAGCACTATCCCTTCTTTCAGTTTGTCGTAGCGCGACGAATACTGGCAATAACAGGAGAAATAGCGGCGTACGGTTCCGATTTTATGCAGCGATTCGCGTACGGCGCGGAATCCGGGCGTTAATGTCGGTTTCATGGCCTCCATCAGTACGACGTCGTGTTGCCGGGCTGTTTCTATCATGCGTTTCGCCTCGTGTACATTCGAAGCGAATGCTTTTTCGCATAACACATGTTTTCCCTGTTGCATGCAAAGGATGCTTTGTGCGGCATGACATACGTTCGGGGACGCAATGTATACGGCGTCGACGAGCGGACTTGCCGCCATTTCTTCCAATGAAGTGAACGTATGGGGAATTTTATGTTTTGCCGCAAACGAACGCGCCGTATCTTCCGAACGGGAACAAACGGCCGATAGCTCAAATCGTTCATCTTCGCGTCCTCCTTCAATGACCCAATCGGTAATAAAATTGGTGCCTACAACGCCAAACCGTATTTTCTGCATATTTTCAATTTTTATCGTTAAACTATCCGGTGTAATATACGGGTTTTCATTCGCTTAATTCGAGCCATCGCATGGTTTTTTCATCCATTTCATCCATTAGCTCCCCGATACGTGTCGATTGCCGGTTCAGTTCCTCTAAAGGCAATGTACCGCTATTCAGGCTTTCTTCTATCGCCTTTTTTTCATTTTCGAGCAGGGTGATTTCTTTTTCTAATGTTTCTAATTCCTTTTGCTCTTTATAACTGAGTTTCTTTTTGTCGGAAGGCTGGCGGTAGGCAGGTTTGCCTCCGGTTACGCCGGACGCTTCGGAAGACCGGCCCCGCTGTTTGCCGTCCGGTACGGCGGACTGCTGTTGCGTTTTCCACAAGCGGTATTGCGTATAATTTCCCGGGAAATCCCGAATATCCGCATGGCCATGAAAGACAAACAGGTGATCTATCACCTTATCCATAAAATATCGATCGTGTGAAATGACGATGACACATCCTTTGAAGTTTGCCAGATATTCCTCCAGTACGTTTAAGGTGACGATATCCAGATCGTTGGTCGGCTCATCGAGCACGAGGAAATTCGGATTACTCATCAATATCGAGCACAGGTAGAGGCGTCGTTTTTCGCCTCCGCTTAGTTTATGCACGAAGCTGTGTTGCTTTTCCGGTGTAAAGAGGAAGTAGTTCAGGAACTGCGATACGCTTAACGATTTTCCATTGCCTAAGGTGATGTATTCCGCAATGTTTTGTACGACATCAATAACTTTCATCTTTTCGTCAAACAGCAACCCTTCTTGGCTGTAATAGCCGAAGCGAACCGTTTCCCCGATGATGAAACGGCCACTGTCGGGCGGAATTTCTCCCATCAACATTTTGATAAAGGTCGATTTCCCGGTTCCGTTGTCACCCGTTATACCGAGTTTTTCGTACCTTGAGAAGGTGTAATTAAAATCATTCAGAATCCGGATATCGCCGAAACTTTTGCTTACATGTTCGGCTTCGAATATTTTGGAGCCTATATAAGAGGCTTTTACATTCAGGTTGACGTTGCCTTCTTCCTGTCGTTGCCCGGCCTTCTTTTCGAGTTCATAAAATGCGTCTATGCGGTATTTTGCTTTTGTAGCGCGTGCCTGTGGCTGGCGGCGCATCCATTCCAGCTCCTTTCGCAGCAGGTTGTTTGCGTTGTCAATTGCAGCCTGCGCCGCCTCCATGCGTTCGGCCCGTTTCGTTAAATAGTAGCTGTAATTACCTTTGTACGAATATATTTGTTTGTTGTCGATCTCGATGATCCCATTGCATACTTCATCCAGAAAATAGCGGTCGTGTGTTACCATGAGCAAACTGATCGTTGATCGTTTCAGGTAGCCTTCCAGCCATTCGATCATATCCAAATCCAGATGATTGGTCGGTTCGTCGAGTAAGATAAGATCCGGTTCCAGTATCAGGACGTTTGCCAGGGCGACGCGTTTCAGTTGTCCCCCGGAAAGCGTTTCTACCTTTTGATCGAAGTCTTTTATCTTTAGTTGAGAGAGGATCTGTTTGGCTTTGCGTTCGTAGTCCCAGGCTTTCTCCTGCTCCATACGTGGGATAAGAGCCTCCAGCGCTTTTGTATCATTTACGAGCAAAGCCGTTTCATAATCGGCTATCAGGCGGACGATTTCACTTTGGGAATAAAAGCAGGCCTGCAAAACGGTCAGACCTTCGGGGTATACGGGAGATTGTTCCAGATAACCGGTGCGCAGGTTGTTGCGGAAAACAACATCTCCTTTTTCCGCACTTTCTTTTCCGCTTATAATATTTAATAATGTAGTTTTGCCGGCTCCATTACGTGCAATCAACCCGATCTTTTCCCCCTGAGCTATGCCGAATGATATGTTCTCGTAAAGAACAAGATCGCCGAAACGTTTCGTCAGGCTGTCTATTTGTAAGAAACTAACCATACCGCAAAGCGCGCTTTACCCCTGGTCTTTGAGGATTACATCGTGCGCTCCTCCTTCTACTATACTGGTGGACGATACGAGTGTGATCTTTGCGTTTTCCTGTAGTTCGCCTATGGTTGTGGCCCCGCAACTGCACATGGTTGCTTTTATTTTGCCCAGCGTAATATCCAGGTTATCTTTCATTTTTCCGGCATAGGGCACATAACTATCTACGCCTTCTTCAAATTTCAGCGATTCACTGCCTCCCATATCATATCGTTGCCAGTTCTGGGCGCGATTGGATCCTTCGCCCCAATATTCCTTTACATAGTTATTGCCTACGCGCAGTACTTTTGTGGGCGACTCGTCGAATCGTGCAAAATAGCGTCCCATCATCAGGAAGTCGGCTCCCATCGCTAAAGCCAGCACCATGTGATAATCATGAACGAGGCCGCCGTCACTGCAGATGGGTATGTAGATGCCTTTTTCCTTCATATACCGGTTACGTGTGTTGGCCACGTCGATCAATGCGGTAGCCTGGCCGCGTCCGATGCCTTTTTGTTCGCGGGTGATACAGATGGATCCGCCGCCGATACCGACTTTTATGAAATCGGCTCCGGCTTCGGCCAGATAACGGAAGCCTTCTCCGTCGACAACGTTTCCGGCGCCTACCGGTATTTTTTCGCCGTAGTTGGCTTTTATCCAGTGGAGTGTTTCCTGCTGCCATTCCGAATATCCGTCGGAGGAATCGATACATAACACATCCACCCCGGCTTCGATCAGCGCCGGGACACGCTTCTTATAATCACGTGTGTTAATGCCTGCGCCGACAAGCAGTTTTTTGTTTATATCCGACAATTCACAGGGGTTTTCGCGGTGGCTGTCGTAATCTTTGCGGAAGACGAAATAGATCAGGTTCCGTTCCTCATCAATGATCGGGAGGGAGTTTAGTTTGTTTTCCCATAGAATCTGATTCGCTTCGCTCAGGCTTATGCCCGATTTCCCAAAAATCAGCTTTTCGAAGGGAGTCATAAAATCCTTCACTTTCATTTCCGGGCCGTCTTTTTCAATCCGGTAATCGCGGCTTGTCACGATGCCTAACAGCTTACCGTTGGATGTGCCGTCGTCCGTTATGCCGATTGTGGAATGGCCTGTTTTTTTAACAAGGGCGACCACGTCGGCCAACGTGTTTTCCGGCGTCAGGTTGGAATCGCTGACAACAAATCCGGCCTTGAATTTTTTAACCTTACGAACCATTTCGGCCTGGCTTGTGATGGCCTGTGAGCCGAAAATAAAAGAAAGTCCCCCGTTGCGTGCGAGTTCTATTGCAAGATCCGGCCCGGAAACAGCCTGCATGATAGCTGAAACAAACGGAATGTTAAGCGTTATTGACGGGTTCGCATCTTCATTGAATTTCACAAGGGGAGTTTTTAACCATACGTTTGTTGGGACACATTGCTTTGTTGTGAGGCCGGGGACCAGCAAATATTCCCCGAAAGTTCTGGATACATCATTCAAATAATTAGCCATAGCTTATTGTATTTTTTCGGAAATAATTGCGTGCAAAGATAATAGAAATAATTGGATTTTTTGATATGAGAAGTTGTGATAAATTTTGTTTGTTTTGAAAGTATGCTGATTATTAATTGTTTGTTATTTTTTTTTGTTTTTTTCCCGATGCCATGCAACGAATTTGTTTTTTTTGCATCATATTATTATGAATGATATTTGAAAAAGTTTTTTTATTGAATTTAAGGAGGTTTTTTTTATGAGAAAAAATGTATTAAATGTATGTGTTGGAATAATGTCTGTGTTTTTATTGTTCTCATGCCGGAATAATGAGGATGATATTTATGTGTCTTATGGGGTTATACAAAATGTGGTATCAAAAGATAATTATGAGATACTTACAGACAAAGGAAATACATTGGTTGTAACTAAATCGTATACATCAGCGACGATAGAAGATGGTAAACGCATTCTTGCAAACTATGAAATCTTATCCGATAAGGATAAAAGTAAAAAGGTGTACGAAGTAAAGGTCAACGGTTTTTATCAATTATTGTCCAAGCCGTTAGTGAAAGAGTCGTTTATTCTTGAAAACGAGGAAGCGCGTCGCGACAGTATTGGTAATGATCCGTTTTGCTATATCGATGCATGGTTCGGAGGCGACTACCTGAATATTGATTTTAAGTTGTATTATTCGAGAAATTCGGATAAGAAGCATATGATTAATCTCATTTATGATGATACCCGGTCGACAGCGGATACGCTTTATCTTACGCTTCGGCATAATGCCTATGATGAAATACCCGGAAGCGGAACTTCCCTGTTTGCAGACTGGGGAAGATGCTCTTTCCGAATTGTCGATTTGCTGCCGGAAGGCGTGACCTCGAAGCCGCTCAAACTGATGTGGCGCCAATATGGCCCTTCGTATAATGAAGTAACGGACTGTTTTGATACGGGAGTATTCAAAAAAGGAGATAATAAAATAGAAAAAAAACTTGCCCGAGCAGAATTTGATAATATAATCGAAGTAAAATAAAGCTCATAATTAAACATATTGCATATATATATTTCGGGCGAGGTTATCCGGAGAAGATCTTCAACTTCTCCGGATTTTTTATTGTTGCATAAGTGGTTAACTGTTTATTTGTTATATCTTTCCGCATAATTTAGTTTAAGCCTGATAAGGTAAATTTGTTTTATTGGCCGTATCTTTACGTCGCGTTTTAGATTTTATGGATATGAATTTTGCAACACATTATTTTACCCGCTACAAGGCGCTTCCTCCCTTTTTCCGGGATGACCCGGATGAGGAAACGGGGATTATCGTTATCATACCTTGCATGGATGATGATTTTATTTTCCGGACATTGGATTCCCTGGAATGTGCGAAGGCTGTTCGACGGAAGATTGAGGTCATTGTCCATGTTAATTCCGGGGAACAAACGCCCCCGGAAATTGTGGAGAGGAATAGGGCGATATTCGACGGATTAGAGCAAAAAGCCGGGATTGGATTTTATAAAAGGTTCCGTCTTTTGCCGATGCTTACGGAAAATACGGTAAAGAAAAAAGCCGGCGTGGGATTTGCCCGCAAAACCGCAATGGATGAGGCCGTCAGGCGGTTTGCAGCTATGAATAATCCGGCGGGACTGATCGTATCGCTGGATGCCGATACGTTTGTGGCGGAGAACTATTTTGAGGAGATCGAACATGTTTCGGCGGAGAGCGGGGCTACATGTTTTACTTTCCAGTTCCGGCATGACTATGATGAAGCATGTTATTCGCCGGAGGTTATCCATGCCTGCAGGCTCTATGAGATCTACCTTCGTTATTATCGCCTTGCCTTGAAAACGTTCGATTTCCCATTTGCTATTCACACGATCGGTTCCTGTTTTGCCATACGCGCCGAAGCGTATGTTAAGCTTGGCGGGATGCCGCCAAGGCAGGGTGGGGAAGACTTCTATTTTTTGCAGAAAGCTGTGAAAATGCATCCTGTGTATGAGGTGAGATCTCAGGTTGTGTTTCCGTCGCCCCGCGTATCGAACCGGGTGCCTTTCGGTACCGGCCCTTCGGTGCGGAATATTATTGAAAAAGGGCGTTATACGGTATATAATTTTGAGTTGTTTATGTTGCTGAAGACCTTCTACGAGCTTTTTCCGGAGATGGAACAAGGCGATCCGAAAGACCGGATTCCACAGGAAATTATAAGATATACGGGTGAGGATGCTTTTGATGGAATACTTGCCGAGTGCCGGAATTATTCATCGACGCCAAAGTCGTTTGTGAAGCGGATGTATGATAATTTTGACGCCTTTTTTATCGTCAAATTCCTGAATACGTTTCATAACGGCAGCACCTATCCTCCGGTTGACGTTTCGGAGGCAGGGAAGCGCTTGCTTCATTATTATGGCATTACAGAGGTAAATGATTTATATGAACAGATTATGATGCTGGATATCAGTCGGTAAAGATGTGTTTGCCGGTACGGTTGTGAGATTTGCGTGCGGAAGGGCGTTTGTCCGCAGTGTTCCGGAACTATTTTTGCAACGTTTCCCATACTTCCACCGGAAGATCCGATTCTATAATATCAGGTCGTTTTTCGATTTCCCGTTTATAAGCGTCCCGCCTTTCCTCCGCTGTTTTAAGCTGATCGTGGGTCGGCGCAAACGAAACCATGCAACGTACGCCATGCGAATGTAATTTTTCCACAATATGTTTATTGGCATCATTGATAGCAGGCCCCACATAAGCAATCATACATTTCCAGGGAACACCGTTGGTTGCCAGGCTTTCGTATTCCGTATCATTCCGGGCAAAGGCGGACAACATAATTCCCGGTAAACGTTCCGAATAGTACCTGGCCTGCTCTCCGGTATGAACCGTTAGCATCACATGCTTTTCCGCTTTAAGTTTTTTTATCAGGTCGACAATCAGATGAAAAGGAACATCTTTTTTGTCCAAGTTAATAATTGTTTTGCCTCTACTCCAGTTGATAACGTCTTCGAGGGTAGGTATCTTTTCGGAGGTCACGCGCCCTTCGCTGTCCTTTAGTCGCACAGATTGCAATTCGGCCCATGTGTAGCCGGATAGTTTGCCTGTTGCATTTGTTGTCCTGTCGAGCGTAGCATCGTGCATCAACACGATGACACTGTCTTTGGTGAGGCGTGGGTCTATCTCAAAAAAAGCAGGCATCCGGTTCAGTACGTTTTGAAAACCTCCGATGCTGTTTTCAGGATAACCGGGTTCCCGTCCACCCCTGTGGCCGCTGATGAGAACAGAACCACTGCCTGCTTTATAAGCAAAATACGCTTGTAGATCTTCCGTCTTTTTAAAAGAAATATAATGACCTTTCGGATTTTGCGCCCTCAAGCCCTGTCCGAAAAGAAAAAACGGCAAGATGAAATAAATATATATCGTTCTCATTACTTTTGTTTTTTTTGTTTTTTCGATCAAAACGATTAATAGTTAATATAGTTAATAGCTAATAGTGAATAGTGAATAGTGTCAAAGAAGAAAATGGTTAACAATTCGCAAATCAATTCCTATTTACAAAACTCTCAACCGAGCCATTATTCACTATTAACTATTAGCTATTAACTATTAACTATTAATCGTTTTGATCGAAAAAACAAAAAAAACAAAAGTAATGAGAACGATATATATTTATTTCATCTTGCCGTTTTTTCTTTTCGGACAGGGCTTGAGGGCGCAAAATC
>JAIRSF010000199.1 GCA_031255595.1 Tannerella sp.
ACTTCCTCCAATGCCAGCATGTCCTCCGACAGCGTGATGATAAGATGCCCGGAGTTGGACGACAAGCCGATTTCCTGGGTGATATATCCGATGTAGGAAACTTCCAGCAGGGCATTGTCCGCCACATTCAGCGAAAAGTGCCCGTCGGCATCGGTCACGATCCCGTTGGTGGTGCCTTTTTCCCTGATATTCGCGCCGATGATCGGCTCGCCAACGGCGTCGACCACCGTACCGGTGATGTGTTTGTTTTGCCGGTCGGCCGCCTGCGTCCGAACGGGCGCGGATTTGCGGATAACGATATTTTTCTCATTGATTTCGTACGTTACAGCCTGTTCCGTAAGGATTTGGTCGAGTACGGCTTCCAGAGGTTGATCCTGTGCACGAACGGAAATAATTTTCTGCGTATTTACGTCGTTCGATTCGTAAACGAACAGGTAATTATATTCTTTCTTTAATGCCTCAAAAGCGTTTCTTACAGTTACATTACTCAGGTTCAGGGTGACGCTTTGCGCGAACACCGTCAAATGAAAGCAAAATAACATCCCTGTCATAAAAATAAATTTCATTTCATTTTTCATGATAAAATAATTGTTAATTGATAATTTTGTCCGAAAGAGATTATTTGTTATTTTTGCCATCACTTTCGGAATCTCGTTGGCAAAATGACCGGATGAAAGTATGGAATCGGGAGATGGATGTCAGCCTTTTCTCCCGGTTTTTTTTCACCGGTTCATCGAAATCGTTTTTTTTATTAACTTGTGTTCATGGTATCTTTCATATTTTAAAGGTGAATACTTTGGGTTATTTTCTCTCTCGCAATGTGATATTTTTTCCTTCTTTGGTGTAAGTCAGTTTATTGGTGGATTCAAGCAGCCGGAGGATGTCTTCGATGCTTTGTTCCTGTCGTGAGAAATCGCTGTAGAAACGGACTGTTTCCAGCGACTTGTCGGCGATGTATATTTTTACGTTGTAGCTACGTTCCAAGGTTTTGACTATGTCGGGCAACAATTCGTCGTCGAAACACAGGTATCCGTTTGTCCACTCGGAAGAAGGGCGCGTTCTGTGACTTAAAATACGCATTTGCCCTGTTTTCTTGTTCAGGAAAACCTTTTCATCGGGCGACATGCTCTTTTCTTCATTCACGTTCATCAGGTTTTTCACCCGCACTTTTCCTTCCATCAGGCTTACGATCGCTTCTTCATTATCGGGATAGTTGCTGAAATTAAACTTGGTGCCCAATACGCTGACTTGCAATTCATCCGTTTTTACCCGAAAAGGTAGTTGAGCGTTCCCGGTCACTTCGAAATAGCCTTCTCCCGTCAGGCCGATGTTCCGGTCGCTGACGCCGAAGCCCTGCGAATAGGTGATCTTAGAGCCTGCGTTCAGCCAGACGAGCGTACCGTCGGGGAGAAACATTTTCGTTCTGGCGCCCATTGGCGCCTCGATGACGATATCGGCAAAACGGTTTTTCATCTGCTCGCCGCCCTGCCGGTACGACATATACGAAACGACCAGCAACAGGACAACGGCTGCTGCGGCAGAAGTCAGGTAACGCACAACAAGGTGCTTTCCGGTCTTTCTGCGGGTACTCGTGCAGTTGTTCGTGCGGGCGAGGAATCGTTCGTGGGCGCTGTTTTTATCAAAACTTCCGGCATGGTCGAGTACGCCGCTTGCCAGCCATATTTCGCGTATCGCCCGGAAATGCGCCCGGTTTTCGGGAGAAGCGTCGAGCCACTCTTTCAACTCTGCCGCTTCGTCCGGATTTGAATTACCGGACAGAGAAGACAGTATCAGTTCGTCTATAGGTGAAATATTTTGTTCCATACAATAAGAAGACAGCTCGGAGGGAAGAAAGGATAGTGTAGAAATAAAATTTAACACTTTATCTTTACTGCAAATATTCCTGCAGCTCGTTTTTCAGCCGTATGAGTGCGTTTTTGATGTGGTATTTGACGGTACTGACGGATATGCCCGATTCTTCGGCAATCTGCCCGTACGGTTTGTTATCGAGGCGGCTCATTTTGAATATCCTGCGAGAATCTGCAGGTAAATTTTCAATAGCTTGCCTGATTTTTTCTTCCAGTTCGTTTTCGAGCAGGACAGCTAACGGATAGTCGCCGGAACCGGACGATTGAAGGGTTTCGTACTCGTCCGTATTCATGGCGGAAAACGTGATTTCGCGCCGTTCATGTTCGAGTTGAAGCGCGTTGATACAGCGGTTCCGGACGGCGCGTATCAGGTAACTACGCAGAGAGATGGCGATTTCGAGCGTTTCCCGTTTTTCCCAAAGATGAAAGATCAATTCGTCCACGATATTCTCGCTCAGGAACCGGTCGCCCAGATATTCGCAAGCAATGGCACATAACAGCGTATAATACCTGTCATACAGATATTTGTAGGCTCTGTTATCTCCTTCTTTAAGCAGACGGACGATTTGTCGTTCTTCGGGTTTCATGCTATACGGATTACACGACAAAAGTATATTTCTTCCGGCAAATAAACAAAATTTATTATCGTATGATAAAAAGATTAGAAAAAAGAAACTATCTGAAAAGGGGCCGCTTTTTTTTCGAAAATATTCCCGATATATGTGAGAGCGGATATATTGTCCGGACCGTCATTTATGAAGCAAAAAACGGCTGCAGACGCCCTTTGAGGCGTCTATGGATCACCTGCAAAAGTATGTGTTTGTAAAATGTCGGTGGATAGTTAACAGAGAGAAAATTTTTCCCACTAATCAAGTCATTGCAAGTAATCAAACAAGCGTTAATGACGGGGTTCGTACTTTTTTCTTGATAAAAAAGATACCAAAAAATAACTGCGTTGAACTCCTTAACTCCGCTAATTGAAAATAGAAAAAGGCATGGAGGCGGAAATACGCGGCGGCAGGAAAGGTTACACAGGACGATACACAGTTTTACAGGTGATCCTTTTTTGGGGGGAAGCTACTGTGGTGCAAAAACGCAAAAGAAAAATGCTACTAATCTGATTGTTGGAATAGTGGCATTTCGTTTTGCCCTTCAAATTGGATACCGACGTCCCAATTTCATTAAAAAACAAGTAACTCAAAGCGTTGCGTATCCATTTATATCAAATTAGTTAATAAAAACAAAAAAATACCATTGTCGTTGGAATGTCAAAAATAACCCGTATCTTTCGATCGAATTTAGAAAAGATGGATGCCTATGAAATAGGAAAAAAAAGTGCAAAAAAGCACACAGAAAGACATTGAGGTAAAAAAAATAGCGATTTGCTGCTATATTCTTGTTATCGTTTTCCACAGCAAACCCGAAAGGGTTAATAGTTCAAGAATAAGTGAGCGAAACGTCGTGTATTCGGCGTGGAACAACTTACAAGAACTATGGGCGTGGAAACCTGATAACTGAGCAGGTTGTTTCCACGCTATTTTTTTGTCTTTTTCGCCGAAAAAGATATACCTAATTATATTCCCCTAATACCTTAATTGACGGTGAGGGCAATGAGTATAAAACAGTACAATGATGTTATGAGTATAAAGTGTTTAATTTAAAAATTTATTGAGTTATGAAAAAGAATTTATTTTACGGTTTCTTGTTTGTTATTTTTATGGTAACAACATTTGGTATGACATCCTGTGAAAAGGATGATGATGGTGGCGAAAGCGGTACTTTGTATAGAAATTGGAAAAGTACAGAGAATGAAGGCTTTTTTAATATTAAAAAAGATGGAACATTGAGTTTTTTATCTGTAAATGGGGTTGTTACTGCCAAATATAAAATTACTTCTTCTGTAAAACAGGGTGTTGATTTTTTTGAGGCAAAACTTGTAACTAAATATACATTAGAATT
>JAIRSF010000229.1 GCA_031255595.1 Tannerella sp.
TTCAGGCCGTCGGCAATGATCACGGGACATCGTGCGGAGATCGGATTATATCCGTTTTCCATCGCGCTTTGCAGATGATCCACCGCATTGGAGCGTCCCCCGGAATAAAGCGTGTTACTGTCCGTCAGAAACGGCTTAGCCCCCTCTTTGCGCAGCAAATCCGCCATGCGCGCAGCATAGTTCGGACGGAGATAAGCCAGATTCCCCGGTTCGCCAAAATGTATTTTCAGGGCAACAAACTGTTTCTCTAAGGCCAATGTTGTCAAACCGGCTTTTTTAACAAGACGTTCCATCTTATCCAGCAGATTACTGCGCGGCGACGTCCGTAAATTGGTAAAATACACTTTCGATGATTCCATACCTGATTTTTGAATAAAATAATACCTCTAAAGAGAAAGCGTAAAGATATAAATATTTTATCAAACCGGAAACGCACAAATATTTTTAACTGTTAATATTCTATAAAAACAGCAAGACCGGAATATATTTGGTTAAAAAACACATCAGATATAATTTTTATTAGTATCTTTACGGATTAAATTTATATTTTGCTATCAAAGCATTTTAACGTGAACGGATAGTATATATAAAGCAGGTTTAAGCCTAAGATCCTTATTATCAAACCCCGGAAGCATCGTTTACAACATGGGGCCACAACGATTAGGAAGAAGCGGATCCTTGATTAAAATGATAAAAGCTTCATCATGGCTAAAGGATTTGAGGCGGTACCGTTACATATTTTATATCGTATGAAAATAAAAATAATATATAATGATAAAACGATGGTGTTTAAAAAACCATACGGAAGAGGAAACACGCTTGCAAGAGGTGTTGGGAAGGGAATTGAACCTGAACCCCATCATCAGCCGGTTATTGGTGCAGCGCGGTATAACTTCGCCCGATGGGGTAAAGCAATTCTTCAAACCGGATCTAAAGGATTTGCACGATCCGTTTCTGATGCCGGACATGCACAAAGCGGTAAAACGTTTAAATAAAGCTTTAGGCAACAATGAGAAGATATTGATTTACGGAGATTACGATGTAGACGGAACATCGGCGGTATCGCTTGTTTACCGGTTTTTGCGTCCGTATTCCATAATGTTGGATTATTATATACCCGATCGTTACGACGAAGGGTATGGTATTTCCTACAAAGGGATTGATTATGCCGAAAAAAAAGGCATAACGTTGATTATAGCGCTTGATTGCGGCATTAAAGCAATAGATAAAGTAAAATATGCCAAAGAAAAGGGTATTGACTTTATCATTTGCGACCATCACATGCCCGACGACGAGCTACCCGACGCGTTAGCCGTATTGGACGCCAAACGCACCGATTCCATTTATCCGTACGAACATTTGTCCGGCTGCGGCGTCGGATTCAAATTCATGCAGGCGTTTGCGATGAGCAACGACATTCCTTTTTCAAACCTCGAATGTTTACTGGAACTGACGGCTATAAGCATCGCATCGGATATTGTGCCGATCACCGGTGAAAACCGGATTCTGGCGTATCATGGGTTAAAACGGGTGAATCACAACCCCAGCCCGGGTATCAAAGGAATCATCCGCACCTCAGGCCTTACCGGAAAAGAGATCACTATCAGCGATATTGTATTCAAAATCGGCCCCCGTATAAACGCTTCAGGACGTATGATGAACGGTCGTGAAGCGGTAGAGCTACTGCTTACCAGGGATGAAAAAAGCGCCAACGAAAAAAGCGCCAACATAGACCAGTACAACGATGAACGCCGCGAAATGGATCGCAGGATCACCGAAGAAGCAAATGCCATTATCAATAATTTCAAAGATATAGACGATCACAAAGGAATCGTTGTATACAACCAGGACTGGCACAAGGGCGTTATTGGTATCGTCGCTTCCCGGCTGACGGAAAAATATTACCGTCCGGCTGTTGTGCTGACCAAATCTGCGGAACTTATTACCGGTTCGGCACGCTCCATCGGAGGATTTGACATGTATAAAGCCATTGAAAACTGTCGCGACCTGCTCGAAAATTTCGGCGGACACACCTATGCGGCCGGATTGTCTTTGCGCGAAGAAAACCTGAAAGAATTTATTGACCGGTTCATGAAAATCGCTTCCGAAGAAATAACGCCCGAACAGATGGTGCCCCAGATAGATATTGACGCTGTAATCCAACTGAAAGAGATCAACAACGACCTGATGAACGACCTGAAGAAGATGAATCCTTTCGGGCCGGACAACGAAAAGCCTGTTTTCCGTTCACATAATGTGTATGATTTCGGGACAAGCAAAGTCGTCGGAAAAGAAGGTGCGCATCTGAAACTCGAACTGATAGACGAAAATTCCAAAATACCTGTGCACGCCATTGCCTTCGGAATGAGCGAATACGCGAAATATATTGCGGACGGAAATCCGGTGGATATCTGCTACACGATAGAAGAAAACGCCTACAATGGCACCACATCCATACAACTGATGATCAAAGACATAAAGCCCTCAAACGGGATCCATAGTGACTGACATTCTTCATGAAATATTAGAAAAACATTGGGGATATACCTCTTTCCGCCCGCTGCAGGAGGAGATCATACACTCCGTACTCAACGGAAAAGATACACTTGGCCTGATGCCTACCGGCGGCGGTAAATCCATTACTTTTCAGGTTCCGGCCATGATTATGAAGGGGTTGTGCATCGTCGTAACCCCTCTTATCGCATTAATGAAAGACCAGGTCGACAACCTGCGGGCGCGAAACATCAAAGCGACGACCGTCTATTCCGGCATGACGGCCGATGAAATCAACAAACATTTCGACAATTGCATATACGGCGACTATAAGTTTCTCTATATATCGCCCGAACGCCTCCATACGGAACTCTTTAATAGGAAACTGCCGCAGATGAACGTATGCCTGCTGGTCGTAGACGAAAGCCACTGCATCTCACAATGGGGATATGATTTCCGGCCTTCGTACCTGCATATTGCCGATATCCGGAAAGTTTTGCCGGAAGACACGCCTGTTCTTGCGTTAACGGCAACCGCCACCCCCGAAGTGGTCGATGATATTCAGGAAAAACTGCTGTTCCGCAAAAAAAATGTCCTGAAGAAAAGTTTTGTCCGCGAAAACCTCGCCTATATCGTGCGGAACACCGAAAACAAAATGGACGAGTTGATCCACATACTCCGGCGTGTCGACGGAACGGCTATTGTATATGTACGCAACCGGAAGCATACGCAGGACATCGCAAAGGCGTTGCAGCAAGCAGGTTTCTCCGCTCACTTTTTTCACGCAGGCCTGAACCGGGACGAAAAAACGGAACGGCAGGATGCCTGGAAAAGAGGAACATGTCGCATCATCGTTGCCACAAATGCGTTCGGAATGGGTATTGACAAGCCGGATGTGCGATTGGTCATCCACATGGATATGCCCAACTCCCTCGAGGAATATTTTCAGGAAGCGGGCCGGGCCGGACGTGATGAAAAAAAAGCATACGCCATCGCATTATGTGCATCCAACGAAACATCCAAGCTCAAAAAACGCATGTCCGACGAATATCCGGACAAAAAATTCATACTCCGTATCTATGAGGCTTTAGGAAACTATTTTCAGATAGCGGTAGGTTTCGGAGCGTTTATATCGCATGATTTTTCATTACCCAATTTTTGTAACATATTCAAATTTTCCACAAGCCAGACTCACCATGCCCTAAAAATACTCGAATCGGCAGGTTATATCGAGTATATAGAAGACCCGGACAATGCCTCGCGCCTGTTATTCCGGATAAACCGCGACGAACTGTATAAAATGGATTTAGACAAATTGTCCGACGACATCATCCAGGCCATACTGCGCTCTTATACAGGCTTGTTCGCCGATTATGCCTTTATCGACGAATCATTGATAGCAACGCGCACACATTCTACGCGGGAAGCCGTCTATAATTCCCTGATTATGCTATCCAAAATACATGTGATAAATTACATACCGCGCAAAAAGCTGCCACAGATTATATTCGTGCGCAACCGGGAAGAGATCCGGCATGTCGCGATTCCCCACAGCGTATTCGAAGATCGCAGGACACGTACGGAGAAAAGGGTCGGCAAAGTTATTGAATACATTACCGATCTTCAATTTTGCCGTACGCGTATATTACTGCGTTATTTCGGCGAAAAGTCGGATGAAAATTGCCGGATCTGCGACATCTGCCTCAGTAAAAGCCGGTCGGGACTAAAAAACTGGGAATTCAACACAGTAAAGGACGCGCTTCTGCAACATCTTGAAAAAAATACTTCCGCGAGCATACACACGCTGGCCCGGGAACTACCTTTAGACGAAGAAAAAAACATACGGGCCATACGTTTCCTATTGGATCACCATGAACGGATTACTTTAAAAGACAGTATCATCTCCATCGTCAAATAAAACCCGCCACCGTTTTTCAGGACGGCAAATCTATCTTCCGGCATTCAATCAGGACTTTCGTTTGGTCGGATAAGGTGGAAGCAAACAGATATACATCACCGCCGTCAACTATACGCGTACGTTCACGCAGTTCATCGGCAGAGAGCGAAAAATTGCGAACAGCAATATTCGCCCGGGGAATCCGGGTCGACAGGCTCCGGCATAAACGGTTATCAAATTTATAAACACGACAAACCTCAAAGATTCTCCCGGCAAAAGACGGCAGATAAGTATCCGAGGTATACAGGTG
Organism: Tannerella sp.; assembly: GCA_031255595.1. Classification (GTDB taxonomy): domain Bacteria; phylum Bacteroidota; class Bacteroidia; order Bacteroidales; family Tannerellaceae; genus Tannerella. The sequence continues at coordinate 4,701 of JAIRSF010000229.1, forward strand.
ACTGCTTACATGGAGTTTCTTTAATCCGTAACGCGACGATACGGTCTTATAGGCGCCGGCCTTAAGAACGGAGGCGTTCGGCTCGTAAAGATAATGCCCGACCTCTCCGGCAAACACAGCGACAGCCGCTTTTTCTTCACCATAAGAGAACGGAAACGATTGTTCTTCGCCGGAAGTCGTAAAATTCACGCAACAAATCCGAACATCCGGCCCACTGTCCGGCATCGCCCCATAACGTTGCGTACAAGATGTATCAGCCACGATCAGCAGTTCTTTACAATCGTTCCGAACCGATACGACATGCACTTCCCCGATACCCGTCAATTGCGACAAAAGTTGCTTTATATCCAGCATGGGTGACAATTTCGCAATCACTTTACACCTTCCGTTACACAACAAAGGCCATAGTTTTGTCAGGTCGGGTTCACAATCCTGTAAAGCAAACCGTCGTTCGTTTCCGGATCCCCTGCGTGCCGGATCCAGATAAAACACATTTATCCCGGACAATTTTTCCGGATTCTTTGTGAGCAGTTCTACGGCGTTCTCATTCAAGATATGAACATTTTTCACGCCGAGTTGTTTCATATTATAAGCGGCAGCTTCACAATACGACACATCATATTCCACATAAGTCAGGCTTTGCGCCTTCAATGAGAAAAAGTAAGTATCCACGCCCAACCCTCCGGTCAGGTCGCAGACCACATCTTCCCTCCCGACAAACCGTTGCTTATAATGCGCCGTTTGCCCGGACGAACATTGTTCCGCAGCCAACGACGAGGGATAAATCAATCCGTCATTTGCATACCATTCCGGCAACTTATCTTTTATCCGGCGCCGCGCCGCGATCTGTCCGGCGGCAAACCGGACGTCTACATCCTTATAACGCGATGCATTCAGCACAAGCTGCAACACATCATCTTCCGCATGCTCTTTTATAAAAGCCTTCAAACGTTCCGTCATTTCCATAGGTGCAAAAATAAGAAACAATTCACAATTACTTTCAGGAAATTTATTCAAAATAAATATGTATCTTTGCCATTTTCATTATTCATTTTAATCATTTAGTTCGATGAAGATATTTAAATATATGCTGATATCTGCCGCCATGCTCATTCCGGCCGGCAGTCTTCTATCGCAAATGGAGAATAAAAAAGCGGCGACCGACACGATTGTTGTTTTGGACAAAGCAGGTTTCCTCGAAAAAATATATAACTACGAAAAGAATCCGAAAGAATGGATTTATGAAGGCAACCTTCCCTGTATCATAGATTTTTACGCCGACTGGTGCCCTCCTTGCAAAAAAGTAGCACCCATTTTAAAAGAGCTTGCGGACGAATATAAAGGACAGGTCATTTTCTACAAAATCAATGTCGATAAGGAGAGAGAGCTGGCAAAAGCTTTTAACATAAGCAACATCCCTACATTCTTCTTTATTCCCGCCAAAGAAAATCCCCAATCGACTGCAGGAGCCTTACCACGCGAAACATTCGTCAAAGTAATTGAAGAATTTCTACTCAAGGATCGTGCGGAATTAGCGCAGGGCGTGAAAGAGTAAAAAGTTTGTGCGCACTTGCGCTCCGGGAGCGCTCCGGGGTCAAGGGAGCGTTACAGGTTTGCAAAAGCGCTAAGCGACAACTTTCTCCAGTCGGTTTCACGATTCTCCTGTTTTGCTTTACTGAATGCATTGTCACGCACTTGTGCTCCGGGATGCCCTTTGGCGAGATCCGCCGAATGTGCGGCAATCTTGTAACTAAGCAAATCCGTCCGTATGCGTTCCGGATCTGTTATGTCTACCTGGCTTTTCAGCCCGCCGATCAGGGATGCGCCATACCATGCCATCTGCGCCCCTCCGATCGCCGCAGCGATATGTTCATGCCCGACCGCCAGATCCGAAGTGACCATACCCGGAGAAAAAAACGGAACTCCTTTGCATACATAGCGATACTCCTTCATATAAGGCTCAATCTTATTCATCGGCACATGCCCCGGCCCTTCGGCCATGACCTGAACATAGTTTTCCCAGGCAAATTCGACAAGCTCCCGCATTTCGGTCAGCTCGGCATACTGCACCTTATCATTCGAATCATAGATAGAACCCGGGCGCAATCCGCTACCCAGAGAGATAACGGCGTCGTAAGTGCCGACGATCTCGCATATTTCGGGAAAATGTGTATTCAGGAAATTTTCTTCCTTATGAATGCTCATCCATTCGGCCAGGATCCGTCCGGCGCGGGAAACAATCCCCGTAAGCCTGTGTGTCGTCATTTTCAGATGCTTGCGTTTCATCGCAGCATGCACAGACACAAAATCGACCCCTTGCATGAGTTGTTCCGTAAGCGCGCTGCGGTAAACATCCCACGACAAATCCTCTATCCGCCCCCCTACCTTTGCCAGCGCATGATATAACGGCAGCGTACCGACAGGTACCGGCGAATTACGCACCAAATATTCCCGCGATAAGGAATACGACGCCTCACGCGAGATGTCCATCAGGGTATCTACGCCAAGACAACAATTCAGGCGCACTTTTTCCGCATCGCTTTTAGAAAAGGCCTTGCCGATAGCGATATTACCGTTTATTTTCACAAGGAACCGACTGCCGATGATCATCGGCTCCAACTCAAGGTGATTAATATTTGCCGGAATTACGGCACGCCCGGAAGCTATTTCTTTGCGAACAAAATCCGGGGTGATATACGACTTAAGCCCCAAGGCTTCAATCTGCTGGTTTTCACGTATGGCGACATACTCCATCTCCGGGGTGATCATACGTTTCTTAGCATAAAACATCTGCGTAATACATTTTCCCTCTTTGGCGGAAAAAAAAGAACGGCTCATAGCGTCGCTATTATTACGGGGATTGTGTACAATATCCTTACGGCGCGTATACCACGATTTACGTATACGCGGTAAACCCTCCGAAAAATCGGCATTAAACGTACGATCCCCGTATGGACCGGAAGTATCATAAACAACGACAGGGTTATTTTTTTTCAGAATTTTACCATCATCCGTTTCGACAAGCGTATCGGAAAGATTTATCTGACACATTCCTACCCGTACATTATTTATTTCGCCTTCAATATAGATTTTCTTCATCACCCCTGATTTTTATTTTTACCTCTGCAAAAATAGTAAAAGTCAATATAATTACCTATTTTTGCACCGTAAAATATTGACGATAATTAAATATGAAGTATAACACAAACGCAAAACGCCTTGCACTTCCGGAGTATGGCCGCAACATTCAGAACATGATTGATTATTGCGTAACAGTAAAAGACCGGAATGAGCGTAACCGCTGTGCAAACGCCATTATTAGCATCATGGGGAATATGTTCCCACACCTGCGCGACGTCAACGATTTCAAACACATCTTATGGGATCATCTGGCGATCATGGCCGATTTCAACTTGGATGTGGATTATCCTTATGAAATTGTGAAGAAAGAAAATCTGCATCAGCGTCCGCCAAGCGTCCCATACAGTGAGAATGTAATTATTTACAAACACTACGGGGAAACCCTCGAACGCCTTATCGACAAAGCTGCGTTAATGGAAGAGGGAGAAGAAAAAGAAGCCCTTATACACCTGATCTCCAATCAGATGAAAAAATCGTTTCTTATCTGGAATAAAGATTCGGTCGACAATCAGAAAATATTAAAAGACATGGCCGAGTTGTCCGAAATGCGTATTGTCCGAAATGCGGAAACCTTCAAAATGGCCGATGCATCCGAATTAATAGAGGCGCCTCAACGAAACACGAACAAAAAGAACAAGAAAAATCACTCGCGAAAAGGATCATGAGTTCTTTCATCATAGAAGGCAATCACCGGCTAAACGGGGAGATTGATCCGCAAGGCGCTAAAAATGAAGCCTTGCAGGTTATCTGCGCGACATTACTGACACCCGAAAAGGTAGAGATTTATAACGTTCCGGATATACTCGACATCCGGAACCTGATCATGCTACTTCAGAAAATGGGCGTCAAAATCGAACGATTGTCGGAAGCCTCCTATTCTTTTCAGGCGGATGAACCGGATCTTGACTATCTGTACACAGAAGAATATACCTCCAAGGCCGCATCGTTGAGAGGTTCCGTATTGATGATCGGGCCGTTGCTCGGACGTTTCGGCAAGGCCGTACTTCCACAGGTCGGAGGCGATAAGATCGGACGCAGGAGATTAGATACGCATCTTACCGGATTCCATACGTTAGGGGCGGAGTTTAATTACAGCGTGCAAGATCACAGTTGTGAAATAACCGCTTCCACACTGAAAGGTCAATATATGTTGCTGGACGAGGCCTCCGTAACCGGTACGGCCAACCTGGTCATGGCCGCCGTACGGGCAAAAGGGGTCACCACTATTTATAATGCCGCCTGCGAACCTTATATTCAACAATTATCGGAGATGCTCAACCGTATGGGCGCAAAAATACAGGGTATCGGCTCAAACCTGCTTACCATCGAGGGTGTGGACGTTTTGCATGGTACCCGGCACACCATACTGCCCGATATGATAGAAGTGGGCAGTTTCATCGGTATGGCCGCCATGACCGGTTCCGAGATCACGATAAAAAACACAGCGCACGAAAAATTGGGTATCATCCCGGAATCGTTTCGCCGTCTGGGGATCACGCTTGAAAAAAGAGGTGATGACATCTATATCCCTGCACAGGACGGATACCGGATCGATACCTTCATGGACGGCTCTATCATGACGATTGCCGACGCCCCATGGCCGGGACTGACGCCGGATCTCCTGAGTGTCATGCTTGTGGTAGCAACACAAGCCGAAGGAAGCGTGTTGATCCACCAGAAAATGTTCGAAAGCCGGTTGTTTTTTGTGGATAAACTCATCGACATGGGCGCCCGGATCATCCTTTGCGACCCACACCGGGCGAC
>JAIRSF010000141.1 GCA_031255595.1 Tannerella sp.
TCCGCATCTTTTTCCGGTATCTCAATATTATTGTATGAACTTACGGAATCCTTTTCATTACATAATATGGCGGGGATAGAGGTATTACCGGCGATAATCTTCAGTGTAAGGTTCATCAGAGTAGTTTCCGTTTCCATATGTTTGTTTTCAAGATCCTCGTAGGTAAGAGGCGTTTCATTGCCGGAAATATTAATGAGTTCCGGTGCTGTGAGGATTCTTGTAGCTTCGGCCCAAATTTCCGCTTTAGACCTTTCCTCTTTCGCCATTTGGCGGCTTAAGGAATTGGAAAAATAAACCGTTGCGATTACGATCAAGATAGCAATCAGAATAAACACATAAGTTCGCCATTGCCTGGAATCATAGAAACTTCTGCCCATAAAAAAAAGTTTACGAAACAAAAACGTAAAAAAATAACATATATTGTGTCCGGCAATTTTACGACTCCATACGCCGCACTCATCCTTCGCCGGAGTGATTTCGAAATTTTGATGGATCCCAAGCTTATACTTCGCCGATCCTGCTTTTTCCGTTTCAACGGCTTGATATCGTGGCGGATCGATAAAGTTATTAAAAAAAATCTTCTAAAACTGTTGTTTAGAAGATTTTTACCGTTTGTTTGATTTTCGGTTTGTTTGATTTTTGGTGACCCCGGTGCGATTCAAACGCACGACCTTCAGAACCGGAATCTGACGCTCTATTCACTAAGCTACGGGGCCAAAGCGCGGCAAATGTATATATAATTTGTCAGTCAACCAAATTTTGCCGGCGTATTTGTTGATAAATTTTAGCTATTTTTCCGTATTCTGGCTCTATGCGTTGCTGCGCAACGTGCAAAACGAGAGCTTATGCCAAGCGCGGAAGTTGTTTGCTATATATATAATGTATGCGTATGAAAACAGCATCTCCAAAAAGCGGGAGAAGATCACTCTTTCAACAGCCAATCTACCACATTTACCTGCTCAATTCCGTCAATTTCTGCTGTTATTGTGTCGGCTGAGAGGATGTACTTCGGGTAGTTGTCGTCGATTTCTTTCAATGGCCTGATTTCGCGTTGCGCGGTTTCGGGATTGGACATTGACCAGGTAACCTGGTAATACTCAAAACGATTTTCAGCGTTTTTTGTGATGAAATCAACTTCGTATTTGCCGATTTTTCCAATCCAAACCTGTTTTCCGCGTCTGATAAGTTCCAAAAACACAATGTTTTCCAGGATATGTCCAACATCCTGATATTGAAATCTTCCGAGTTTCAGGTTGCGGAAACCGATATCAACGATGTAGTATTTTTCCTGCGTTGCTAACTGCTGTTTGCCTTGAATGTCAAAACGGTGTACTTGATAAAAAACATACGAATCGCACAGGTATTGTATATATTTTTCAACGGTATTGTGGTGTATGTCCTGTCGATCCTGTTTCATTGCTTTTGAAATGCTGTTCGGAGATATGCAACTTCCAATGTTCCCCATCAGATATTTTGACAAATTGTCGAAACTGCGCATGTCCTGAATATTGTATCGTTGGCGTATGTCTTTGTCAATAACCGTATTATATACATCCTGAATGTATTTATTCTGAATATCGGCGCCGTGTTTGCGGAGTAAAACACCTTGCGGGAGGGAGGTTTCGTAAATGTAATTTCTAAAAAGTTCGTATTTGTCAAAAGGTTCTGTTTGTTGCGCTTTGCAAAATTCGGCGAAAGAAAAGGGTAAGACGTGTATCGTAATATAACGCCCCGACAATAATGTGGCCAAATCGTTTGACAAAAAAGAAGCATTTGACCCCGTTACATAAAGATCCACGTTTTTCTCGACGAAGAGTCCGTCTATAAGTCGTTCAAAACCTGCTATTTGTTGTGGCTCATCAATGAAAATATAATTTAACTTACCGGGTTGAAGTTTAGCAAAAATGTGATTGTAAACGGTTTTCCAATCGACATTTTCTTCAAAAACCGGCTTTTCAAAATTATACGACTGAATGTACTCGTCAGAAACTCCCGAATCGCGTAATGTGTCGGCAAAAATCTCCAACAAAGTTGATTTTCCCGAACGGCGAACGCCTGTAATAACTTTGATGATCTGCTCACCTCTCAACTTTTCCAACACACGTGCGAAATTTTCCCTAATTATTATATTGTTCATATTCAATTATTTATATTGTAGCTTTATCAAAACTTTTTATTTTTGAAAGTTTTGACAAAGCTACAATATTTAATTGAAGTGACAAGTTTTTTTTTCGGTTTTCCGGTCTTGCTGTAGAAAACAAAAGGCGTGAAATAATATAAATGTTTTTTATGGATGAAGAGGAGGAAGCGCCGTTATTAATATATAATGTATATAAATTATAGTCAAGATGTGAGGATACATGAAGGGTTTCGCCGAAAATGAATTTGTTTTTTTTGCATTGCATTGAAATTGCTTTATCTTTGTCGGCAAATAAAAATTCGGTGACCTATGGATGTAAAAATGGAGCAGAGCTGGAAGGATTGCCTGGCGGATGAGTTTGAGAAACCTTATTTTACTCAGTTGACGGATTTTGTGAGGGAGGCGTACCGGAAAGGTACGGTTTATCCTCCGGGGGCGCTTATATTTAATGCGTTTGATCGTTGTCCGTTCGATAAGGTGAAGGTAGTGCTGCTGGGGCAGGATCCGTATCATGAGCCGGGACAGGCGCATGGATTGTGTTTTTCCGTACAGGATGGCGCCCGATTCCCGCCTTCGCTTATTAATATATTCAAAGAAATACAGGCTGACCTGGGAAAGCCTGCGCCTAAGAATGGAGATCTGACCCGGTGGGCGGATCAGGGGGTATTGTTGCTGAATGCTACGCTTACCGTATATGCTCATTCGGCAGCTTCTCATCAGAACAAGGGGTGGGAAGTGTTTACCGATGCTGTGATTCATCGTCTGGCAAGCCGGCGCGAACAGATTGTGTATATCTTGTGGGGATCGTATGCGCAGCGTAAAGGGGCGATGATCGACCGCAGGAGGAATCTGGTGCTGGAGTCACCGCATCCTTCGCCGCTTTCGGCAAGCCGGGGCTTTTTTGGGAACAGGCACTTCAGCAAAACAAATGAGTATCTGATAGAAACCGGGCAAGACCCGATCGATTGGTGAAATCGTTATTAATTTTAAACATTATATAATATGAAATTTGAATATCAGGAGCCGTTTCCCATGGGGAAAGATACAACGGACTATTATCTGCTTACAAAAGAGCATGTTTCTACTACTATATTTGAAGGAAAAGAAATATTGAAGGTGGAAGCGGAAGGGTTGACAAAACTGGCCAATGTGGCATTTCGCGATGTGGCGTTTTTACTCCGTACAGAGCATCAGCGGCAGGTTGCCGGTATACTGTCGGATCCGGAGGCGAGCGAGAATGATAAGTTTGTAGCGCTCACCTTTTTACGGAATGCGGAGATCTCGGCAAAAGGTCAACTGCCTTTCTGCCAGGATACCGGTACGGCGATTATTGTAGGGAAAAAGGGACAAGAGGTACGGACGGAAGGATGCGATGAAGAAGCGCTTTCGAAAGGCGTCTTTCAGACGTATACGGAAGAAAATCTGCGTTATTCCCAGAATGTGCCGCTCACTATGTATGAAGAGAAGAATACGGGCTGTAACCTTCCGGCGCAAATTGATCTGTATGCTACACAGGGTGCGGAATATAAGTTTTTATGCATAGCCAAAGGCGGCGGATCGGCGAATAAAACGTATCTGTTTCAGGAAACAAAGGCATTACTGAACCCGGATACGCTGGTGCCGTTCCTGGTAGAAAAGATGAAAACGCTCGGAACAGCCGCTTGTCCGCCCTATCACATTGCATTTGTCATAGGAGGAACTTCTGCGGAAACCAACCTGAAAACCGTAAAACTTGCTTCGGCGCATTATTATGACGGTCTGCCGACGGAAGGTAATGAAGGAGGGCAGGCTTTCAGGGATATCGAACTTGAAAAGAAGGTTCTGGAAGAGGCCTGTCGTATGGGGTTAGGCGCCCAGTTCGGCGGAAAGTATTTTGCACATGATATACGCATTGTACGTTTGCCGCGTCATGGGGCTTCCTGTCCGGTCGGTATGGGAGTGTCCTGTTCGGCAGACCGTAACATCAAAGCTAAAATAAATAAGGACGGGATCTGGATAGAAAAGCTGGAAGATAATCCCGGACGTTTTATCCCGGAAGAATTGCGCCGGGCGGGTGAAGGCAACGCCGTTCGGATTGATTTGAACCGCCCCATGGCGGATATCCTGGAAGAATTGAATAAATATCCGGTCGCCACGCGTTTGTCGTTGAGCGGAACAATCATCGTAGGCCGCGATATAGCTCATGCCAAGCTCAAAGAACGCCTTGACGGAGGAGAAGGGTTGCCGCAATACATAAAAGATCATCCGATCTATTACGCCGGCCCGGCTAAAACGCCGAAAGGAATGGCTTCCGGCTCGTTCGGCCCTACGACGGCAGGCCGTATGGATTCGTATGTAGACCTGTTTCAGTCGCATGGGGGGAGCATGGTGATGATCGCTAAGGGTAATCGTAGTCAACAGGTGACGGACGCCTGCCGGAAATATGGCGGGTTTTATCTGGGCAGTATTGGCGGGCCTGCGGCTATTCTTGCTCTTGAAAGTATAAAAAAGGTGGAATGCCTCGAATATCCGGAATTGGGTATGGAAGCGATCTGGAAGATAGAAGTGGAAAATTTCCCGGCATTTATTCTGGTTGACAATAAAGGAAATGATTTTTTTAAACAACTAAAACCTCTGCGGTGTTGCAAATAATTCCGGTTGCCGGGTTTGCGAAAATTGAATTTTTAAAAGAACAAAGATCAGTGTATGAAAAGTTTAAAAGTGCCTTATGTGCCGATATTGGACGGGCTTGAATTGAGAGAGGTGGCGGAACGGATGGAAACGGAATCTTTGCGTCAGAGTATGGATGTAATAAACTGGGCGGAATATCCGTATAGGCCGGTCGTTGCTTTTGATATTGCGCGGGGCGATAAAGAGTTGTATCTTCATTATTTTGTACGTGGGTTATCTTTGCGTGCAATAGCGGATGAAGATGGGGAGTTTGTGCATCCCGACAGTTGTGTAGAGTTTTTTATGCGTCGGAAAGACGATCTGTATTATACAAATTTTGAGTTTAATTGTATCGGCACCTGTCTTGCCGCACGCGGTACGGGCCGTAGGGATCGCACGCCTTTCACTTCGGACGAATACAAGAAGATCCGCCGTTATACGACGGTTCAGCGTGAATCGTTCCCGGAGAAAAAAGGTATCCATGCGTGGGAACTGACCGTAGCGATTCCTTTTGAATTGATGGGGCTTGACGCCTCCGGTTTACCGGATACGATCCGGGGTAATTTTTATAAGTGTGCGGACGAAACGGCCAATCCTCATTACGTGACCTGGAGTCCGATCCGTCTACCGTCGCCGGATTACCATTGCCCGGAACATTTCGGAGAAATCCGTTTCTGATTCCGATAATATACATAACCGCAACA
>JAIRSF010000179.1 GCA_031255595.1 Tannerella sp.
ATATTTTGGGCGATTGAAAAAATATTTTTCTTATCTTTGTCCTATATGGAAGAGAAAGTCTATAGGTATTTTAAACGCGATATCAGTTGGTTGTCGTTCAATTATAGAGTGTTGATGGAAGCAGAGGATCCGAAGCTCCCTATCTATGAACGTATACGTTTCCTGTCTATTTATGCATCTAACCTGGAAGAATTTTACGAAGTGCGCGTCTTGGAGCACCGGGGTGATGTTCGGAAAAATCACATGGATGAAAGTGCGGAAACATCTGAGGAGAATCCGGAAAATATTACGTATGAAGTAAATAACCAGCAAAAGGATTTTTACCGTATATTCAGCGAAGGGATTCTTCCCGAATTGCAGCGGCAGAAGATTTACCTATATCAGGACAGCGAGCCGAAGCCTTTTCATCGTGACTTTGTTCTGAATTATTTCAATGAAGAAGTTTTTCCGTTTCTCCTGCCCGTAACACTACAAAAAGGGATGAGGGTGTTCTTACGCGACCGCCGGTTATACCTTGTTGTCAATATGCGGGATAAGGTCACAGGCGAGCCGTATTATGTACTGATCAAGGTGCCCTATTCAAAAGTGCCCCGTTTTGTGTCTTTACCTTCACATGAAGGTGTGTTTTATTATATGTTTGTCGATGATATGATCCGGGCGAACCTGCCGGAGATTTTTCCGGGATATGATGTGGAAGGATGTTACAGCATAAAGATATCGCGTGATTCGGATATTTATATAGATGAGCGGAAACCGGTTAACTCGCGGGAGATCGTGAATGAGATAAAGAAGAAGGTTCGGAAACGTAAAAACGGCGCTTTGAGCCGTTTTATGTACGATCGCGCAATGCCGGAAGACCTGTTGACTTATATCTGCGAATTGTTTGGGATAGGGAAAGACTACCTGATCATCGGAGGACGCTATATGAATCTGCAGGATCTGATCGGACTGCCCAACCCTGTGGGGGCGGCGTTGGAGTTAGAGAAGCCGCAGCCGATGCGTGTGCCGTATTTAGACAAATTCAAATTGCTCTTCCGCGCGGTTGAGCAACGTGATATGCTGCTCCATTTTCCATATCAGTCTTTCGATTATTTGTTGCGCTTTTTAAAGGAGGCTTCGTCCGATCCCCAAGTGGAGGAGATAAAGATTACGCAGTATCGTGTGGCCGAAAATTCGGCGGTCGTCAATTTTCTGATAGACGCCGCTGAGAATGGGAAGAAAGTGACGGTCTATGTCGAGGTGCAAGCCCGGTTTGACGAAGAGAATAATGTGAGTACGGCCGAACGTATGGAACAGGCCGGGATTCGGATTATATACAGTATTATAGGGCTGAAAGTGCATGCAAAAGTGGCGGTTATCCTGCGTAAAGGCGGCCGGGCCGATTTTGCTTATCTCAGTACCGGAAACTTCAATGAAAAGACCGCCCGGATCTATTCCGATATGGCGCTCCTGACTTCTCATAAAGGGTTGATAAAAGACGCCAATCTTCTATTTTCGGTACTTGAACGCCGTACGGAAAATCCGGTTTTCAAACATCTGCTGGTTGCCCGTTTTAATATGAAAGAGGAGATCATACGCATGATAGAGCGTGAGGTAGCCCATGTAAAGCAAGGACGTCGCGGATATATTGTTCTGAAGATGAACGGGCTGCATGATAAGCGGATGATCGATGTGTTGTATTATGCCTCGGAAAACGGGGTGGAGATCGACCTGATCGTGCGGGGGATCTGTTGCCTTGTGCCCGATCAGCCCTACAGTAAAAATATTCGTATCACACGTATTGTTGATATGTTCCTGGAACATGCGCGTGTATGGCGCTTTTATAATGACGGGGCGGATGACCTGTATCTTACTTCGGCGGACTGGATGCGGCGTAACCTGAGCCGGCGCATTGAATCCGCTTTTCCCATCTTGTGCCCGAAAATTAAAAAAGAACTGATCGATATTTTAGACATCCAATTGCGGGATAACGTGAAAGCTTGTACGCTGGACGAGCATCTGCATAATATCTATAAACGTGACGGCAGGCCTTCCCTGTGTGCGCAGCAGACTATTTACGATTATATTAAAGCGATAAGTTCTTCCGACTCCTGATGCGCCATTCCTGAGGATAAAGATTGTTTGCGCGGTTTCCGATGTTTTTGACAAAGCCAAGCGCCGTATGCCGGTAGGTCAGCAGGATATATCCTTTGGGCGTATGATCCGGCAATGCAATCGATTCTTTCTGCAAATATCTTATGGCATTATCATAAGACAGGTCGACGGCAGGAAAGGCTTCGGGGTTTATTCCTGTGTTTAAGGCCAATGATACGGAAGGGACAAAATCCAGCCCTTTATATTCACCCAGGGTGACGCCGGCGGCCATAATTTTCAGGCGTCCGGCCAGGAACCGGTAGATGTCTTTGTGCTCTTCCGGTATTGCGTATACTTGTCCGGTCGGTAGAGTGTGCCGGGCCTGGTGTCCGGAGGCCGTTCCCGTCCGCTTGCCGGAAGCGTTCCCGGTCGGTGGTTTTCCGTCGGTAAAGAAGGCAAATTTTTCCGGTTCGGTCAGCATGTGTTTCAGCTCTGTGGGAACGGTTACCGTTTGCTTACGGTCTTTGTGCCCGGTTATTATCGGGCGTCCGCCTGCCGGATTTTTGTTTTTACGCATCAAGGCTAAAAAAAAGCCCTCTCCACGTGTGCGGTGGAAGAAAAAACGGTATACCGGTATATTCCGGCCCGATGCGCCGGCAATATTCCATTCCGGTTTGACCGGGATGGGAATGATTTCCGCCCCTAATTCATTCGCAAGCTCGTATACATTGTCTTCATTTTCTTCCGTATTGAATGTGCATGTGCTGTATATCAGCCATCCTCCGGGTTTGAGGGATTCCCATACATCATAGATGATACGCCTCTGGCGTGAAGCGCACAGTTTTACGTTTTCAATACTCCACTCGTCACGACCGGCGGCGTCTTTGCGAAACATACCTTCGCCGGAGCAGGGCAGATCCGCCAGGATTATATCAAATAAATGCTTCAGTTTTCCGAAGTCTTTCGGATCATTGTGGGTTGTAATATGGTGAGGCGACCCCCATTTTGTTATGTTTTCGGCCAATATCATGCTCCGGCTTCGTATCGTTTCGTTACTGACTAAAAGACTTCTTTCGGGCAGTAGTGTCAGCAGATGGGTCGATTTGCCGCCCGGCGCAGCGCATAGGTCGAGCGTCGTGATCTTGTCCCGAAGCGAATGATCTGCCTTCATGATGCAGGCGACCGCCTGTTCGAGAAACATCGAAGAGGCTTCCTGCACATAATAGGCGCCGGCATGGAACAGGGGATCAAATGTGAATGAGGGCCTTTCCGGAAGAATATAACCCGTTTCGCACCAGGGTATTTTCTCGTACCGGCCGGATAAATTGCCGGATAGGGATTTATGCGGGTTCATCCGGATGCTCACCGGGGGAAGCATGCCGGATGCTTTCTCGAAAGCGTCGTATTCGTCCTGTAATAGTCTTTTTGTCCGGTTGATAAAATCCTGCGGAAGCATTTGTGTTTATTTATTAAATGGGGAACAAAGATAGAAATAAATAGGATCATCTGCAAAAGTATGTGTTTGTAGATTGACCCATATTTATGACCTCTCCTGTCGGCGCGGATTTTCACCTCTGTGCCCTTTCCGTCATTGCAAATATTCAA
>JAIRSF010000200.1 GCA_031255595.1 Tannerella sp.
ATCGCCGAGGCCGAACAAGCCGCTTCGGAAAAAATAGAAAAGATCAAAGAGTCGCTGGGCATAAAAACGGATTAAGTTTCGCCTTGCGGATGTAAAAAACGAAGACGTTAAAAATACCCATGAAACATCATGGGTCGAACCGGTATGGATGGTTCAGGGATTGAGCCCGCCGGGATGTCGTCAAGCGAAGCGTTGGAAGCCGTCAGGCTTCCACGCATATACGATATGTTTTTGTACTTGTTTTGACGAAAGTCAAAAAATAATTTATTTGCTATCAACAATCACAGATACAACGGCATCGCCGGTTACATTGACGGCTGTGCGGAGCATGTCGAGCGGACGGTCTATTCCGATAATCAATGCCAATCCTTCGGCCGGTATGCCTACGGAGGTCAGTACCATGGTTAAGATGACAAAGCTTCCGCCGGGAATGGCCGGCGTGCCGATCGACGAAAGGATCGTCATTCCTACTACAACCAGTATCTGTTGTAAGCTTAGATCGATTCCGAGTATCTGTGCGATAAATAATACGGCTATTGCCTGGTAACAACTCGTGCCGTCCATGTTCACCGTCGTGCCGACCGGAAGCACAAAGGAAGCTGTTTCTTTCGAAACACCCAGTTCGTTCTCTACCGTTTCCATTGTGTAGGGAAGCGTAGCGGCGCTGCTGCTTGTTGTGAATGCAAATAACTGTACCGGATAGATGGCGCGAAGAAATTTCTTTACGGGGGTATTCGAGAATAAGTGTATTAGTAACGGGTAAAACAGGTATGCCATGATGAACATAGCTCCCACGATACATAGTGCATAAGCTCCCAAGGCAACGAAGATACTCATTTCTCCGCCATAGGAAACGACTAACCCGGCCATCAACGCGGTAACACCTATGGGGGCAAATGCAATTATATAATCTACCATACGAAAGATGATTTCATTAAGCCCGTTGAAAAAGGCGATGATGGTCTTTGTTTTTTCTTTCGGTATGGCCAATGCGGCAATGGCAAAGAAGACGGCAAAGAAAATGACCTGCAACATACCGGAGTTATTCGACGCGGCGTCTATGATATTATTCGGAATGATATCATTCAGAAAACCTAACGGGCCTCGTTCGTGCGTTTCTTCCGCCGCCAGTTTTTTCTCCGCTACGAACAGGTCATAACTGTCTTGCAAACTTTCTATCTGCGTTTTATCAACAAGATTTCCGGGTTTTGCTATCAAGCCGGTCGACAGGCCTAAAATAACCGCCACAACCGTAGTCGACAAATAAAGCAGTATCGTTTTCGCCCCCAGCTTAGAAAAAGATTTGATACTCTCAAGCCCGATGACGCCTTTTATCAGGGATACAAAAATCAAAGGCATAGCAATGAGTTGCAATAAACGGATAAACAGTTGTCCCCAAGGCACAATCCAATATTGAATAAAGCGTTCTCCCTTCAACGGCAAAGCAATCAGCCCGATTGCGATACCTACAATCATTCCTGCCAGGATCTGCAGGTATAACGGCAAAGATACCTTTTGTTTCGTGTTGTTCTCCATTTATTATTCATTCCTTCCCCTGATATAAGCCGTCATGATTCGACCGGAATATTCGCCAATGCGGATTTCAGATATTCCCAGACTTCGGCTACGGACGATATGCCGACCGCTTCATCGGGAGAATGAGGGTGCTTCAGGTCGGGGCCGAATGAAATCATATCCATATACGGATAGACTCCCTGGATGATACCACATTCCAGTCCGGCATGCATAACCGTAACTTCCGCTTTCTTCCCATACCGTTCCTCATATACCTGTTCCATTACTTTCAGTATCGGAGAATCGGCGTTAGGTTGCCAGCCGTTATAAGCGCTACCGTATTCCACTCTGGCTCCTGCAAGCGCAAACACACTCTCCAAAGCGGAAAGCAACGCCGTTTTTCTGCTTTCCGACGAGCTGCGCGCCAATATTTTTACTTCGATCAACCCTTCGGAAGATTGAACGAGCGCAAGATTGGATGAAGATTCTACCGTTCCCGGAAAATCATGCAGCATTGATGCAACCCCGTTCTGGCAGGCTTCCACCGCATTGATTAAATCGTCCTGAATTTCTTCCGGTATAAGCGTATCGGGTGTATCGGTCATTTCAGCGACAAAACGAATGTTGTCTTCGATACCGGCATATTCCGCCCGGTATAGATCCTGGTAATCCGCAACAAGTTCCCATAATACTTCCACATTATCTTTAGGAAGCGTTATAACAGCTTCCGCTTCACGAGGTATTACATTCCGGAGCGAACCGCCGTTTATATCCGCAAGGCGGACGCCGTAATCGCGTACGGCCTCTTTCAGAAAACGAAACATCAGCTTATTTGCATTCGCTCTGCCTAAATGGATATCAATCCCCGAATGTCCGCCTTTCAGGCCGGAAATAAACAGGCGTACGGGTACATCTCCGTTAATAAGGGGAGCGCCTTTTTTATACTGGAAAGAGATATTCAGGTCTGCACCGCCCGCACAACCGACAAACAATTTCCCTTCTTCTTCCGAATCACAATTCAGCAAAATTTTGCCGCGCACAAAACCCGGTTTCAGTCCGTTGGCGCCATCCATTCCGACTTCTTCATCAATCGTGAACAGCGCCTCCAACGGCCCATGCTGCAACGCCGGATCCGCCAATACGGCCATCGCTATGGCCACCCCGATCCCATTGTCGGCTCCAAGCGTAGTACCGCGCGCTTTTACCCAGTCCCCATCGACATAAGCATCGACCGGGTCTTTTGTAAAATCATGCGAAACATCATTGTTCTTCTGGGGAACCATATCCAAATGCGACTGTAAAGTCACCATTTTTCTATTCTCAAAACCCGGAGCTGCCGGTTTTCGTATGATCACATTGCCGACCGCATCCTTTTGAGTATCAAGTCCAAGCCTGTTTCCGAAATCAACCATAAATTGTGTTATGGCTTCCATTTGTCCGGTTGGCCTTGGAATTTGCGTAAGTTCATAAAAATACTCCCACACCGGTTGAGGAGTAAGCATTTTAATTTCTGTTGCCATGGTTTCTTGTTTTTTAAAGCTCATAATAAATTTTCAAACGCTCAAAGTTAGCATAAAATCTTTAATTGCGAAGGATTTTAGGCTAACTTTATATCCTTACACAGGCGTTTCATGACCTTTATTGGCAATCGGCAACGCCACAATGCCCAACAATCCGACCAAAACGACCCACATGGTTTGTATGGCGAAGATAACCATCGCAAAGGCGCCGGCATCGGAAACATCCACTCCGAACGTAACCAATGTGGATATGACCATAAAATGCCACACTCCGATACCTCCCTGAACGGGTACGGCCACCCCTATACTGCTCATGACGAATGCAATCAGGCCGATGCGAATACCCAGATCTTTGGTGAAGTCGAACGCAAAAAACGTAATATAAAAATACAGGAAATAGCCTCCCCATAACAATAAGGTCTGTATAACAAAATGAGCCTTATGTTCAATCTTCCACAGGCTCTTGAATCCTTCCCATATATTGCGGAATATCCCGATTATTTTTTTCACAACGGACAAATGTTTCAGTTTCGCAAAAACAAACCAAAAAATCAGTGCCGGAAGAATGATCCCGACATAAGTCCAGACGGATGAAAGCAGGGTGTAAAGCGTTTCAATGATAACCGGAGGATTTTCCGCAAAGAAGTTCCGGAAAAAGCTGATATTGAAAACACATAAACACAACGTGAGCAACGAAACAACCAGCGTATCCATAATACGATCTACAAACAGTGTACCCAACAGCGTTGCAAAAGGGATTTTCTCGTATTTCGACATAACGCCGCAACGCCAGATCTCACCGACGCGGGGAAACACCATATTAATGGCATAATTGCCCCAGACGGCAAAAACCGCATTCTTTCGCTCTACACGCTTACCTAAGGAATCGATCAGCATGCCCCATCTTAACCCGCGAATCGTATTAGCGGCCAGGCCGAAAAATAAAGAAAGAAATATAATGTCGTAACGGACGCCTTTCTTTACCACCTGCATAATCTCACTCAGATCCTGGTTCCGGTAGAGATACCACAACAATATGACGCCTATAGCCAGAGGGAATAATATCTGGATAACCTTATGGAAGATTTGCTTGAATTTCATGTACAACTTCATTATTATTTATTATCTTTGCACCCGCAAAGATAATTATTTATTCTTAACTTAGCATCAAACAAATTGAAAACTGATGATGATCATCCGGCCGAAGAAGTCTTTGGGACAACATTTCCTGAAAGACCGAGGGATTGCACAGCGTATAGCAAAAACGCTGTCTGCATATTGCACCCTGCCCGTATTGGAGGTAGGCCCCGGAACCGGTGTGCTCACCCGGTTTTTGATTGATGAAGGTTATGACCTGTCTGTCGCGGAGATAGACATGGAATCCGTAAAATATCTCGAACAACATTTCCCTGCGCTTTCCGGGCGTATTCATGCGGAAGATTTTCTAAAAATGAAATTGGAAAGCCTGTATGATACAAAATTTTGTATCATAGGCAATTATCCGTATTATATATCCAGCCAGATTTTTTTCAAGGTACTCGATTACAGGGAGCAGGTGGTTTGTTGTTCGGGTATGATCCAGAAAGAAGTGGCCGAACGCCTTGCCGCTACTCCCGGCAAAAGGATTTCCGGCATATTAAGTGCACTGATACAGCCCTGGTACGATGTGGAATATCTTTTTACCGTCAGCGAAACGGCATTCGATCCTCCGCCCAAAGTCAAAAGTGCGGTCATACGCATGACACGTAATAACCGTACCGGGTTGGGTTGCGACGAAGCCCTCTATAAAAAGGTCGTTAAAACATCCTTTAACCAGCGGCGGAAAACGTTGCGCAACTCGATGAAACCCCTGTTGGGAAAGGATTGCCCGTATTATGCGCAACCCCTCTTCAACATGAGGCCGGAACAATTGTCTATCGAACAGTTTATCGAACTGACGTTAATAGCCGATAAGTATCTGAAAGAGAAGGAAGACGTCGCCCGGGCCGGAGAAAATAATTGTTTAGGCGTTAAATAAACCAGTCATTCACCTTTAACCGATATCGTCATGATCGAATTAACGAAAGAATACATAGATGACCTGAAGAAAGTTATCGACGAAAAAAACGAGAAAAAAGCATCGGAAGCATTGGAACATCTGCATCCGGCCGATATCGCCGAATTATATAAAGAACTGACGCTGAAAGAGGCGATCTACCTCTACCTGCTTTTAGACGGGGATAAAGCGGCGGATGTGCTGATGGAACTCGAAGACGACGACCGGCGCAAACTCCTCAGGGAACTGCCCAACAAGTTGATCGCCCAACGTTTCGTCAACGAAATGGATACCGACGACGCCGTCGAACTGATGCGCGATATGGACGAAGAACAGCAGGAGGAGATTCTTTCGCATATCGACGACGTGGAACAGGCCGGGGATATCATCGACCTGCTTAAATACGACGAAGATACGGCCGGGGGGCTGATGGGCACCGAAATGATTGTGGTGAACGAGAACTGGAGTATGCCGCAATGTATCGATGAAATGAGAACCCAGGCAGGGGAGGAAAATATGGATGAGATCTACAATGTATATGTAGTGGACGACGACGAACGCCTGCGCGGCGTACTGCCTCTGCAAAAACTCATCACAAACCCGTCGGTTTCCAAAATAAAACATGTCATGCAGAAAGATCCGGTTGCCGCACACGACAATGCGGATACGGAGGAGGTCGTGGAACTGATTCTGAAATATGACCTCGTTTCCCTGCCTGTGGTCGACAGTATCGGACGCCTGCTGGGACATATTACGGTAGACGACGTGATGGATGAAATCAAAGAACACCACGAACGCGACTATCAGTTGGCTTCGGGTATCTCGCAGGACGTAGAAACCTCGGACAACGTGCTCCTGCAGACTGCCGCGCGCCTGCCCTGGCTCCTGTTCGGCGTGATCGGCGGCCTGAGCAATTCTGTGATCCTCGGCGGTTTCGAAAGTGTCTTTGCCACTCATCCGAAGATGGCTTTTTTTATGCCGTTGATCGGTGGGACGGGGGGTAATGTCGGCGTTCAGTCGTCGGCCATCGTCGTACAGGGGCTGGCGAACAACAGCCTGAAACATCACCAGATCTTTAAGCAGGTACTCAAAGAAGCGGCGGTCGCCCTGATTAACGCCGCGATCATCAGCCTGATCGTTTTCATATACAATTATTTCACGCTGGGCAATCATCGTATTACCTTGTCCGTATCCGTCAGTTTGTTTACCGTTGTCATGTTTGCCAGCACATTCGGCACACTGGTGCCGATGATATTAGACCGGTTCAAAATCAATCCCGCCATTGCTACCGGCCCTTTTATTTCCATCACCAACGATATCATCGGCATGTTGATCTATATGATGACAATTACCCTGTTTATGAAATGAACCGGGTTTGACGGCGAAGATAACTGTTTTTACTATTTTTCATTTTCAACTAAAAATAGTAACTTTGTCCCGGAAAAATTTATATCATATTAATTATACACGAACAAACTTATGGCTACAACAGCAGATTTTAGAAACGGGATGTGCCTTGATATTGACGGCAACTATTTTTTCATTGTTGAATTTCTTCATGTAAAACCGGGTAAAGGCCCGGCTTTTGTACGCACAAAACTTAAAAACGTAACAACCGGACGCGTATTGGATAAAACGTGGAATGCCGGGGTTAAAGTGGAAGAAGTGCGTATCGAACGCCGTCCTTACCAGTTTCTTTACAAAGACGAAATGGGATATAACTTCATGCACCCGGAAACATTCGAACAGATTTCGCTGCCGGGAGAAAGTATCGACGGTGTGCGGTTCCTGAAAGAAGGCGATATGGTAGAAGCTATGGTACACGCCGAAAGCGAAACGATTCTTACCTGCGAGCTTCCGGCTCACGTGATCCTCGAAATCACTTATACCGAACCCGGAGTCAAAGGCGATACGGCAACCAACACTCTTAAGCCTGCAACCGTAGAAACGGGAGCGGAAGTGCGCGTTCCTTTATTCATCAATACGGGCGAAAAAATCGAAGTCGATACCCGCGACGGTTCTTACATAGGACGCGTAAAGTAATGACCCCATGAATAAAGACAACAGGAGGCTCAGCATAAAGGAGTTGGCGGAAGAAGACCGTCCGCGCGAAAAAATGATGCTAAAAGGAGCTTTCTCGTTGAGCGACGCCGAACTGATGGCTATACTGCTTCGTGTCGGCAATACGGACGAAACGGCTGTTCAGCTATCGCAACGGATACTGGGCGGCGTTTCAAACAATCTGAATACGCTCGGTAAGTTGTCGGTAAAAGATCTGATGAAATATAAGGGAATAGGCGACGCCAAAGCCGTCACTATTGTTGCGGCGATGGAGCTGGGACGGCGCAGGGAAGTGTCCGAACCGGTAAAACGCGAGTCGATTCGCAGCAGCAACGACGCTTTCCGCCTGTTTTATCCTTTTCTGTGCGATATACCGCATGAAGAATTGTGGATCGCCCTGACAAACCATGCCGGCAAAGTGATTGAAAAGATGCAAATCAGCCGGGGCGGGCTGGGCGAAACGTCGGCCGACCTGCGGTTCATCATGAAAGCAGCTATCAATTCAACATGCCATGGCATCATCCTGTGCCACAACCATCCGTCCGGCAACATACAGCCCAGCGCGCAGGATGATACGTTGACGTCTAAGCTGGGCAAAGCAGCCCAACTCATGAGTATGCAATTGCTCGATCATATCATTATAAGCGATAAATATTATTACAGTTATGCCGACGAAGGGAGGTTATGAAGATGGAAAATGAATTTCTGAAAACAGAAGAAGCGATCGTAAAAACGCTCAAAACCGTATACGATCCCGAAATTCCGGTCAATATATATGACTTGGGACTGATTTACAAGGTGGATATCGATGACGACAAAAATGTCACGATCGACATGACCTTTACCGCTCCTAATTGTCCGGCAGCCGATTTTATCGTTGAAGACGTGCAACAGAAGACGGCGTCTATCGAAGGCGTGAAAAGCGTTCGTATAAATCTTGTTTTTGAACCCGAATGGGACAAAGAGATGATGACGGAGGACGCCAAACTTGAACTGGGTCTGCTGTAAACAATAAACCGATACTGTGTGATGTCTTCCGGGAAAATATATTTTGCATCCGATATCCACCTGGGTAACCGCTATCTTGAGAACCCGGCAGAGGTGGAAAAAAAACTTGTGCGATGGCTTGACGACATAAAAAAAGATGCCGCCGCCGTCTATTTCCTTGGGGATGTGTTTGATTACTGGTACGAATACAAGTATGTGGTGCCGCGCGGGCATGTACGTTTCCTCGGCAAACTGGCGGAACTGTCCGACCTCGGTATCGAAATACACCTGTTTACCGGCAATCACGATATATGGATGTTTGACTACCTTCCCGGTGAGGTCGGAGCGATTATTCATCGCGAACCGATAACCGTCAATCTGTTGGGTAAAAACTTTTTTCTGGGGCATGGTGACGAAGTAGGTTACCGCCCTCTGAAATACCGCATCATACAGTATGTTTTCCGAAACCGCCTTTGCCAGTTCCTGTATGCAACCATTCACCCCCGCTGGACTTTCGTGTTTGCCCGCGGCTGGTCGCTGAGTAGCCGCAAAAGTGTGTTCTCGACCGGGAGGCTAAAAGAAATACAGGCGCGTAATGCCAAAGCGCTGGAAGAATTTGCCGCATCTTACCTGCGGACACACCCGGAGATTGATTTTTTTATGTTCGGGCACCTGCATGTGCTGATGGATAAAGCGCTGACGCCCCAGTCCCGCTTACTCATTACAGGCGACTGGATGCGACATTTCTCTTATGCCGAATGGGACGGCGAATCATTAGTATTAAAAAAAACATCGGAATAACACTATAAATCCAGCTATTATGAACTTGCTGACTCTGATCTCTCAAAGGCGTTCCATACGACAATATCTTCCGGACGAAGTAGAACAGGAAAAGGTAGATTATCTATTGGAATGTGCGCGTTTGGCGCCATCCGCAGTCAATTATCAACCATGGAAATTTATCATAGTGCGATCCCCTGAAAAAAAATCGTTACTGCATCAATGCTATAGCAGGAAATGGTTCACCTCCGCTCCCCTTTATATCATGGCCCTCGGTGACACGACCCAATCCTGGAAGCGCAGTTCCGATGGCAAAGACCATTGCGACATAGATGTAGCCATAGCCATGGAACATCTCATCCTGGCAGCAACGGAAAAAGGTCTGGGAACCTGTTGGGTGTGTAATTTCGACACAAATCTGTGCCGGCAGTTATTTAACCTGCCTGAGCATATCATACCGGTTGCAATCACGCCTATAGGCTATCCGGCTCAACGACAAGAACAGATTTCCGACCGGAAAATGACACCGGATATAAGCAAAATCATTTGACAATCCCTCTCTGTTCCAATTCCTTTATCAACACGATGTTCCTCCTGACAACAATGCGGAAAGAGGTGTGAGAACGTTCAAAGTAAAGCAGAAAATATCGGGCTTGTTCCGCTCTGTGGAAGGTGCAAAAGCATGCCCTCTCCCAATTATTTACACAAATTAATCCGGCTTAAGAACAGAAAAAGTTCTTAAGCCGGAAATCCATCTTGAAAATTTAAATCGTTGATAACCTGACAACGATCTATCCATTAAATGCTCGGTTCCATTTAATAAGCAT
>JAIRSF010000213.1 GCA_031255595.1 Tannerella sp.
CCGTAGTTTTCGAGCCAGGTAGTCAAACCATGTTGGTGGCACATTTCCGCCAATCCCCCGACATAGTCGTATGCCACCCGGTCGGCAACCAGGCGGCGCAAGTCCCAAAGAAAACGGGAGGATATGTCTTCGTTCCCGACAACTTTTCCTTGCAGGGTAGGGAGGTAAGGCAGGGCGTCGTATCCGTACGTTTCCTTGAAGCGTTCAAACATATCGTCCGTCCAGTTTTGCCCGCCCGTTTCGTAACTGTCCTGAACGGCCACTTTCAGCGATTTTCGGTCGGCTTCCGGCACGCGGCGCAGGATCTCACCCATAAAGGCGTCGAAATGCGCCGCTACGTGCTTCCGGCTCATCTTGTCGACCTCCAGCCCTGTGGCGTCGGGGGTAGCCGGCGCGTTGGTCACGCCGGTCGTTTTCATTTCCAGTAGCGAAATATTCCAGGTGCCGTCCGGGACGTCCCATTTCAACACGCCGTCTTTCGAAAGGAAAGCGGTGATGTCTGTTACCTGGTCTTGCGGAATCGTATATTCGGACGCCCGGTCGTACCAGTCCTGTTTTTCCCACATATACACGTGCCAGTACGGCAACGGGCGCTGAAACATTTTTGCCAGCGACTGTTCGGGGTAACGTTCCGTAACGGGTTCGGAAGATAAGGTGACGGTGGCACTGGGCGTGCCGTAACGGGAGAGCGGTTTGCCTAACAGCAGCCGGAACTCGGACGCCTTCGTTTCCGGCAGCGAAACGGCAATCGGGGCATAGGGGTCGAAACCGACGTTGAGCTGGTAATTGGTGCGGTCTATCTCGAACCGGCGGATGGTTTTATATCCCTCTCCGTCTTTTGCCTGCAGTTCGGCTGTGGTATGGAAGTAGTCCTGCGTGGATAATTGCAGGCTTCGGATGGTTTGATTGCCGTCGACCGGCATGAGGATCGTTTCCTGGGCGCCGCCTGCCTGCCTGATGTTGAACGATTTGGCGTAGGCGCCCGTTTTTATGGGATAGGCGATTACACGTACCAACTGGATATTGTCCGGTGTTTCCGGAAAAGAAACCGATACGGTTTGCGGCCCTTTCACCTGCCGGTCGGTAGCGGCTAAGTAGCGCATAGCCTGTTCGGGCTTCACCCATGGCCCGCCGGACTGGCTCCAACCCGGACTGTTGAACATGCCGATCTCAATGTCCAGTTCGGTCGCGGTTTTCAGGGCGGTATGGATGGCTTCCCACCATTCGGGCGTGAATATGCGTACCGTCCCGTATGGAATGTTATCAAGCCCGATATTGCCGATGTATGTCCGGGTTATACCGGCTTTTTTCATAGCATGAAGGTCTTTGATAACACCTTCTTTCGAGATGTTGTCCGATAGCCAGTACCAGTAGCATCCGGTTCGGATACTGTCGGGGATTTCCCGGAATCCTTTCTCAATGGACGCAAGCGGCGCCTGTTCTTTACAGGCAATGAAAAGGTAAAGAAAAGCAAGGATACATGTAAGTGTTTGTCGCATCTGTTTCATATCATATATGTTTTACTTGGTTGTGGTTCTTTTTTCGGATCCTGTTAAGGAAACTTTGCAATAATAACAGTGCAAATGTAGTTTATTATTTGAAAAAAATAAGGTTTTCGGCAAAATTATTTTTACGCGGCCTGCGTTCGGCGCCGAGTCTTAAAAAAACATAAATAAATGCTTTTGTCGGGTCAATCGTGCAGGCGTTTCAATAAAATTTTATCCCTTTGCCGGCGGAAAACGATGTTCAATTATGAATCAAAATTACAAATTATTAATAAAATCATGAGAATTATAAGGTTTTATACATTACTTGTTGTGTTCTTATCCATGGGAATAAGAGGTTATAGTATTACGGAGAGTTCGAAAATTATAGACGGCTATCCCCTTGCAAACTTTGCCCTGACGGTGAATGTTTCGGAAAACGGCGATTTTTTCGGGCATATATTACAAAATTCGGGGCGGTTAGGTAGCTGGCTGTCGGACAAAGGCGCCGTTGTGTGCTATGTTGAAAAAGGAAACGAACGGCACCCGTTTTCCCTGTTCGGCGAAAAACAGGTGGAACGCACCTTTCCTTTTGTGGAAGGCCTGTACCGGCAGTCCCCTGTCATATCGGCGGAGATTCGGACGGTATCTTTCTGTCCGCTGGGTATCAATGACCCGGAAACATCGTCGCTTCCCACTCTTTTACTCGAAATAAACTGCCTGAATCCTACCGGTCATGAGGAGTTTATGATAAAAATAAAACCGGATCAACCGCTGGTCAATCAGGCGCGGTTGTGTAAATCTCCGGGTTATTCGGGCATTGTGAACGAGGCGTTTCAACTGACGAGTGATGCGGAAACAACATGGGAAAACGGGGAACTGGGGATAACGGTCACCCTGCAACCTGCGCAACAAAAGAAAATACGCGTCCTGCTGACTTTTTTCGACAAGGACTGGACGACCGTAAACCGCTTTGATAATATCGAGGAGGTTACAAATTATACGTATAACCTCTGGTCGGTACTGAAAGAAAAAAACCGGTTGTTCAGCGAAGCGATCCCGGAAACCGGCGACAAAGAGCTGGACACATACCTGCGCTGGTATATGATACCGGGCATTTCACTGACCAAATGCACGAAAGAAGATGAAGTGCTGACAATGGGATACCGCGAATTAAACCAGCGCGATAGTTACTGGACGTCCTGGATACACCTGGTATTGTTCAAAGACCTGGAAAAAAAGATGATCGAGGAAAGTATCGCCGCGCAACAGCCGTCCGGCAAGATCCCGACAACGATCCTCCCGCTGATCGAACGGGAAGATGACCTGGATATCAATGCGTTTTTCGTTCTGCGGGTCGCCCGTTTTTATCAGATGTATCATAACAAGAAAGAATTACTTGCGTACTGGCCTTCTTTAAAGGCGGCGACGGACTGGCTTCTCTCGCGTGATACGAACGGAAACGGACTGCCGGTACAGGTTTCTTTCTGGGGAGATTGGAAAGATGTAGGAGGAGTGGAAGGGCGTATGTATTCGCCTTTTTCCGGTTTGACCTATCTGTCGGCGCTCCGGCAAATGATCTTCCTGAGCAAGGAATGTAGCGATGAAGACAGTCGCCGGAAATACGAAGCCGCTTATGAAAAAGGATTCGGATTTATCAATAAACCGGTGGAAGAAGGCGGGCTTTGGAACGGTCGTTACTATTGCCAGATATGGAAAGACGGGAGCGTAAACGACAAACTGTTGCAGGATCAGACGATCGGAATTTTGTTTGACGTCGTCCCCCGCGAGAGGGCATTGAGCATTATCGCCTCATTAAACGAAAAGAGCCTGACGGACTACGGTATATGCGAAACCTATCCCTATTATCCGGCAAGCTTCGGATATGCTCCTGCGACCTATCACAACGGCGCCGTCTGGCCCTGGTTGAGTTTTATGGATTGCTGGGCGCGTATCCATGCCGGGAAAA
>JAIRSF010000217.1 GCA_031255595.1 Tannerella sp.
AAAAACGAAATGCCGGCAAACTACCCTGACAATGAAAAGTTTGCAGGTGAAATGAATGGTAGGGCTTATCCCAACATGAAGGATTCGATTATTTTGTGCCTTTTATTTTTGGGCATTCAGGTCGGATTGGGCATAGTAATACTTGTTTTACGAATGTTAGCAACCGTTTTGCAAATTGATATTTTATCGTTTATCGGCACCTTAAACGCTTTATGCAATATTGTCGCGTTCGGCATCGTTTTATTTATCGGATTTAAAAAATCGAAAAGAAAATTCAACGAAATATTCAAATTCAACAAAGTCCCGCTGTTTTCGTGGATTTCAATAGTGATATTTATGCTTGGCTTTGTTATTGTAATATCGGAACTTGATAATATCTTAAACTATCTTCTTCCGATGCCTGAAATGTTTAAAAACCTGTTTGAATCATTAGTGACGGAACAGGCCTTTATTGCAGTATTAATTACAGCGGCGATCGTACCGGCATTTACTGAAGAATTATTTTTCAGAGGGTTGGTTTTAGACGGTTTTAACAGAAATTACACCCCTCAAAAAGCAATTCTGGTAAGTGCACTTCTTTTCGGGATCATTCATTTGAACCCCTGGCAATTTTTCGGCGGGTTTATTGTCGGATTATTTGCCGCCTGGGTTTGCATAAAAGCAAATTCGATATGGTTGAGTATATATATACATTTGTTTAATAATGCATTATTTACAATAACCATGAGATATAGGGATTTTATACCCGTAAGAGGGTTCAATACAAGCGATGCCGTATCGATTGAATTTCAACCGTTATGGTTTGATATATTGGGCTTGGTATTGTCTGCAATAGGAATCCTGTTATTTAAAAAAAGCGTTAGCGGGAAAGCTAAAAACGGCGCATGCGGTTAAGGGCGCCAGGCGGTAAAAGGTAGTAAGATAAATATGCTGCATCGAAATAAAGTATACGGAGAAAGCCGGATTATTCGGGAATGGTATCGGGAGAATAAACGGGATTTGCCATGGCGTCGGACGAAAGACCCTTACCTGATCTGGGTTTCCGAAATCATTTTGCAGCAGACGCGGATTGTGCAGGGACTGGGTTATTATAACCGCTTTGTTTCCCGTTTTCCGAACGTAAAGAGCCTGGCGGAAGCAGAACAGCAGGAAGTTTTGAAATACTGGCAGGGTTTAGGTTATTATTCCCGCGCCCGGAATTTACATGAAGCGGCGAAAGATATAATGTTGCGTTATCAGGGGATTTTTCCCGGACAATATCAGGATATCCTGACCTTGAAAGGCGTAGGCGAATACACAGCGGCGGCGATTGTTTCGTTTGTGTGGAACCGGCCTTACCCGGTGATCGACGGCAATGTGTATCGCGTTTTGGGACGCCTGTTTGCCGTTGCTACTCCTATGGATACGGGAAAAGGGAAAAAAGAGTATCGCGAACTGGCTGCCCTGCTGATGCCTCCGAATCATGCCGGCGTACATAATCAGGCTATTATGGAATTCGGCGCTTTACAATGCACGCCTCAAAACCCGGATTGCGAACGGTGTCCTTTGTCGGCCGGCTGTTTGGGATATGCTTCCGGCAATCCGCAGCAATATCCGGTAAAACAAAATAAAACAAAGACCCGCGATCGCTACCTGAACTATTTTTTCGTTACCTGCGATTCGTATACGTATTTGCACCGCAGGGCGGGGAGAGATATCTGGGAAGGGTTGTATGAGTTTCCGTTAATTGAAACGGCCGCATGCATGGATTTTGCGGAATTGAAGGGCGAAAAGGCGTTCAACGAATTATTTCGCGGAACGGGAGAACCCGTCATTTCTCTCGCGGCGAATGGGGTAAAGCATGTTTTATCTCATCAGATCCTGCATGCAACATTCTACCGGGTTGACGTACAGATAGAAAATGTAGCCCTGAAAAAGTATTTAAAAATCCCTCTGTCCGCTTTAGACGAATACCCGTTTCCGAGATTAATAAGCGCTCAATCGATATTCCCGGTTTTACCGCGCGAAACATAACCACCTTTACGGCCGGCATCTCCTCCGGTGCGTTTGCTTTTTTGCGTATCAATTATTCAACTCCCGCAAGCGACCCTTACGGACAGGGGGAGGCCTTTGCTTTGTCTTTCAGTACAAATTCATGGATGACCGGGTGGTATGTTTCGCAAAAGTGTTTATTTTCTTTTTCCGTTATGGCTACCGGATATGTCATCAGCATCAATGAAACATATTCGCCGCCTTTTTTGTACGGCGGATGTTTGTAGGCATGTTCGTTAAGAACAAAACCGATACGCCGGTAAAAGTCGATACGGCGTTTATTTATTTCGACGGTAGGATGTTCCACTTCGAGCAGCAGGGGAATACCGGAATCCCGGACGAATTTTTCAAGTATGCGAACGCCGTAACCTTTCCCGCGTAAACGGGGAGATGTGGCCAGATGTTCTATATAGATTACCTTTTCGAATCTCCACCACAAGATTAGTCCGATGAACTTATCTTTCTCCGTAATGATTTCAAAATGATATAACGGGTTATTCATCATCTTTTTTTGCGTGCGAAGCTGCCGGCGTTCTTCGGGCGGAAAAGATTTTTTATAAAGGTTCCATGCCTGATTAAAAAGCGGATGTTCCGTATTTTTGATCCTTGTATATTTCATTTTAGCCGTATTTATTCATCAATGCCGGGGGATGCCTGCAATCATCCGGCAGACAATCTCCAAATATTTTTGGTCGGTTTCGTCAAAATCGTTTAACCGGTTACTGTCGATATCGAGAACTCCAAAGACTGTGCCGTCCGATATAAGCGGAACGACGATCTCGGATTTGGATTCGGCGTTACATGCAATATGTCCGGGAAATTTTTCGACGTCCGGTACCATGATTGTTCGCGCCGACTCCCATGCCGCGCCACAAACGCCCCTGCCGTATTTTATTCTTGTACATGCAACGGGGCCTTGAAACGGAGCCAGTACAAGTTCGCTTTCTTTAACAAGATAAAATCCGGCCCAGAAGAAGCCGAAAGTCTGATATAATGCCGCTGCCGTATTGGCAAGACCGGCAATCAGATCCGCCTCATTGCCGATCAGGGCTTCTATCTGAGGAATCAGGGAACGGTATTTTTCTTCCCTGTTACCGGTTTGTGGAATTATAAGTTGTTCCGCCATGAAAATATTTTTTTTGTCCGTAATGATGCAAATATGATGATTAAATTTTAATAATTAAAAATTTTATGCGAATTTTGTGATACAATCAACTTACATTATAGCTACATAACATTCATAATTATGATACAAAACGAACGTGATATACGGAAAGAGCTTGTTATACAGGCTGCCCGTCGGATGTTGACGGCGGCGCGTACGGCGCCGAAAGGGAAAGGGCTTGATATTATGGAAATGGCGTTGGTTACGGGCGACGATCTGTTCCGGTTGTCTGATGAGATGCGGAAGGTTTCGGCAGAGAGGGGGCTTAAGTTTTTTCTTCGTGACTCGGATAACATATTACAATCGGATGTTGTCATGATTTTGGGCACTCGCCGGAAAGTACAGGGCCTTAATTGTGCGCATTGCGGTTACGATACCTGCGAATCCAAGCCGGAAGAAACGCCTTGTGCGCTTAATATCGTCGATCTGGGGATCGCAGTCGGTTCGGCTTGTGCGAAAGCTTCCGATTTGAGGGTGGATACACGTGTTATGTTCAGCGCAGGTTTTGCCGCCCAACGTTTGCGCATGCTCGGCGACGATTGTTATTGCGTGATGGCGATACCTGTCAGTGCGACGTCAAAAAATCCGTTTTTCGACCGCAAACCGAAAGAACCGCAGAGCGAGTAAAGAAGCTTGTCGCCTGTGTTCGGCGTAAAGGCGGGAAAGAAGGATGCGGGTAATCCCTAATAATGGTTAGTAGATGTTGAAATATACCAACTTTTGGGGATTGCCGGCGGATGGGCCTCATTTTACCTTTGCGCCGATAAAATCGTACAGGCGCAAATAATAATGAAAAGACTGATATTCATCTTCTGCTCTTATCTGCTTTCCGCGAATGTTTTCATCGCAAATGCGAGTGATGGGAAAACTTCCGGCGGAGAATTAAAACAACAGCAGACCGGCTCCGGCCTCCCTGAATGGCAAAACACAACTTCATCCCATGAGATAAGCTTTTCCGGTCATGAAAACCGGATGAGTGAAAATTCGGTTAATAATCTTGAAAAACCGGATGAACCGGAGAATCCGGAGAGGCCGGAAGATCTGGCGCGGATGATGAATTTTGCCAGGGCCATTTCGGGGCTTTCCCTGGGCGGATACGGCGAAGCCGCCTATACCCGGAATTTTTACAGTGATCAATGGCAGCGTTATTCAAACGCAGAAAGTCATAAAGATGCGAAAAGCCATGGGCGGTTTGATTTGCCGCACGTGGTTTTTTTGGTGGGGTATGACTTCGGCAAGGGTTGGACTTTCAGCAGTGAGATCGAATTTGAACATGGAGGTACGGAGAGCGCCGTTGAGATTGAAGCGGAAGAAATGGGTGAATATGAGAGCGAGATAGAACGGGGTGGGGAAGTGGCACTGGAACAGTTCTGGATACAAAAAAGTTTCGGCCGCGCCTTCAACATCCGTATGGGACACATCATCATCCCGGTAGGACTGACAAATCAGTATCACATGCCGACCGAATTTTTCACCGTCTACCGTCCCGAAGGCGAAAACACAATCTTTCCCTGCACGTGGCATGAAACGGGCATAAGCCTCTGGGGACGCACGAAGAACTGGCGTTACGAAGCGCAGTTCCTGCCCGGCTTAGACGCCGATCGGTTCGGGTCGGAAGGGTTTATAAGCGGCGGAGCGGGAAGCCCGTATGAATTTAAAATTGCAAACGCTTATGCCGGGGCCTTTCGACTGGATAATTATTCGCTAAAGGGGCTTCGGATAGGTTTGAGCGGCTACTACGGTCACAGTTTCAGCAATTCGCTGACTAAAAATGTGAGGTATAAGGATTATAAGGGAGCGGTAACGATCGGATCCGTTGACTTCCATTACAGCGGTAATAATATAATTGCGCGGGGACACTTCGACTGGGGTCATCTGAATGATTCGGAAGAGATAACGCGGTTTAACAAAAGCCTGCAATCCGGCTCGCCGTCGCCCAAAACGCCGGTTGCTTCCGACGCTGTGGCGACGGGGATAGAGGCCGGATACAACCTGTTTGCCCATATAGGGAAAAGGGATAATCGGAAACTTTACCTTTTCGGCCGTTACGAATACTACGATTCCATGGCGAAAGTAGAACCCGGCATCTCGGACTACGGCTGGTGCGGAAAACACCGTATGGCCGCAGGCATTAATTATTTCCCCATCCGGGAAATCGTTATAAAAGCGGAATACTCGAAACGTTTCTATAAGAGCCGGTACAACGATGAACCCTCGGTATCGTTCGGCGTTGCATACGCCGGTTTTTTCACAAGATAGTCCAATCTTATTTATAAATTTAACAAATATAAGTGATGAAAAAGTTTTTAAAAATTTCAGCGTTAGCGGTCGTCATGGCGACATTCGGTTTTGCGTCATGCGGTGACGACGATGATAAAGAGATCGAATTAACGGAAAAAGAGAAAGA
>JAIRSF010000269.1 GCA_031255595.1 Tannerella sp.
AGCAGGCGTATGCCGGCATCTCCCCCAACACCATCCGGTTATCCATAGGATTGGAAGATACGAATGATTTGATCGACGATCTGCAACAAGCATTCAAAAGCGTTTAAAAAATGTATTGAGGGAGAGAAGGTTGTAAAAAACATCCATCGCAAAAGAAATACGCGAAAAAACAGGAATAACCGATACGCCGATTTGCGTATCGGTAGGAATCGAAGGCGCGAAAGACCTGATCCATGACCTGAAAACGCGCTATCATAAGAAGCTATTTCGGGAATTTCATGTACATTTGCCGGATGGAATATAAAAAAATAGACGGCGGCGACCTTGGTGTCGTTCTCTTGAAACGTAATCCGCGGGCGCGGAATTATTCTTTGCGTGTCGATAAGGGGCAGGTTTATGCAACTATGCCTGTTTATGGGAGCGAATGTGAGTTGTTGGATTTCCTGAACCAACAACACGAGCGTCTGCTTCGGATGTTGGAGAAGTCGCCCGGACACGAAATCTTTGATGAAAGTACGGAACTTCATTTCCTGACATTCGATTTGCGTATCATTAAAAGTGAACGCGAAAATTTTTATTCCGTTATCAGGGAGGGCGTTTTGTATATATCCTGTCCGCTCCACACCGATTTTTCGGACAGAGAGGTTCAGGGCATCTTACGGGGTCTGTTGGAGCATGCGCTCAGGTATGAGGCCAAACGTGTACTTCCCGCGCGGGTGGCAATATTGGCGCAGGGGCATGGATTTAAGTATGCTTCGGTTAAAATCAATAACAGCCGTACGCATTGGGGCAGTTGCACCTCCCGGAAGAATATAAATTTATCTTTGTCCGTCATGTTATTGCCGGCGCATCTGGTAGACTATATCCTGTTACATGAATTATGCCATACGGTAGAACTGAATCACAGCGAACGGTTTTGGGCCTTGATGGATAAAGTAACGGAGGGAAAAACGGGCGATTACCGGAATGAACTCAAAAACTACCGGATGATATTGTAACGAATCCGTTATTTGCCGGAATCACATTCCGGACGCGGTTAAGAACAAGGGGAAAGCCTGTCCACATTATTTTGAAAAAAAGAGCTGTCCCGCAGTTGAGACAGCTCCCGTTTCTGTTTTTAAATGTTGCGGTTAAAACCGCCCCGGGTGGGCATCATTCGTCTGACGGCGAAATCAGCTTGTATCCTTTCCCGTGGATATTGATGATTTCAATATTCGGGTCGTCTTTCAGCAGTTTACGAAGTTTTGTGATATACACGTCCATACTGCGTGCGTTGAAGTAGTTATCATCTACCCAGATCGTCTTTAATGCATAATTGCGTTCAAGCACTTCGTTCACATGTGCACAAAGCAGGCTTAGCAATTCACATTCCTTTGTCGTCAGTTTCGTCACTTTATCCCTGATCGATAACGTTTGTTTTTGTGTATCGAAAGTAAAGTTTCCGAGCTTATAGAATGGCACTTCTTTCAGCTTTTTACCTTTGACGCGGCGCAGGATCGCTTCAATACGAAGTAACAATTCTTCCATACTGAACGGTTTTGTCAAATAATCGTCCGCTCCGATTTTAAATCCTTCCAGGATATCTTCCTTCATTGTTTTTGCCGTAAGGAAGATAATGGGGATATCCGGATTGATGGAACGAATCTCCTGAGCCAGTGTAAAACCGTCCTTTTTCGGCATCATAACATCCAGAACACATAAGTCGTATTTCTCTTTCACAAAGCCTTTATATCCGGCTTCTCCATCGGAAAAGAGATCCGTCGCATAACCTTTTGCTTGTAAGTATTCTCTTAAAAGCATTCCTAAATTTTCATCGTCTTCACAAAAGAAGATCTTCATCTGTTCGTCCATAACTGTTAGTTTTTAATAGTTGGTAATGTAATAATAAATGCTGTTCCAATATTTCCAAGACCGTTTTCCGCCCGTATGGTACCTTTATGGTCTTCTGCGACCTTGCGCACGTAGGCAAGTCCGAGTCCGAACCCTTTGACATTATGTATATTTCCTGTCGGTACGCGGTAAAAACGGTCAAACACTTTTTTTAGGTTTTCTTTTCTAATACCTATTCCATTGTCTTCTATAGAGATGATTACTTTATCGCCTTCATTGCGTGTACGCGCCATCAGGCAAAGCGGGACTTCTTCGCGGCGGTATTTTACGGCATTGTCCATAAGGTTGAAAAGCATATTAGTGATATGCATTTCGTCCGCAAGTATGGCGGAATTTTCCGCTTGCAGGTCAATATCAATCGTACCGCCGGACTTTTCTACTTTTATTTTAAATGTATTTGCAATACCTGCAATCAGGTCGTTTACATCCAGTTCTTTCAGTTTGAGCGTTGCTTTCTGGTTTTCAAACAATGACATCTGAAGCACTTTCTCAACTAAGAATCCAAGCCGTTTCGTTTCATCGCTTATGACGGAGGATATATGTTTAAACACTTCCGGACTTTTGGAAATATCCGAATCTTTCATCATCTGCGCAGCGATGGAGATCGTTGATACGGGCGTTTTAAGCTCGTGTGTCATATTGTTGATAAAATCGTTCTTCATTTCCGACAGTTTTTTCTGGCGGAAAATCGTAAAAATCGTAATGGTGAAGGTTACCATCAAAATCAATGAAAAAATGATAGACGGTACGAGGAAAGAAACCGACTCCGATAAATAATCTCCTTTCGTAGGAAAATAAAGCTTCATATAATTCCATTTTGACGGCGGGTCGTTCGGGAAAATGACCTGTGTGATAAATTCCGAACTTTTCGGATTCCTCAATAACGATTCGCTTTGATAAGCAATCTGTTCATTATTGTTTACGACCATCAGGACGAAAGGCAGATTCAGGCCGTAGTTTGCGAAGCTCGCCTTAATCGTGTTTTGCAGCAATTTGAAATCCACCCGTTTTTCAATCGGGGTCAGGTAGTTCGTCTGTGCAAGCCGGAATGCAACTTCGTCCAGAATTTCTTTCTGGCGATAATAACGGTGCATGGTTTCGCTCTGTAATTTTTCCGATGTTTCAACAATGGTTGATTTTGCCGTTTTTTCCGGAGGCTTTTGAATATGTTGCTGACTGAAGTGATATGTTTCAAACTCTTCGACGCCTTTTATTTTTCCGCTTGAATCCTGTGTTATCACTTGCTTCCGGATGCTTTGCATCATCTGGCTGATATTTTGCCGGTCCGGCGGGTTTTTGTACATAAAATCGGAACCGCTTAAATTTTCGAGAGCCTTGTGTGATTCTTCCTGTTCCAACTCCCGGGAAACGTTTTCCAGACACAACCGTACAATTAATTCAAACTGTTCATTACCCGTCTTAAATATGATTGCAATGTATTGAACTTGCAGAATCAACAAGCCGATAAAGGCAAATGCCATTACCCCTGTAAGCATCCATATCATTGACTTTTTCATTTTTACAATTCTCCTTAATTTTACAAAACAAAGAACGTAGAAATTGACTTAATATTTATATAAAAAAGGTAAAAATACAAGTGCATAATTGTTAATTATTACTTATAAAAATTTGATATAAACGCGAAACCACACAAACTATATCATGTATATATTGTTTTAAATCAATAATTTACAGATCGTTTTTTCGGTCAAAACGGAAAGTTAATGAACCTATATTAAACGAAAAGATCATTTTGAGCTTTTTTTATAAAACATCAATTTTAGCTTAAAAATTTATATCCGGCACTGATTTTTATGATGTTGTTACGGGCTTTCGGATGAAAATCAGGCGTTTTTTTCAATCCATCTGCGTGCATTCACGAATGCTTCGATCCATGGAGTAACTTCGTCATCTTTGCGTTCCGCGGGATAGTATCCGCATTGCCATGGAAAGACGGCTCTTTCCGGGTGCGGCATGATGGCGATATGGCGTCCGTCGTCCGAGCAGATACCTGCCGTAGCCCAGGGCGATCCGTTCGGATTCGCCGGATATCCCTCATAATTATATCTGGCGACAATGTTGTACCGTTTTTCTTCGTACGGAAAATCAAACTTTCCTTCCCCATGAGCCACCCAGGCGCCGAGTTTTGTGCCGCTTAGCGAGCCGAACATAACGGACTTGTTTTTAGGTATTTCCAAGCTCACAAAGTTAGATTCGAATTTGTGTGAATCGTTGTAGGCCATTTTATGTTTTTTCTCATGATCCGGATGGAGAAGCTCCAGTTCCGCCATTAACTGGCAACCGTTACATATACCGATACTTATCGTATCTTTACGCTTATAAAAGCGGTCTATGGCAAGTTTTGCCTTCTCGTTATATAAAACGCCGGCCGCCCAACCTTTGGCGGAGCCTAAAACGTCGGAATTGGAAAAGCCTCCGCAGAACACGATAAAATGAATATCATCCAGCGTTTCGCGTCCTGTCGCCAGGTCTGTCATATGGACGTCTTTCACGTCGAATCCCGCAAGATAAAGCGCATAAGCCGTTTCGCGTTCGCACTGGGATCCTTTGTCCCTTAATACCGCCGCTTTGACACCGCTTCTCTTTTTGCGGTTCGCAGAAAGCCCGTAGGACTTCAATGTACCTTTAAACTCTTTATGAAACTTATACTCCAGCGGCTGTATCTTATAGTTCTCGAACCGGTTGCCCGCACATTCGCTGCCGCTTTGATGCATATCCAACAAATAGGATGATTTATACCATATATCCCGCATGTAGTCGATACCGAAATGATACTGCACATCCTTTTTTGTGATCAGAATATGCCGCTCGTCCGTAGGTTTGGCGATGCATGCAAATCCGACCCCTGCCGCTTGCATCTCTTTTTCAAAAGCTTTCTTTTCTTTCACTTGCACGACAACACCCGGATTCTCGGAGAATAGGATTTTTATCAGGTCGTTTTCCGCCAGTGCATCCGGATTTACATTCAATCCTCCTTCCACGTTGGCGAAGCACATTTCCAGCAGGGTCGTAATCATACCTCCTGCCGAGATGTCGTGTCCGGCAAGGATGAGTCCTTTGTCAATCGCCGCCTGTACCGCATTGAACGCTTCAAGGAAATAGGCGGCGTCTTTCACCGTAGGAGCCTCATTGCTTATTTTGCCTAAAGCCTGTGCAAAAGCGGAGCCTCCGAGTTTCATTTTGTCGAATGAGAAATCAATATGATATATGTATGTATTTTTGTCGTTCACCAATACCGGGGAAACGATTTTTTTGACATCACTCACTTCGCCTGCCGCGGAGATAATGACGGTACCGGGGGACAACACCTTGTCTTTGCCGTATTTTTGTGTCATGGAAAGAGAATCTTTACCGGTCGGGATGTTGATACCCAGTTCGCAGGCAAAATCCGATGCGGCTTTTACGGCCTTGTACAGCCGGGCGTCTTCGCCTTCATTCCGGCAGGGCCACATCCAGTTGGCGCTCAGGGAAACGCTCTGAATATGTCCGGTCAGCGGGGCGAATACAAGATTGGTCAGCGCTTCGGCTATCGACATGACGGAGCCTGCCGCCGGGTCGATCAGCGCCACCTGCGGCGCATGTCCGATAGAGGTCGCCATACCTGCTTTCCCGCGATAATCGAGCGCTACCGCACCGAGGTCGCTCAACGGCAGTTGCAACTTTCCCTGGCATTGCTGACGGGCGATCTTGCCCGTTACCGAGCGGTCTACCTTATTGGTCAACCAGTCCTTACAGGCTACGGCCTCCAGTTGAAGCACCTTTTCGAGGTAGTCGTGCAATTCGGAATCCTTATAAGTTACCGGTGCATATTTTTCCTTCACCGTTTTATCTTCCATAACCGTACGGGGCGGCTTTCCGAACATATATTCGAGCTTTATGTCGATCGGTTTTTTCCCGTCTTTTTGTTCGAAAACGAATTTCATATCACCCGTCGTTTCACCCACGACGTACATGGGAGAGCGTTCGCGTTCCGCGATACGGCGGACACGCTCCACATCCTTTTCTTTGATCAGCAGCCCCATGCGTTCCTGGCTTTCGTTTCCGATAATCTCTTTAGCCGAGAGAGTCGGGTCGCCCACCGGCAGTTCGGACATGTCGATATAACCGCCGGTCGTTTCCACCAGTTCGGAAAGACAGTTGAGATGTCCTCCCGCCCCATGATCGTGTATGGATATGATCGGATTACGGTCGGATTCGGCAATACTTCGGATCACGTTGGCCGCCCGTTTTTGCATTTCGGGATTCGCGCGTTGAACGGCATTCAGTTCTATACTGCCGGCATATTGCCCGGTGTCGACCGACGAAACGGCGCCTCCACCCATTCCGATCCGGTAATTGTCGCCTCCGAGTATGACGATTTTTTCATGCGGTTTCGGTTCGCCTTTCAGTGCATCGCGTTTATTGGCGAACCCTACGCCGCCGGCAAGCATAATCACTTTGTCGTACGCAAACTTTTTGTCATTCTCGGCATGTTCGAAGGTCAGGAGCGAGCCGCAGATGAGGGGTTGCCCGAAATGATTGCCGAAAGTAGATGCGCCGTTTGACGCTTTGATCAGAATTTGTCCGGGCGTCTGGTATAACCATTTGCGCGGATCCATAATTTTTTCCCATGGGCGTTCTTCTTCCGTACGCGGATACGATGTCATGTAGACGGCTGTCCCTGCGATCGGCAGGGAGGCCTTTCCGCCGCCAAGACGGTCGCGGATCTCGCCACCCGTTCCGGTAGCTGCGCCGTTGAACGGCTCTACGGTTGTCGGGAAATTATGCGTTTCGGCTTTGAGGGATAATACGGCGGGTATTTTTTTTACGGCATAATAGTCGGGTTTGTCGCCGGACAACGGCGCAAACTGTTCGATCATCGGCCCTATGTTAAAAGCTACATTATCTTTATAGGCCGATATGAGCCTGTTCGGATTGATCGTCGACGTCTTTTTGATCAGTGCAAAAAGGGAACTTTCCATCTCTTTCCCGTCGATGATAAACGTTCCGTTGAAAATCTTATGCCGGCAATGCTCCGAATTGACCTGGGCAAAGCCGTATACCTCGCTGTCCGTAAGTTTTCTTTTCAGTTTTCCGGCCACACCGTTCAGGTATTCGACCTCGTCATGACTTAACGCTAACCCTTCTTTTTGGCTGTATGAAGCAATATCTTCAATTTCGACGATCGGATCCGGTTGCTTGTCGACCGTAAAAACCTGTTGGTCTATGCCATCGTATATACGTTGGAGCATAGGGTCGTACGCCGCTTTTTCGGAGGCGACGGAGAAGTACTCTTCTATGCGGAAGATGCCTTTTATGCCCATATTTTGGGTGATCTCGACCGCATTGGTACTCCAGGGAGTAATCATTTCACGCCGCGGCCCGACAAACCAACCTTTTACGGATTTTGCTTTAACCGGTTTTGCACCGCTAAACAACCAAATTAATTTATCTATATCATTTGAATGAAATACCTGCGCCGTTTCGACAGCCAGTACTGTTTTTGTAGAAGATTGGAAAAACTGAATCATATATATTTTGATTAATGTCCTTTGTTCATCGCGCTAATACGGTTAAAAACGGCTTCGGAACGCATATAAACACAGATTCCGCAAGCTCATTTTTTACCGGGATGCCGCCTTTGCCCTGCAAAGATAGTGCAGGCTAAGTGAAATACAAAATGAGTTTACTCATTTTTATTTGCATCCGTTCGGATTAAATCTTAAATTTGCACTCTTATTTAAGTTAAAAATTATGGTAAAGATAGGAACACCATTTACGCCGACGGCCCGGAAGGTTGTTTTGTGCGGCTCCGGGGAGTTAGGCAAAGAGTTGGTCATCGAGCTGCAGCGATACGGGGTGGAGGTGGTCGCTTTGGATAAGTACGGCCATGCTCCGGCTATGCAGGTCGCTCACCGTTCGTATGTTGTGTCGATGCTGGACGGAACGAAGCTGCGTGAAATTATTGAAAAGGAAAAACCCGATTACATCATTCCCGAAGTAGAAGCCATTGCAACGGGAACGTTAATGGAACTGGAAAAAGAAGGTTATCATGTCATACCGACGGCCCATGCTACGTTCCTGACGATGAACCGGGAGGGGATACGCAGGCTGGCGGCCGAAGAGCTGGGCCTTCCCACCTCTCCTTATCGTTTTGCGACGACGGAAGCAGAATTTATGGAAGCGGTCGAAGCAATCGGCCTGCCCTGTGTGG
Source organism: Tannerella sp. (assembly GCA_031255595.1). GTDB lineage: Bacteria > Bacteroidota > Bacteroidia > Bacteroidales > Tannerellaceae > Tannerella. The sequence goes on from JAIRSF010000269.1 coordinate 8,105, forward strand.
TCAAACCCGTCATGAGTTCTTCGGGGCATGGCCAGAGTGTCGTACGGCGGAAGGAGGATATTCGGAAAGCATGGTGTCACGCGCAGGAAGGAGGGCGCGCCGGTGCGGGGAAAGTGATTGTGGAAGGATTTGTGAATTTTGATTATGAGATCACGCAACTGACAGTCCGGCATATTGGCGGGACTTCATTTTTGGAACCGGTCGGGCATATTCAGATCGACGGTGATTACCGCGAATCGTGGCAACCGCAGCCCATGTCGTCCGCCGCAAGAGAAAAAGCGCGCGACATGGCCCGTAAAATAACGGATGCGTTAGGCGGAAGGGGTATCTTCGGCGTTGAACTTTTCGTTTGCGGAAACGATGTGATATTCAGCGAAGTATCGCCCCGTCCTCATGATACGGGAATGGTTACCATGATATCGCAGGACTTGTCGCAGTTTGCCCTGCATGTACGTGCTGTGCTGGGATTGCCGATCCCCAATATCGCGTTCCTCGGGCCGTCGGCTTCGCGTGCGATCGTAGTGGAAGGCGATTCGTCGGAACTTGTGTTCGGCAATCTGGACGCCGTTCTTGCACAGCCCGACACTCAGATCCGCCTTTTCGGGAAGCCGGAGGTGCGAGGGCATCGCCGTATGGGAGTATTGCTTGCTCGCGGCGCTTCGGTCGAAGAAGCGCGCGAAAAAACGGGGAAAGCGATGGAGGCATTGGATATAAAATTGTAGGAACACAGAGGTAACGCGGAGTGCTTGAGTTGTTTTATACGGGAATGATTATCGGTGTGTTAGTCTCATCTCCTATGGGGCCTATCGGCATGTTGTGTATTCAGCGTACTTTGGCCAAGGGCCGCTGGTCCGGTTTCATATCCGGTGTGGGCGCCGCCTTTTCCGATCTGGTATACGCGATCATAACGAGTTTGTTTCTGGGTCTTGTGGTTAATTTCGTGGAGGCGCATCAGCGGCCTTTGCAGATTTTCGGAAGTATAGTGATTGCAATTTTCGGCTATTACATTTTCCAGAATAATCCGGTGAAAAGTTTGCAGCGGAATCAGGATCGGAAGCAAACATTGGTTCAGGATTTTGTGACGGCCTTTCTTCTGACATTCAGCAATGTGTTGATTGTATTTCTATACATAGGGCTGTATACGCGTTTTGGGTTTGTATTGCCGGAACAGTCCTTCCGGGTGACGGTTGCCGGCCTGATCGGAGTTTTTGCCGGTGCGATATCCTGGTGGCTTTTCATTACGTTTATCGTAGCTTTGTTCCGGCGATGGTTTAATATAAGGGGATTAAAGGTGATGAACCGGATTGTCGGGTCGGTTATTATTTTTCTGGCGATCGCCGGCCTTATATCTGCTATATGGTTGATCAAATAAATTGATAATAATATATTTTACTATGAAGATGCATTACAGATTTTTATTATTTTGGATATTTGTAGCGGGAATCGCAGGATGTTCGTCCCGGAAAGAAGAAAAAAAAGCCGAAAACAGGGTGCAGGAAACCCCGGCGGTGCCTGCCATGCCCAAAAAATTTGAACGTGTCGTCCCGCCGGTCATACTGGTTACCTATCAGGAGCGTATAGATTATATGGTTACCCATTACTGGGATAAGTTTAACTTCAGGGATACGATGTATTGCCATGCTCCGGATATTACCGAACAGGCTTTTGTGGATTTTATCAATTTATTCCCGCAAACATCCTCTGCCGTTAAGATTGCGGAAGGAGTCGCCAAACTATTGACTTCCGCCGAAGTGGAGAGCGTAATGTACGGTTATTTCTGCACGAAAGCGGAACACTACCTGTACGATGCTAATTCGCCGATGCGGAACGATGATTATTATATACCGTTTCTTGAGCATATTGTAAACTCGTCGAAGGTGGTGGATATATATAAAGTACGCCCGCGGCGTCAGCTTGAACTTGCGTACAGAAACAGGCCGGGCACCGGGGCGAAAAATTTCACTTATACCCTGGCTTCCGGTAAAACGGGCACATTGTATGGGATATCGGCGAAATATGTCGTGCTGATGTTCTATAATCCGGATTGTGCGGAGTGCCGTCGTACGACGGAGATGTTGAAAAATTCTACGGTTATCGCCTCCGGTGTATCATCGGGAAACGTGAAAGTGCTGGCTGTGTATCCGGATGAAAACTTAGAAGCATGGCATAAGCATACGAAAGATATTCCTTCCGCATGGATAAACGGGTATGACGGTTCGTTGACCGTAAAAAACAACGAAATATATGACCTGAAAGCCATACCGACGCTTTACCTGCTGGACAAGAATAAAAAAGTAATATTAAGAGATGCTTCCATCGGGGATATTCAGGAGCATCTGGAGAAGAACCGGTAAAAGCCGCCGGCTAACCGGAAATCCGCATTTGCGATGATAATGCCGGCGCAGAGATACGCGGCACATGGTAAAATTGAGATCGTAAACCGTATGCAAAATATAATTAAGAGGATGTGTCTTCCGACGACACATCCTCTTAATTATATTATCGATCAATTAAACCTGTGACTATGGAACCGGAATCGGGAAACTGGGATTATTCTGGTCTACACTGATTCCGTCATTTACATTAATTTCCGCTTCGGGTATTCTGTATAAGAATATTCCGCTTTCTGCCGGGAGATTGTACAAACAGGCCGGCGGGAAATTCGTTCCTATTCTTTCTACCGGTTTTTTCAGGCGCAGAACATCGAGGAATGAGAATCCTTCACCCCACAACTCGATACGGCGCTGGAACCATACTTCGTCCTGAAATGCTTCGGGAGTAGTAGCGGTAACGGTGTAGTCCGGGTCGCGGTTATTCTTTATAAAGTCTTCCAGCACAGTTTTTGCAGCCGCTATATTTCCGCTCATAGCCAAGCCTTCGGCACGGATCAGGATCATTTCTTCTGCTCTCATCAGGCACCAGTCCTGTGCATTGGTCGTATTGTCGGGAATATCCTGATAGGGACCGAATTTGACATTCGCATAAGGCGGCCAACCAAAATAATCCTCAATAGGCTCACCTCCGACAATTTGTCCGTCTACCAATTTGGAACTGATATCTTCGTCTATCCACCAGCTTTTACGAATATCCGTATCCGGTATTTTTGCCCAAAGCTTATTGTTGATCGTTTTCCAGGCAGCAACCAACGTAGTATACCCGTTACCGGTCAGCGAGCAAAGATGAGAAGACCAGTTGATAATACCACTCTTCACCACGTCGTTTTCTTCTGTAATCAAAACAGCCCAGATCCAAGAATCAGATGTAGCGGAATTAAGTGTAGGTTTCGACACCTCCGCCAATGTATAGGGGCGATAACCGTCCATAGCCTTTTGTGCGTCATCGGCGGCAGCCTGCCAGTTCTGCATCAACAAATTCGCTCTTGCCCTCAGGCCGTAAAGCACGTTTTGGTCATACATATTCTTTGCCTCCCGTTTCCATCCGCTCAACAACTTAAACGCTTCCTCCAAATCGCTCATGACCAATTCATATACCTCTTTGACGGAAGCGCGCGGATTTTCGGATAAACTCTCCACACTCATACTTTCCGTTACAATCGGGACGGCGGGGTCATTTTCATGTCCGGCGTAGGTGAACTGAAATATCTGCACAAGATTCAGGTAGCAGAAAGCACGGGTTGCGTAAGCCTGTCCGCGGTATCTTTTCAGCAGATCAACGGTTGTTTCGGCCTCAACGGTATTTAAAATATCGTTGGCCGATTTTATCAAATTGTAGAACGTAGACCAGATCAGATACGTCTCATTACTCGTAGGTTCGCGGTCCGTATACTTCATAGATCCCCTGAACCAGTTATAACCGCCGTCTATTCCGATTATATCCTCTCCGCTTGTATCCAGCAGATGGGAGATGGCGGGTATGCCGTAATCATTATGACGTGTAGAGCCTGCAAAATCATAAATGGCTGCATACAAGGTCATTCCGGCGAACAGGCCATTTACATCTGCCGACAATCGGCCGGGGGTCCCTTCTATAATATCTCTCTTCTGATCTTCGGTAACTGTCGCCCCTTCCGGATATGCATCTATATCGCAACCGTTGAAAAAGGCGACCGACAGTAATAATATTGCTATGTTTTTTAAAGCTTTCATATTGTATTTATTAATTGTTAGAAACTAATCTGTATACCTCCGGAAAGCGTACGAATCGCTGTGTAATTAGATACGTTCGAGGACGTGTAGCTCTGACGGGGATCAAGTCCTTTACGGGCTGCCAGCATAGCCACATTATCGGCGACGAAATACAGGCGTAAAGATGCAATGTCGAACTTGCTGGTAAACTTCTTAGGCAATGTATAACCTGCGGTTATGTTTTGCAGTGTCAGATAATTCGAACTGATCATGAAGCGGTCGGATGTTGAATTTGTATAAGTATCCAATGCGTTCAGGCGCGGTATATCCGTATTTTTATTTTCGGGAGTCCAAGCATTTAAGATGTCGTGATGCCAGTTTGCCCCTTTTGTCGAATTAAACTGGTGCATATAGCTTTGATAAGCGCCGTCGAACATTCTCCCGCCCAATTGATAGGCAAGAGCTACGGACAGGTCAAAGCCGTAAGCTTCGACGGTTGTTCCGAATCCGCCGTATACTTTCGGCAGGATATCCCCTGTTGCATACCGGGACGCATCGCCCCAATCGTCTGTGGTTGTGCCTTTGGCTTCCGTCACATCCCCTTTTTCGTTCACAATATCTTTGTAGTACAAGGTTTTTCCCGTTTCGGGATCCGGACCGGCATAATTGCGCAGATACATTCTGTACATAGATTCGCCCTCCGTATAAATTCTTGTACCGTCAATTAATTCTCCTTTCAAAGAGGCGTCCAGTTCTATGATTTTATTTTTAACATGAGTGGCATTGACGAAAGCCGACCACATGAGTTGCCGGGTCTTCACGATTTGACCGTTCAGGTCTACTTCGACGCCGGTATTCCTCATCGAGCCGATATTCACCGGGACACGGGCATATCCTAACGACGGAGGAACGGGTTTATGATATAACATATCCGATGTCTGGCGCGTGAAAAACTCGGCTGTTCCCATCAGGCGGTTTTTGAACAGTGCGAAGTCGAATCCGGTATTAAAACTGTGAGATGTTTCCCAAGTGATGTCTTTATTGCCTTTATATATTAATGTAGTGGCATATTCGCCGTTATTATTACTCAATTCGTATTGATCCTGATAGGGGTAATAGTTGTTGGTTGCGTCGGAATAGAGCAGCCGGTCATTCCCCTGCTGGCCGTAACTGATCTTGAACTTCAGCATATTTACCCATTCTATATCGTTTATAAAGTTTTCCTGGTTGAGCAACCATCCGCCGCCGACGCTCCAGAAATTCCCCCAACGGTTGTCTACATGAAAACGGGAAGATCCGTCGCGGCGGTACGATCCGCTCAGGATATATTTCCCTTCATATTCATACTGTGCGCGGAATAAAAATCCCTGCACGGCATATTTGTCCGTATACGACGAGGCCTGTGGATTCATGATGGCATTGTCTACTTCCAATACTTCCGGGTTATACAGTTTTTCTTTCTTGGCGCGTACATATTCATATTTGTAGTCATATTTTTCAAATCCGCCCAGGAAATCAATCGTATGGACGTCGTTGAATGTTTTATTATACGTGAGCAGATATTGCTGGTTGCTGCGTATTGAGCGGTTGTGTCCGACATAGGCTATACCGCCGACGGCGGCATACTGTCCGTAATAAGCATTATAGATCGTCTTTGTGCGGGTATTGGTCACATCGTGTCCGATGTTGACCTGCAATTTAAGTCCGTCCCAGATATCCAGGTGAGCGAACCATCTTCCGCTGAAGTCGTCTGCGCTCGACGTGTTTTGGTCCAGGGCTGTCAGTGACATGGGGTTTGCAATGGCCATGAAAGCACGGACGAAGTTAGAACTCGTCTTGTCGCCGAAGTCATATACGGTAAACCCCCTGTTGTCAATCATAATGCTGCCGTCCGGGTTTCTCGCATACAGCGGATAAACAGGCGCCATGCCGTTGGCCACATAGAACATGTTTCCGGAAGACGTGCCGCTCTGGTCCCGGGGATTTTCCAGGAAGTAGTGCGTATAGGCTACGTTTGCTCCGAGCTGCAACCATTTCTTTACCTGGTAGTCTCCTTTGAGCCGGGTGGAGATACGTTGATAGCCGGATCCGGGCATAATTCCTTTATCGTCTAAGTATCCGCCCGATATGTAATAGTTGAATTTATCGACAGCTCCACTTATGTCGACGGTATATTCCTGGCGCATGTGCGCTTTGCCGAAGATCTCGTCATACCAGCTATCCGGCGTATAATAGTAGGTACCGTCGGAATAGCCCAATGTGGTAGCCGGATTGATTTTCCCGTCGCCGGTGAAGATGTCCTGGCCGTTCGGGATGGTATAGACCTGATATCCCACGCCGTTGTTCTGGGAGAAGATGTTGTCCAATACATATTTGTGGGCTTCCGCGGCATTGCTTCCGTTGTATTGGGTGTTGTAGAGCGCTTTGTAGGCCGTTTCCATGTAGAGGTTGGGATCGGTCATCACGTCGTAGCGCGGCAGCATAGGTTTGTTACCTCCCCACCGGGCATTCACATTGATTTTGGCTTCGCCGCTACGTCCTTTTTTGGTAGTGATCAGGATCACGCCGTTCGCTCCGCGAGCACCGTAGAGGGCGTTGGCCGAGGCGTCTTTCAGTACGGTGAGGCTTTCAATGTCGGACGAGTTGAGTGCGGCTAGATCGCCGTCGTAGGGGACTCCGTCAACCACATAGAGTGGTGTGTTGCTCGCATACATGGAGCCGATACCGCGGATGCGTACGGTAGAGCTTCCTCCGGGCCGTCCGGAGCTGCTTGTCGTTTGCACTCCGGCGACTTGGCCGGTCAGCGCGTTCGAGATGTTCGAGGTCTGCCTGGCGACCAGTTTTTCGGTGTTGATGGTTGCAGCCGAACCGGTGAACGAAGATCGCTTGGCCGTACCGTAGGCAACGACAATTACTTCGTCCAGAATTTGAGTATCAGACTGTAAGACCACTTGCATGTTGGGCTGAATAGCTACTTCCTGCGTTGCCATCCCTACATACGAAATGACCAGTGTCTTTGCGGAACCCGGTACATCCAAACTAAAGGATCCGTCGCCTTCCGTTACGGTACCTGTTGTTGTACCTTTAACGAAAACGGTCGCTCCAATAACCGGCTCACCATCATCGGCGGAAATAACAATCCCTGTTATCCGCGTAGTCTGGGCCGTTGCCAAACCTATGCCTAATACAAGGCAAAATAAAAGATAGGTAATCTTTTTCATAGATACTTTTTTTTTGTTTAACTTATGAATATTAATCACATTATTTGTGTTTATCCTATATTTTCCACCTCTCAATAAGAGGAGGTGCAATGCGCCTTCTAAAAAGTTCGTAAAATTACAAATAATTCTTTTTATGCACAATACATTTTGCAAAAATATTTTACATTATACTATAAAAAAAGAAAAATGTATTGCATTCGATTAATTATCAACATGTTTAATGTAATGTTACACAAAAACAGAAAATCATTTTTGCAAAATAAAGATAACCACTTGATTATTAATATGAAATAGCATTTGCATTCCTGTTAAGTAAACTTCATGTTTAATGAAATGTTTCATTAAATATTATACAAAAATATATTCTTTATATTAATAAGCAATACATCAGTATATTACAATTTAACATTGTTCTGTGTACCTCCTCTTATTGAGAGGTGGAAAATATAGGATAAACACAAATAATGTGATTAATATTCATAAGTTAAACAAAAAAAAAGTATCTATGAAAAAGATTACCTATCTTTTATTTTGCCT
>JAIRSF010000003.1 GCA_031255595.1 Tannerella sp.
CTCTTATCTACGCCATGGGCTACGATATCGGCAAAGGTCGGATACCAGCGTGTGGCGGTGCAACCCGGAAGGTTCTTCATGATTTCCGGTTCGCGTTCTATCGGGAAAAAGGCCGTCAACTGGAACACTTCTCTGTTCAAAAACTCATGCGCCGACACAATCGGGCGCGGTTCGAATTGAACAAGTTTCATCATTTGAGCCACATACTCGTTCACCCTATTCGCCGATACACGATCCGCCTCCACAAAAAAACAGGGTACCGGTTCCGTTTCCGCTCCGTAGCGGATAAAAGCGGACAAATCTTCGGGGGGTATGCACTTTTTAAAAATAACCTGCTTCCCGATGAAACAATAAGCCCCGTTGAGCGTAATATATCCGTCAAACTCAAGATCGCCCGGATCTTTTATATCCGTACAATGACGGCCTGTCGCCACAAAAATCCTCACTCCTTTACTTTTGGCTTCACGCAAAGCCTGTTTTGTATCCTCCGGTATATGATGCGTTTGAAAACTCACCATCGTTCCGTCGATATCTAAAAATATAGCTTTTATCATTTATCTTCACACCGTTTTTTAACTAATACCTTATCTATACGTGCACCGTCCATACCGACTACCTCAAAATCAAAATTCATCCACGAAAAAGCATCTCCCGTCTTAGGCACCCGCTCCAACTCTTCCAGGATCAGGCCGCTCAGGGTATTATAATCATTATCTTCGTATAAGTAGGCCATATCGAAATAATCCAGGAAACTGTAAAACGAATACTGCCCGTCTACCAGCAAGCTACCGTCTTTACGCTGCACGATCTCCTGTTTTTCATCCACCTCATGCACTTCGCCGATCAGGGCGTCTATGATATCCTTCAGCGTGACAATCCCCTGCACGCTGCCGAACTCGTCCGTCACCATACCGTACTTCACACGAGCCTGGCGAAACTGTTCCAATGCCTTGTAAACACTCATATTTTCCTGAACGAACTGTGGCGGACACAGAATGTTCGAGATCGAAAAATCCGGCGAATCGATCCGGCCGAATAAATCTTTCAGAAAAACGACGCCTTTCATATTATCAAATTTCCCGGATGCAACCGGATACGTATTAAAAAGATTGGCCTTCACCTTTTCACGTATTTTCTCCACACTGTCCGACAGGTCGATCCATACCAGGTCGCTCCGGTGCGTCATAATACTCCCCACAGTACGGTCGCCCAGATGAAACACACGTTCCACTATATCCTGTTCCACCTCCTGCACCTCGCCTCCCTCGTATCCTTCATGAACGACGGCTTTGATCTCTTCCTCCGTCACTTTGTTATGACCGCCATCACCCAGTCCGATCAGCGTCACAACGGCTTTCGTACTCTTCGACAAGATCCATACAAAAGGAGCCGCCACCTTAGACAAAAAATCCATCGGCTTGGCCACAAGCATCGCCACCTGCTCCGAAAAACCCATACCGATCCGTTTCGGCACCAGTTCCCCCAGTATAAGCGTCAGATAAGTTACAAGAATCACTATAATCAATTTGGATATCATATACGCATACGGTTGCAGAGGCGCGATATCAGACAAGACCTCAGCCAGGTCTCCGGCAAAAGCCTCGCCGGAAAACAAACCGGTAAGGATACCGATCCCTGTAATACCGATCTGTATCGTCGAAAGAAAGCGGTCGGGCGCCTTTGCCAGCGTCAATGCCTTTTGCGCCGATTTCCGCCCTTTCTTCGCCAACATTTCCAGGCGCGCTTTCCGGGCCGAAACAAGGGCGATTTCCGACATCGATAAGATCCCGTTCAATACGATCAATCCTAAAATGATAATAATTTCCATATAACTATCCGAAAATATTCAGCCATTAAATGTACCGGTTCGACGGAGGCAAATCCATCCGCACCGGCTATTTGTGAAAAAGTTGTTCCGGCTTGACGGATTCAAACCGATCCGCACCGGCTTTCTTCATTCTTATACTGCCGTTATTCCAATTGGAAGGCCATCCGCCGATAATATGCCCTAAAAATACGGCCTTTATCTCATGTAACCCTTTAGCCAAAGCCACACTGCGGTCGCTACGGGAAAAACGCTTCACTTCACCTTCATTATTAATAAGCAGCTTTCCGTCTATCCAGACTTCCTCCAGTTCCGACGAAACATAATATACGCCGTCTTCCCGGATATCGACGTATCCGGTTGCCATGGCCGCATACTGCCGGACGCCGCGCATCGATTCGTCCGTTTTCACGACACGTGTTATTTCACGCAAGTCTTTCATTACGGATTCTTTCCATACAACATCCCCGGCAATTCCGGAAGTTTTCAGATACATACCGTCCGTCACCTTCATTTTCAAACCCTCTTTTCGGTCTGCCACCTCCACTGCCGGGGCATATACCTGCTTCTCGACCGTAATAACCCGCGTCGGACTCATTCTGCCGGAAAGCAACACCGAGCGGATCTTCAACGTAGCGGATTCGGTAAATTCGAGCGGAGCGTCATATACAGCGGATTCGGGCGCCGGCTCCGTTCCGTCCGTCGTATAAACGATTTTTACAGGGCGGCTTGTCGTAAACGCCAACGTCGCCTTATCCGTAAATGCCACATAGTCGCAAGAACCGCCGGGCTGCTCGGGCTGAGGAATGTAATAGTTTATACCGTAAGCGTCCAAGCGAACGCATGCATTATGAAGCCTGCGCTCAAAATCGTTATAATCCTTCTTATCCAACTGTGTCCAGGCTATTTCGGACAGCGCCAGGACACGCGGAAATATGCGATACTCCATCAAATCATTCGTGTACATATACTCAGACCACGTATTGCACTGCACGCCCTTTATATATTGACTTTTACCCTCTTTCACGAGCGTATCCGGAGTCGGATTATACCGGTAAACGGTTTCGATCGTCGCATTTCCGCCAATCGTTACGGGATCGATCTTATAATCACCCTCGTAACGATCCAGGTACATACCATCGTTCTGCGGCGTCATAATCACGTCGTGCTCCATGCTTGCAGCGGCGATACCGCCCTGTTCACCGCGCCAGGACATGACCGTAGCCGTCGGGGCCAGGCCACCCTCCAGAATCTCGTCCCAGCCGATTATTTTCTTCCCATACCGCGCCAGCACCTTTTCCATGCGTTGCACAAAATAACTCTGTAGCCGTTCTTCAGCCGTATGGCCGTCTTTTGCGGTCAGGCCTTCTTCGCGTATACGTTTCCGGCACAACGGACATTTCGCCCATTCCGACTTGGGACATTCGTCACCGCCGATATGCACATATTCGCTGGGGAAAAGCTCCACCACTTCCTTGAACACATTTTCAAAAAACTCAAACGTACGCTCTTTGCCTGCGCACAACACGATATCTTCAACGCCCCAGATCACACGAGGAGGCAACGAATCCTCCCGGCAAGACAATTCGGGATAAGCGGCGATCGCCGCCATCTCATGACCCGGTATTTCGATTTCGGGTATGATCGTAATAAAACGTTCCGACGCATACCTGACGATATCCTTCACCTCTTCCTGCGTATAGAACCCGCCATATTCGTAACCTTCCCCTTCAATCCGTTTAGCGCCTGTTTCCGTCAGCTTCGGATACTGCTTGATCTCGATACGCCAGCCCTGGTCGTCCGTCAAATGCCAATGCATACGGTTTATCTTAAACAGGGAAAATACATCCAGGTGTTTCTTTACATCCTCCACCGACATAAAATGGCGGCATGGATCCAACATCACCCCGCGATAACCGAACCGCGGCTCATCCTTAACCGTAACACAAGGCGCTTCCCACGCCATATTTTCAACCGTTTGACAACTTTCAATCTCCGCCGGCAACAATTGCAGAAAAGACTGCATACCATAAAACAATCCCTGCGGGTTCCCGGCCTTAACCGTAACGACGGAGGAGGTCACATTCAGGCTATACCCTTCATCGCCCCCGTCAAACGTTTCATCAATCAAAAGCGAAATCACATTTTTCAAAGGATCGTTATCGCTCACACTGACCGGATACCCGGTAGAAGCCCTCATTTTAGACGCAAAAAAAGAGGCGACCGTTTCCGCCCCGGCATTAGCGGCATAGAAAACCGTCCCTGCATCCACACGAAACACACCCTCATGCTGCACTAAGCTCTGCGGAGCGGGAATGATATTGATTCCTTCATTATACGCTTTCACCGGCACACGACTTGTACTTTCTCCACACGATATTAAGATTGGAAATACCATTGCAGAGAATAAACCAAAAAAACTTTTCATAAATAAAATA
>JAIRSF010000008.1 GCA_031255595.1 Tannerella sp.
TATGGGATTATCAATCAGTGACTTATATAAAAAAAGAATGGTTGTCTCACGACAACCACAATCTTCATTGTTAACCTTAAATCTAATACCATGAAAAACACGATGCAAAGATAATGCAATTATGTTCTTCAACATAATTTTTTGGCATAAAAAAATATAAAATAGTCGAAATAATGATAAGAGGGTAGAGTCTTTGCGTATGGATATCCCGCGAAGCAGGTCTGCTTCCGACAGGTCAAACCGGCTTTCAGGGCCGGTGAGCGGCAATTTGCATGAGCAAAACATTCGTTATGTTTATTTCATCAAATACCTTTCGGCAGGAAACCAAACATTACCTCTTTCATGAATATCCGCTTCATAGCTGGATGGAAGATTCGGATCACCTCCTTTATATTTAGGGAAAGCGGGATAAGGAAATACAGGGCGCTGCATACGAATACCTTTTTCCGGATCCCTGTTGTGAAAACCGGTAACGATGAATTTTTCCGGCGCTTTGCCCTTTTCTACCCAGGAAATCAAAGCAGTTACCATGTCGTGTTCATCATCCTGGGGCGTATTCATGGCGCCGGTTTGTCCACATTCATTCAGTCCGGGTCCTCCTCCGCAATGCGCCATGCCGGGAATAATGAAGTAACGAAAGAAATCCTGTGTTTTTTCCAGTCCTCCTGTTTTTTCCGTTACTCTTTCATAATAATGTAAAGCATCCTGATAAGGCACAATGGCATCATTTGTTCCGGTGTACATCAACAATCTTCCCCCTTTTCCCTGAAACGGAGTCAGATCCGGATCGTTGGCATTCAGGTGAGGCGCCAATACTTCGTCCATCTTATCCATATCTTTATCGAAATCAAACTGCCGGAAATCGAAGTTATCTCCCCATATCCAATAGAACTGGTAAAACAAATCACGCGCGCCGTTTTCTTTTTGCTGATAATCGATACCGCTTCCTCCAATCTCACTGCCTAAAGGATAAGGGGTGTAGATTCTTTCTCCGGTAACCGGGTTGAGCGGGCCTGTATAGATTTTTTTCAATGTTTCAATCTGTTTGGATGTTAATCTTCCTGTCAGAAGATCGAAGTTGAAGGAGGCAATCCGTGGATCCGTTAAAAAGTGATCCTGTGGAGCCCCTCCGTCTTTACCGGCATTTTCTTTCAGGACGGCATTCGTTATCATTCGCAGTTCTTCATCGGAAAACGTACACCCCGGCTCTTCATTCGTTACTTTATGTATCCAGAGGAATCCGGTATGCAGATGTGTCCGGTTATTGGCCGGGGCGCCGGCTATGATCCCGTCGTAATCTTCCGGGAAACGTTGAGCCTCCATCAACGCCTGCTGTCCGCCGGTGGAACATCCTATGAAATAAGAATACCCGGGAGCTTGCTTATAATAAACTTCGGTCAAAGCCTTACCGATCACCGTCATTTCATGGGTCGCCCTGTATCCGAAGTCTTCCCATCTATCGGGATGGCCGGTCATGGCATTTGCTCCGGGAGAAGTTCCCATGTCGGTATTTGCTACGGCAAATCCCCGTCGAAGTCCGGCCTGTAACGATCCGAAGTTAATATTCCCGGCACCTCCTCCGGTACCGGTACCCATAAAGCGGCCATTCCATTTTTCGGTCGGTAACCATACTTCAATCCGGATATTCGAATCGGCAGACGGCCCGGCAGTCACAGCAACCCGCACAAACGGCGGAAGGCCCGAATAACCGGACAGTGAGCCGGACGGAATAAAAGAACCATCAGCGATCACTTCTATTTCAGTTATAGTTACTCCGGGTAACTGCAACTGTTCAAACGTTCTCCGTAGTCTCTCCGGATCTTGTTCGGCACAGACACACCGAAACAAGCTCCCTAAAAGTAAAACAACCGCTAATATAATTTTTTTCATGTCGTAAATGTAATATCCGTTTTTCTCATTACCATCCGAAGCAGGCTATTTTACAACCGGTTTTTCGGAGAGTGTTCCTCCTTCGTTGTATCGTTGGTTGTTGGGAAGCCCTTTTTTACCGACGCCTTCGCGCATCAGGGATTTCAGTTCCTCTAAATGGTCGTGATATACATCTCGTGGATTGACGTCGTGTTTTTTACAGATGGAGGCGGCCATACCTACCACTTCGCCCATCATAGCGGTCGTACGCATCACACGAACCGCCCCCAAAGCTACATGTGTCACGCTGATATTGCGTCCGGCCATGAACAGATTTTCAATGTTGCGTGAATACAGGCAACGGTAAGGGATCGGATATCCGTAAATCCGGATAAATTCGGCAATGGCTTTAAACTCGGCTCCTGCGAAATATTTTGTATTTTCCGGGTCGGGATAATGCAGATCAATTGCCCGTGTGGCAGTAGCTGTTCCATCTTCCTGCACCATGTGTTTGGTCAGGTCTTCTTCTTTGGCAATATAATCGCCCAATAAGCGGCGGGATTCGCGTTTTCCGGCGATATAAGCCACCCAGTCTAATCGAAGATTTTTATAAGTCCGGTTCTCTTTCAGTCGATTTTTCAGGAAGCTCCAGTTTGAAAAAACCACCAACATGCCATAGTCGCGAATCTGTTCAAAATCATCGACCTGGTCTAAAAACATTCCTGTTTCCCAAGTCCACTCACCCATCGTTTCCTTTTCACAACTTTCTTCCGTAAATGTGACACCGTATTCGAACGAGGGAAAAGCCGCCGGTTTGTTGTTGTCGACCGAATACCACTGTACGGAGGAGCCCATTGTCATTTTATCCGGTTGTTCGGGCGCTGTGCTTTCGTAAAATTCATCTCGTCCTTCCCGTCCCATTCGAAAATCGGCGCCGGCCAGATAACCGATGGTTCCATCGCCTGTACAGTCTGTGAACAAAGGGGCGCTCAATTTTTTTTCTTCTCCTGTTTCGATGTGTTTAATAATAATGGATGTAATTTTTTTTCCATCCATTTGAACGGCGATGGCCCGGTGATTGGCAAACAAGGTGATGTTTTTTTCATTCGCAATCGCCCGCTCTTTCTTTTCATCTTCATAATAATCGGCCGGTTGCGCATTTCCGCCACGTTCCGGCGCAAATTCTTTCAACAGGTTTCCCAGCTCCTTGTACGGCCCGGCTTCTATTCTTCCGGCCAGGTGCACACGAATTTCGGAACTGTTGTTCCCACCCAAAATCGGGCGGTCATTTATCAAAGCGACTTTGCATCCGAGGCGTGCCGCGGAGATTGCTGCGCACATCCCGGCGATCCCTCCGCCGGTCACCACCAGGTCGTAAGCGCCTGCCGAAGGCGCAATGTCCGGCAGATTCAATGCTTTGCGACGGAAAGCCTCCAGGTCTTTTACGGAAGCGGGAGGCATTTCACCTTTTTCCGTTGTGAAATAAATTGCATCACAACGTCCGTTGAAGCCGGTCAGATCCTGCAGGACAACCTGAACGTTTGTTTTTTTTATATTCACCTTGCCGGCTTCCTGCCACATCCATTCCGAACCGGTATGGCCTAATATGTTTGCACATTTTTTTCCGTCGACAGAGAGGCGAAACTTGCCGGGACCGGCTTTGTCCGTCCATGGCGATGTCCAGTTATAGGTTCGCACATAGACATAATAGATACCCGGTTCGGGAAGCGTCACTTCCGTTACGGCGTCTTGCACCGGCATTCCCAATCCGTGCGCCATCAGATAAGGCGAACCCATCCGGTTCATAAACTGCTGATCGACCACCCAGCCCCCTTTATTTGCAAATCCTTCCGCTTCCACAAACAAATCGGCAGCAATCGCCTGTCCGGCAATTAAGTACAGTAAAAACAATAATGGAACTCGTAATTTCATAGTTTTTTTTTGAATGGTTAGTTATATCATTTTCTCTTTTGCATCAGTTACATGGCCCGGAAGTCGCTGACAGGCCGTCCGCTACGGTTATCTTAAAAAGAGTTTTCGTACGATCGTCACTCCGGTTATTATTATTTTTATTCGCAGTTACTTTTTCCATAGAGGTGAAATCGTAAATTCAAATTTGTAATCTTTGTAAGGGAGGCGGTATTTCGCTAACGGCAAGGCGCCCCATGTATTAATTCCTCCCACTCCCATTTGACGATGATCGACTGAAAGCGTGACCCGATCGCGCATAGGCGTCAGACCTCCATGTTTTTGCTCCGGCACCGTTCCGGCGCCGCCATCCAGATCTTCCTGAAAACAGGGCAAAGAAGAAACCGAGAAAGCGGCAGGCGCCGTCATCCGGATACCAAGACCGTCGATATTCGTAAGTTTCCACCAGCGGACGTCCGTTTTTGTTCCCGTTTCCTGCGGGCGGATATAGGGATGAAACTGCTCGCCGACCGACTGACGGTAAAGGCCGATGTCTGCCGATTGGTTGCGGTCGATATAATTCTCCCATGGTCCGCGTCCGTAATATTCGATTTGAGAAAACTCACCGGGAAGGGCTGTTTGCATACCGAAGCGGAAAAGCGAAGGCATATCTTCACGCGTTTCGTCTACATCCAAAGATTCGCTTATGCGAATATTTCCCGCGTAGTCTATTGCATAGCGCATCGAAAGTGAAGCATACAGTTCTTTCAATTTAATGTTTGCCGTGACGATCACCTCATTTCCTTCGTAAAAGGCAGAGATGCTCGTTAACTCCAGTTCCGGATCATGCCAGCGCCTCAGTTTCCGGTGTAGCATTGCTCCGTAGTCATTATCGGTCGGGGCGCGCCAGAAGTTCGCTTTCAACGGATGTTCCTTACCAATCAATTCTTTTCCTTTTACGATCAGATATTCCAGCCGGCCCGTTTTTTTCCCGATCATTACGGTTGAATGTTCGCTTTTTATCTCATAATGAACGAGGTCTTCATAAAGTTCCGGTTTAGGTCGCACACCGGCGGATCCGGTTTCACCAAAATCATACGGGCGAAGCGATAATTGCTCATAAGCCGAACGATGGCCGGCCTGAAGCATCTGCTTGGCATGGGAAAGTTTGAAGGACAGGTTCAGTAATATTTCGCCTTTTGCAGGAATGTCGGATTCCGTATAATCAAGCCGGATCTGCGCTTTCTGTTGCGGTGCGACGGTAAGGTGGGGAACCACGCCGCTACGGAAAGCCGCTCCGTCGCATAAAAGTTGCCATTCGAGGTAACAGTCTGAGAGGTTGGTAAAGAAATTTTCATTATACACCTCAACAACGCCTTTGTACAAATCGACGGGTGTAACCCATATGGATTGATATATTTTACGCACTTCATACGTATGCGGATGATACAAGCGGTCGGGCGTCAATACTCCATTGCTGTTAAAATTCTGTTTTGTAGGGTGATAACGGCCATAGTCACCTCCATAAGTAAAATACATGTTGCCGTCCGCATCATATTCCCGAAAACCCGTATCGAAAAAATCCCAGATAAATCCGCCTTGCAAACAGGGATATTTACGGAACAGATCCCAATATTCTTTGAAATTACCCATCGAATTGCCCATTGCATGGGCGTATTCACAAAGAAGATACGGACGCGGATCATCGCCTTTGGCATAAGCCTCGACGTCGTCCGGATGTGCGTACATCGGCACGACCAGATCGGTATTCCATGCCTGTTTTGCCTGTTCATATTGTATAGGCCGGCTTGTATCGTACGCCTTAATCAGGTTATATGCTTTTTCAAAATTGAGACCGTTGCCGGCTTCGTTGCCTAATGACCAGATAATGACCGAAGGATGGTTTTTAAAGGTTTTCACCATACGTTCATTTCGTTCCGAATGTGCTTTTTCGAATTGCGGATCTTTTGCCAGCGTACGCTCTTTGAATCCCATACCATGTGTTTCAATATTTGCCTCGCTTACCACATACAGGCCATACCTGTCGCACAGCTCATAGAAATAGGGATCATTGGGATAATGACTCATGCGAACGGCATTGATATTCAATTCTTTCATAAGCCGTATGTCTTCTTCCATCCGTTCGCGCGTTACATAATAACCTGTTTGCGGGTCGGCTTCGTGGCGGTTCACTCCTTTTATCAATATGGCTTTGCCGTTTATCCAAAGCCGGCGGTCGCGGATTTCGATTTTCCGAAAACCGACCTGCTGCGGAATTACTTCAAGCACGTTGCCTTTTGCATCGATCAGACTAAGCAACAGCGTATAAAGATTCGGTTCTTCGGCACTCCATTTTTGGGGGGAAATTACTTTTAGCTGATGATGAATTTTTCCATTGGCGTCGGCTTTCATTCGGAATGATTCGACCGCCGGACGTCCTTCGGCGTCCAGCAACTCGCCGGCCAGTACCCATCCGTTTTTCCTGTTCACGTCTGCCTTTATATCAAGTATCCCGTCCTGATAATGATTCACCAGATCGGGTGTAATGAAGATATCTTTTATATGTTGCCGGTTGCGCGTATACAAAATCACATCGCGGCTGATTCCGGAAGTCCGCCACATATCCTGATCTTCCAGCCAGCTCCCGTCGCACCAGCGATACACCTGCATGGCAAAAAGATTATCCTTACCGCAAGTCACATAAGGTGTGATGTCAAATTCTGCCGCTATACGGCTATCTTCACTATACCCTGCAAACCGTCCGTTTACCCAAAGATACACATTCGAAGTAACCGCGCCCAACGAAAAATAAATCTGGCGTCCCTGCCATTCGGACGGAATATGGACGGTTCGCCGGTAAGAGCCTACTGCATTATTTTTTACCTCCACATGGGGCGGATTGAGTTCAACCTGATTTGCCCAGGGATATGCATTGCTTATATACACCGCATCGCCATACCCGTTTCGTTCCCAGATGCCGGGCACCGGAAAATCGACCCAATGTGCATCCTCAAAATCCGTCCGGTAAAAATTTACCGGCCTCTTATTCTGATCCTGCACCCGGTTAAACTTCCACATGCCATTGAGTGAAAGGTAATTTCCGCTCTTCGTTTTGTCACCTGAAAGCGCCGATTCCCGATCCGGATAAGCAAAATAAGCAGCATGCGCCTCTATACGATTAACTCCGTTTATCTCAGGACTGTTCCATTCGATATAGCTCTGGGCGGGAATCTGTCCTGCATAAAAGATCAAAAAAATTAACAGAAAAATGTTTTTCATGTTTGTTTCATTTATAATGGCCCGGCAGTCATTTATTTCCGGGTGAAAAGACTGAAAAGACAAAGGTAATATTTTTGTAAGACTTTCAAACCAAACAGCCGCCAATCGTATGTTTTTTCCAATATATATTGCCCGGTCGCAGAATAATAAGCCCAATATTTTCATCGGGCTTATTACTCTGTTATTTATAAAGGTGTTACCATTTTGGATTTTGGTCGATGTTTTTGTTAATCATACGGTCGGCGTCAGGTATGGGCCACAGATAGTCGCGTTCGGCATCGAATTTGCGTTCGGTCGCCACAACGATATAGCCATTTTCGGCCATAAAGCGAAGATCGGCAATACCGTTCTCGTCAATCTCCGGTATGCCTCCGATCGGATAATTTCCATCTTTCCAGTTTTGAATCAACTGACGATATTCTGTGGAGATATTTGCCTCGTTTCCATCCCACGAAGCAGAGCCCGACCATGCGCGACGCAGGAAATAACTGGGGCGATTGTAAACTTTTTCCGCCAGCCTCCAACGAATCAGGTCGGCATACCGATGGCCTTCCCAGGCAAGTTCAATGAAGCGTTCGGTACGGAGAATTGTACGTAGGGCGCTCTGCGAATCCATCGTAACCTGCGGGTGTGCAAGTCCCGTACCTGCATAAGCTCTTTCGCGCA
>JAIRSF010000009.1 GCA_031255595.1 Tannerella sp.
TCGATAGTTGCGGGTGGTTTGGAGCTGATGTCGTACACGACGCGGTTTACGCCTTTTACCTTGTTGATGATTTCGTTGGATGCTTTGGCCAGAAATTCGTACGGTAACTGCGCCCAGTCTGCCGTCATGGCGTCTGTAGACGTTACGGCACGTAATGCGATCGTATTTTCGTACGTTCGCTCGTCGCCCATCACGCCGACGGAACGTATGGGCAACAGGATCGCGCCGGCTTGCCATACTTTGTCGTACAGGTTCCATTCACGCAGCATGGAGATGTAGATGTCGTCCGCGTCCTGCAGGATGCGGATTTTTTCCGGTGTGATATCGCCGAGTATACGGATGCCGAGTCCCGGGCCCGGAAAAGGGTGACGTGTGATCAGCTCGGACGCCATGCCTAACTCGTTGCCTATGCGGCGCACTTCGTCTTTGAAAAGAAGGCACAAAGGTTCAACGAGCTTCAGGTTCATCTTTTCGGGTAGGCCTCCTACGTTGTGGTGACTTTTAATGACGGTGCCGGTTATGGACAGAGATTCGATGACATCCGGGTAAATCGTGCCCTGGCCGAGCCATTTGATGTCTTTCAGCTTATGCGCTTCTTCATCAAAAACGTCAATGAAGCCTTTTCCGATAATTTTCCGTTTTTGTTCGGGATCGGTAACGCCGGCCAGTTCGCGGTAGAATTTTTCGCGTGCATTTACCCCGATCACATTCAGCCCCATGTTTTCGTATGCTTTCAGGACGTTTTCAAATTCGTTTTTGCGCAGCAGCCCATGATCGACAAAAATACAGGTCAGGTTCTTACCGATTGCCCTGTTCAGTAACACAGCCGTTACTGAGGAATCAACGCCTCCCGATAACGCCAGTATGACCTTGTCGTTGCCCAGTTGCTTTTTCAGTCCGGCAACGGTCGATTCGATAAAGGAAGCCGGCGTCCAGTCTTTTGCACAGCCGCAGATCGTCAGAAAATTGTCTAATATTTTCAGGCCGTCTTCGGTATGGTAGACTTCCGGATGGAACTGCACACCCCATGTCGGCTCATCTGCGATTTTGAAACCTGCCGCTTCCACATCGTCTGTGCTTGCCAGGGTGCGGAATGAATCCGGTAGCCGGGTGATCGTGTCGCCATGCGACATCCAGACTTGTGTTCCGGCTTTGATGTTTTTAAACAGCGAATCGCTGTCGTCAAGTTTCGATAAATGGGCGCGTCCGTATTCGCGTGAACCGGCGGAAGCGACGGTTCCCCCCGACGAATAGGCAAGATATTGCGCTCCGTAACAGATCCCAAGTACGGGGTATCTTTTGCGTATATCCGACAGGTCTGTTTTGAACGCATTCGTATCGTTTACGGAGTAAGGGCTTCCTGAGAGTATAACGCCTTTGACCGTTGGGTCTTTTTCCGGGAATTTATTATAGGGGACAATTTCGCAATAGGTGCTTAACTCTCTGATTCTGCGAGCGATTAATTGTGTCGTCTGCGAACCGAAATCAAGGATAATTATTTTCTCGTGCATATAGTAAAAACGTTAAATGAGATGCAAAGTTAGCATAAAATCTTCAATTATACACAAACATATCCGAATGTCCGGCAAAATTTATGGAGAGGAAATACATATTTATATGAAATGAATATAGGCTGCGCCTCGGCAATACAAAATAAAAGCAAGCTTTACATTGCGCTCGGCTTGCACTATATTTATGTGAAATGAATATAGGCGGCGCCTCGGCAATACAAAATAAAAGCAAGCTTTGCATTGCGCTCGGCTTGCACTATATTTATGTGAAATGAATATAGGCTGCGTCTCGGCAATACAAAATAAAAGCAAGCTTTCATTTTGCATTGCGCTCGGCTTGCACTATATTTGTGCCGGATTTGTATAATATTGTGCTAATGGCCGTATATTAATTCACTGTTAATAAAAACTATATGGATGAAGAGGAAAAAGCTGTAAATCGTAAAACATGGTGGATAATGGGTATTATCCTGCTTGTTTTGTTAATAGGTGTGGGAGGCTACTATCTGTGGTATCAGAACCAGCAGATGAAGGAGATGTCCGAAATGTTCGCCCTTGAGAAAGAAAGCCTTTCCGATGAGTATGAAGAATTAACGCAACTGTCACTTCAATATGAAGGTTATAAATTCAGCGTAGGAAACGATTCACTGATCGCTTTGCTGACAACGGAACGGGAGAAGGTTCAACGCCTTCAGGAGGAACTGCGGACGGTAAAATCTACAAACGTACGCCGTATTAATGAACTGAAAAAAGAATTGGAGTCGCTTCGTAAAATCATGCGGAACTATGTGGTACAGATCGATTCTCTGATTACCGAAAATCAACAGTTGAAGGACGAAAACCGCCAGGTTACGCAGAAATATCAACAGGCCTCATCCCGGGCGGCCCGCCTGTCGAAAGAAAAAGATCAACTGTCGGAACGTGTAGAGATGGCTTCGCGGCTGGATGCGGTGAACATACAGGTAAGCCCGATCACCTCCAAAGGCAAAGCCGCCCGGAAGATCGACAAGGCGGC
>JAIRSF010000021.1 GCA_031255595.1 Tannerella sp.
ACACAGAGGTGTCCGGGTATCGTGAGTTTACGCATTAATACAAAGAAATGACACCATTGAAAGGTTTGAATAGGAGAGAAAATGAAAAAAAAATTTATCGGAAAATATATGATGGCACTCGTGCCGTTATGGTTATTGTGGACAGGGCCGGCAACGACTAAAAAGATAAAGGAAACGTCGCCTTTGCGCATTTCTATGCAGCAGAGTATGGAATATGATGACGTTTATCCCGAACATAAAGAGGAGAATAGTTTTAAAGAGGCGAAAACCGACAACTCCGCCCTGCTTTTGGAAAAAGATGCTGTATGGCCGGTCGACCGGTCGGATGGCGGTTGCAAAAACAAAGGCTGCAAAGCTTACCACACTTGGATGAAACGGATCAATACGTTGACCGTCGCACTGGAAGATTTGATGGAGGATTTCCGCAACCTGATGTTCAAGATGTTCGATTATCTATCAGAAAAAATAAGTACTACTCAATTTACGAACTAACGAAATTTTATATTATGAACAGACGAAATTTTATCAAACAGGGCTTATTGGCCTCCGCGAGCATCGGACTGGGGGCGAACACGATCTTCGGTACCCAGTCGTGTGTAGGAGCCAACGACCGGATCGTCCTTGCCATTGTCGGCACAGGCGGCCGCGGAATGGGATGCATCATCAATTGCTGTAAGATCAACGAAAACGTGGTTGTCAAGACGGTGTGCGACGTGAACAGCACCAAGCTGGCAAAAGCCGTCAACAGCATCGAAAAGGAACTGGGATACCGCCCGGGACATACGGATAACATGAAAGAGATTTTCGACGACAAAGACGTCGATGCCGTATGGGTTTCCACGCCGGAACACTGGCACACATTAGCCACGATCTGGGCCTGCCAAGCCGGCAAAGACGTGTACGTGGAAAAAAATCCTTCCATAAATATATGGGAAGGCCGCAAAATGGTCGAAGCCGCCCGGAAATACAAACGTATCGTACAGGTCGGATTCCAGAACCGGAGCGCACCGTACGGCTTCTCCGCCCGCGAATACATCCGTAGCGGCAAGCTGGGTAAGATCGTCACCGTAAAATGTTACAACATGCTCGGCGGCGGCAAATGGAACGAAGCGCCCGAAACGCCCGTACCGGCATGGCTCGATTGGGACAAATGGCTGGGGCCGGCGCCCATGCGTCCGTTCAGCCCGTCGATCGTCGACGAAGACGGCCGCGGCGGATGGCTCAGTTATTGGGCGTACAGCGGCGGCGGACTGGCCGACGACGCTTCGCACGTGATGGATCTTTGCCGCCTCGTTATCGGCGATCCGCCGCATCCCAAGTCCATCTACGGCTGGGGAGGCAACCACATCTTCGGCGGAACGCGCGAAACACCCGAATTTCAGTCGATCGTCTACGATTTCGGCGAATTTACGCTGAGCTGCGACAATGCTTATGCCACCAACTATATGACCAAAACGCCGGGCGATATCCGCATGGACAAGACGCGTTTCCCGAACTGGCGCAACAATGCTACGCGCACCGAAATCTACGGTACCGAAGGATTGATGTACCTCGGCCGGCATGGCGGCGGATGGCAGGTGTTAGGCCCCAACAATGAGATCGTGGCGGAAGACGGCGGTGTTTTCCCCGACAAGGAGCATCAGCTTAACTTCATTGAATGTCTTCGTTCGCGCAAGGCGCCTAACGGCGAAGTGGAAGAGTGCCACCGCAGTGCAACGCTCGTGCATCTCGGGAACATCGCCTACCGGGTTGGAAACAAACAACTTCTGTTCGATCCGCAGACGGAACAGTTCACGAACAATGAACAGGCAAACGTCCTGATACGGGGAAGTTACAGAGAAGGCTACGTTATTCCTGAAAAAGTATGATCACCCGGAACGCTAACGATAAGATCGTCCTTGCCCTTATCGGTGCAGGTGGCCGCGGAACGCAAGTAATCCTCGGCATGAAACAGTGTACCGAAGGGGTCGAGGTCAAATACGTCTGCGACGTAGACAACGAACGCGGCGGCAGCGTGATCAGCGAATTGGGCAAACTGCAGGGCTACGACCCCAAACGGGAAGCCGACATGCGGAGAGTTTTCGACGATAAGGATATAGACGCCGTCGTCATCACGACGCCCGAACATTGGCATGCGCCGGCGACGCTCCAAGCATGCCGGGCCGGCAAGGATGTGTACGTCGAAAAGAATGTATGCCTTACGGGAGAAGAAGGCCGGAAAATGATCGAAACGGCTGCGCAGTACAAACGGATTATCCAGTGCGGCACGCAAAACCGTAGTGCGGATTACGCCCTCTCGGCGCGGGAGTACATCGCTTCCGGCCGGCTGGGTGCGATCGTCACCGTAAAGGCCTATTGTATGTTGCCCGGAACGCGCGAATGGATTCCGAAGCCGGACAGTCCGACGCCGGAAGGGCTGGACTGGGATCGCTGGCTGGGACCTGCCGAACAGGTGCCTTACAATGTGTCGCGCCACAAAGCGTGGTCGGACTGGTGGGCTTATTCGGGTGGTGCGGCGATGTCGGGCGATGCGTCGCACATCATCGACCTGGCGCGCTTGGCGCTGGGCGACCCGCTGTTGCCGAACGCGGTGTTCTGCGCCGGCGGACGGGTTATTTTCGATGACAAACGCGACATACCCGACAACCAGACCGTCGTCTTCGACATGGGGACGTACCCGATCAGCTTAGAATCGTCGCAGTATGGTAATTATATGTATAAAACACCGCAAGAGGTGCGTTTCAGCGACAAATTTCCCGAATGGCGCAACAATGCCACGCGGATTGAGATTTATGGAACCGAGGGCGTGATGTTTCTCGGCCGGCATGGCGGCGGATGGCAGGTGTTCGGGCGGGACTGGAAACTGTTGGCGCAGGCGACGGGCTATTTCCCCGACGAGGCGCATCACCGCAATTTCATCGATTGTATCCGCTCGCGGAAAACGCCTAATGCGCCGATCGAACAGGGCGTCCTGAGCGCCGCGATGATCAACCTGGCGAACTTGTCGTACCGTTCGGGAAAGCGACTGATCGGGATCGATCCCCAGAGCGGCGCCATCGTGGGCAACCCGGAGGCGGAAGCGCTGGACAAAAGGTCGTACAGGGCGGGATATGAGTTATGAATTTTACGGACAGATATAATTAATGCGAAAAGTACTAAATCTAAAAAAAACAATCATTTTTCTGGTTGTGCCGGCGCTAATAGCCGGCGGCATAGCGTGGTGGATCGTCAAACGTACGAATAACCGGGTACAGGTAGAAGTCAACGTTCATATCAACCGGGAGGCTATCTACCTCTCCGTCTATGCAGAACCGCCCCAGTTTGCCATCTGGCTGGAAAACGCGGAAACGGGCGAATGTCAAACAGTGTTTGTCACCTACCGCGTCAGCCGGGGCGACTGGGAAGGAAAAGCCGACGTACCGGTTGCCCTGCCCCGCTGGCACGACATTTTTCGCGGAGGCAAAGCCATCCGGGTGAAAGACGGCGACGAGGTTGCTGTGTCGGGCGCAACACCTAAAGACGAATATTTCCGTATCAGAGCGGAGGTGAAGCCCGGCTCGGAATGGATTTTATGGATGGAAATGAACCTGGCGGGCGACTACAACGATTTTTACCGGCAGTTCAATCGTGAAACGCTGCAGGAAGACGAATATTCCTGCGGTCAGCCGGCGATCCTCTACCGGACGGAACTTCGGGCGACGGAAGGCGCAACGTATATTCCCGAAATTGCAGCCATGTCGCTCTGGGAAGACGGTCTCAACCGCGTCCTCCCCGTCGATTCAACCATTACGACGGCGCGCGACGTCTTCGACCAGATATCCGTTTTGCTCGTCAAGCCCAAACCGGTCATCTTTAATAAAAATAAGGTAGAAAAGCAGGATGTTTTAAAATAAGAAAATATCCAAACAGGCATATATGCAGATATGCCAAAAGTTATCTCCCGTCCAACTTCGATTATTTCCCGCTCATGCTGCCATGCCGTTCTGAATGGCGGCAGCTACGGGAATAATCGATTGCCCGAGGATAACTTTCGTCAGTTGAAGCGGCTTTGAAGTTAGCCGCTTATTGTTGACAATTAAAACTATAGAAAATATTTAGAAAATCCGAACTAAATCAATACTTTTGCAGAATACATCAAGGATTTGACAAATGGAACTGAACAGATTGAAGATAGAGCAAGGTGAGGATAAAAAAGGGAAGTTCTACAAAGTTTATTATAGGGAGGAAAATTAGAGTATGGCTAAGAAAAGAGAACTGCAAATCCGCAATAGTACCGCCGAATTTTTAACTTTTGCCTATCAATCGAAAGGCGATGGCGTGGAAGTGCGTGTGCAGGACGGTACCATTTGGTTGTCGCAAAAAAATATAGGATTACTATTCGATACCTCAACTGATAACATCGGTTTGCATCTTAAAAACATCTATGCCGAGGGCGAATTAAATGAAGTTTCAACTACCGAGGATTTCTCGGTAGTTCAACAAGAAGGTAGTCGCGAGGTTTGCAGAACGATAAAACATTATAATTTGGATTTGATTATTGCTGTTGGCTATCGTGTAAATTCCAAGCGAGCAACGGCATTTCGGCAATGGGCAACAGCGATTTTGCGCGATTTTACATTGCGGGGATATATCATAGACCGAAAAAGAATGGAAAACGGTGCTTTTCTTGATGACGATTATTTTGAACGGCTTTTGGAAGAAATCCGAGAAATTCGTCTGTCAGAGCGGCGATTTTATCAGAAAATTACCGATATATATGCTACTGCAATGGATTACAATCCGGAATCGTTCACAACAAAAGAGTTTTTTGCGAAGGTCCAAAACAAAATGCACTATGCGGTGCATAAACATACCGCTGCCGAATTGATTTACACACGAGCCGACCATCATAAAGAAAACATGGGATTGACTTCTTGGGAGAAAAGTCCAAGCGGAAAAATTATAAAAACAGATGTGACAATAGCCAAAAATTATCTCTCCGAAACAGAATTAGAATCTCTTGGGCGTATTGTCAACGGTTACTTGGATTTTGCCGAAGAATACGCAAAACGGCATATTCCTCTCTCCATGTCTGATTGGGCAAAGCACTTGGATTTAATCTTACAGGCAAATGGAAGAGATTTATTGCAGAATGCAGGCAAAATTACCGCAGCTCTTGCCAAACAACATGCTGAAAATGAATTTGAAAAATATCGCCCTATCCAGGACCGCCTATTTGAATCGGACTTTGATAAAGAAATTAAACGTATTGAAGGGAAACGGGATAAGTCAGAAGATTAAAAATATTTCCACCACTAGGAAAGTAGAATAAAAAGACTGATATTTGCAGTGAATTATTTGAGGAAATACAGCGTAAAACACAGAAATAGGCACGGTTGCCAAATCGTTACCTCTATTGCTGAAAATTCTTGCTTAAAGTCTTTTATTCAACGACTTATCAATTCTTGATAATTTTAAAAAATAAAATATGTATAATGTTAACCAGACAATCAATATTATGATTGTTGACGATTCCGACTCATATAGAGAAACACTCGAACGGAGGTTTTCACGCAACAGATTCAATCAGGATAC
>JAIRSF010000025.1 GCA_031255595.1 Tannerella sp.
TGACGGTGGGGTTACGGAAAAGGCTGTCGTTTGCTACTTCAAACCGGCCTCCGGCGGAACGGTGCTTTTCCGTAACGTACCATCCGGGAAAAGGATATTTACGCCCCAATTCCAGCCGCCGGCGATGGACGGTATCCGGTTCGAGTATACGGATGCTTCCTCCGGGGGACAATATCACGGGAAATCCCGATTCACGTACTATCCCATCCGTGTAGCAGAGCGGCCGGTATGCAATTTCCGGTTCCATATATTCGAAAATATGCTTTCTGTCCTTTGTGTCGATACAGGCAACGGGTATCCACGCCGAATTGTTGAATACGCCCAGATATAGATAGCGTTTCCTGTCTTTCCATATATCTTTAGGGAGTGTCACTCCCGGATAATATTCGTCCGTAACGTCCATAATCAATCTTTCATTAAGGGGCGGCGGCAGTGCCGTGTGAAACTTTTCATGCAGTAAACCGGGGTGTAACCCGAAAAACGACCGGTATATTTTTCCTGTTTTCCGGTTCATCGGTCCGTCTGTTTCCGGCGCCATCTGATGGATTTCGAAGCGGATGGTTTTCCCCGAATTGTCTTTCATGTAGTTCCAGTAATGTTGTTTGTACATCATATCCGGGTTTTGGAGTATCATATCGATACCGCAAGGTATTCCCAAAGCGCGGAACGCATAAACGGCATAATTAGCCATGAGCCGGCAATCGCCCAAACGGGTATGGAACAGTGTTTCGGCTCCGGTGTATTTGCTTGTAACCGAATTGTCGAATATCCATCGCCGGTTGTTGTAAATCAAGTCATATACGGCTTTTCCGGCGGTTGTCAGGTCTGCGGTATTGCCGCAAATCGAATCCAGTCCGGGTTTGAAATAATCGTAATACAATCTCCTCCAATCCTGCAAAGGCTCGTCCGATACGCGGTAGGGGAGTATCTGTTCGCAAAAGTCATCGAAAGAGATGCCTGAGGCCCAAGGCTGTTCCTGCCAGACTTTGAATGCCTGTTCGATATTATCGATCAAAAAAGCCGATGTGATGACGTGCGAATCCATGACGATATTGTGCCGGGACGACGGTATGGCGGGGAATGTATCGTCGAATGATTGGGTTGTGTGGTGGCGGTTGTGCTGATGAACCGCATATTCGTGTTGCGAGGCATACCGTTGTACTTCCGCTACGAAAGAGTCGATAGCTTTGCTCGAAAAGGAGTAGTGATAGGGCATGTTTTCTATCAGGAAGCGGGCGGCACGGTATTTCAGGCTGTCGGCCGGGTTGGAGGAATAGTGTTTCAGCACTTTCTCTAATTCCATACGGTTTTCACCTGCAAAATCCAGAGCCTGTTCCAAACGGGACGGGCTGCCGCATGCCGCAAATATTACAATAGCAATGCCGATGCAGGAAATAGATCTTATGTATTTACGTTTACAGATGGGAAAATAGGAGGTCTTCATAATTGATTGTGTATATTATATATGCTACATACTAATTATAAAACAGTTTATATTATTTTGCCGGATTGCTTCACTGCTTCGCGGTTCGCAATAACGTGCTTCTTGCTTCGTTCCTCGCTCCCCCCGCTACGTCGAAGAAAAACAAGACTTTGCCTTGTGTTGGCAAGCCGGGAGGCTTGCTTTTACCTGCAACGAAGGCAGAGCCTTCGCCGAGCGGGGCAGCAGGGATACCGGGATGTTCATATAGACAATGATACCCAGTATGAAAAGTGCCGCATAGCTCACCAGTACGGAGATGGGACGATGTATGAGATATTTGATCATGACTTTAACTGTTATAACGTGTCATCCTTTTATTAATTGTTTTTTGATGTCGGGAAAGCCTACGCCGGATGAGAGTTGTCAGTCTCAACTGTCTAACACGACGTAATGTGGAGCCGGGCTAAGGTAAGTGCACTAAATCAAATGTATATATTTTATCCAAATCATCTTCTCCCGCTGAAACCATAAATATTTTTTTATGCTGTTCGGAAACGGTGAAGGTATAAAATCTCCGGTTAAGCGAGTATTGTATTATCGGTTTTCCCTGCCAGTCCCATACTTGAATTTCCCCGGCTCCGCAGGGCGCGTAAATGTAATCTTTTGTAGCAAACGGAGGGCCGTAGTACACTTCTCTTTTTTTCCAATCATCAACATTGTCCGACAAATATGGCGGGATCTTCACAAAAACCTGCTTTTCCATTATTCCATCGTAATCATATATTCTAAAAAACTTGAAAAAACCATAGAATGTGGCCATTTTATTTTTATGCGGATTACCGACCGGGTATTTATAATAAATCTGGCATCTTTGTTCTACCTCAAATTTCCTGTCACTGAGAAACTCGGGATACGGGCTGAATTTACTTTCATTATCCGTTGATATATTTTTTTGTCTGTATTCATAATCACCGACAGTACCTGTCGCACAGTCGGCAAAGGCACAAAAAATAGTGTCGTTCAATTTCACGAATCCGTTCACAGGTAATAAATCAAACGTCTTTTTCGCATCGACCGTCTCCGTATGACCGAGGGTGTCTACCCGAACGGTTTTAATTACATTTATATCAAGGAGAGTAAATTCATCGCTTTCCACGGTTATTGTATTGGCCAGGGGATAAATGAAATCGTTCGGTCCCTGCCCTTTTGTTCCCGTGGAATAGAGGTGTCTTCCTGTCAATAAATCAAAAACGTCAAATACTTTATTATTTTTCCCCTGATAGATCCAGATCCGGTTATTCAGGATAAATATTTTTTCGGGCGCCAGTATTACCGAGTCGGTTTTTATAACGGAAACATTGACTTCTTTTTTCATCGGGAATTCAGTAACAATCGTAAGGTCAGGCTCCGATATTACGGTTTTTTTGCAGGCCATAAAACCAAGCAAGGCAAAAAACAGAATCAGTTTATTTGTCTTCATAATTATATTATTATTATTGGGGAGATGCTTGCCTCATAGTTTAACTATATTAAAGCAGGCATCTCCCTGTTTAGATAATTAGTTAAATCAAAATAAATCCACCGCTGTTACAGGTGCCGGAGTCTCTATATTCGAAACAACCTACAGATACACACCCGTTACAGTTTGTTATTGACCATATTGGTTCATATATATTAGGATCATTAGGTTCTACTCTCAAGGTAGAATAGCATGTAATAATACCAGGAGTAGATTCATTATTAGCCAGCGCTTCCACATTCGCTAATGCCAAATCACTTAGATTGGCATTACTTTTCACTTTTTGATTCATTCCGTAACCTGCGGTTGCTAAGAGTGCGAGGGCAAACAGCCCGGATAATAAAACTTTCTTTTTCATTTTGATAAAATTTAGAACGTT
>JAIRSF010000094.1 GCA_031255595.1 Tannerella sp.
AAATTGAAGAAATTTATACCGCACATCGTGGCAATTGTTCTTTTTGTGGGCTTGTCTCTCGTTTACTTTTATCCGATTGTGACGGAAAATAAAGTACTTTTTCAGGGCGATCTTAACAATATGATCGGCTGGGGAAAAGATTTAAAAGATTATCATACGGAAACCGGGGATTATGCTTTCTGGTCTAACTCCATGTTTAGCGGCATGCCGGCGAACTACACCTTCATGCCTTCCATGATGAATACATTCCACAATATTTATTATGCCCTCATATCGCTTTGGCCTGACGGTAATATTTTTGTTCTTTTTTTATATCTGGCAGGGGCTTATGTATTCATGCTCTCACTGGGTTGCAAACCCTGGCTAAGTGTGATCGGCGCCATTGCTTATGCCTTTACTTCCTATAATTTAATTATCATTGAAGCCGGACATTACAATAAAGGGTTAGTCATGGCGACAATGGCCCCTATATTGGGGGGAATCATCCTGTGTTACCGAAAAAAATATTTGTGGGGGGCCATCACTACGGTTATTTTTACCGGACTGAATGTCTACTGGTCACATCAGCAAATATCATACTATTTACTGTTAATGGTTCTCATTTTAGCTGGCGTATATCTCAGATATGCTATAAAAGAAAAAACGCTGAAGGACTATTTCATATCCTCCGGTATACTGGTGATTGTTGCATGTACTGCGATTGCACCCGCATTAGGAACCTTGTTGTCGACCGCCGATTATGCCAAAGATACGATGCGCGGCGGAAATGTGCTCAAGCAAAATACGGAAGAAAAGAAGGAAAGTTCGGGGCTTGATATTGATTACGCCTATATGTGGAGCTATGGGAAGGGGGAAACGATGACCCTGTTGATTCCCAACTTTTATGGAGCGAGTTCTCATTATGATGTCGGAGAAAATTCCGAGTATTACCGTTTTCTGAAAAAAGCCGGTTATGGAGCGGGACAGGCGGCTCAGGCCGCTAAAATGGCTCCGATGTACTGGGGCGACCAGCCGTTTACCGGAGGGCCGTCTTATGCCGGTGCGATCGTATGCTTCCTGTTCGTTCTGGGACTTATCGTTGTGAGAGGGCCGGAAAAGTGGTGGTTGCTGGGTGCGACCGTACTGTCTGTGGTGATGGCCTGGGGGAAAAATTTTGAGATTGTAAATAATTTCCTTTTCTATCATCTTCCGCTGTATAATAAATTCCGTGTTCCGGCCATGACGCTCACAATCGCGGAAGTATCTATGGTCGCATTGTCCGTACTGGCATTGAAGGAGATTTTTGAGAACAAAACGAACCGCAAGATCTACCTCAGGCCGGTATATACCGCCGCCGGCATCACGGGTGGACTATGCCTCCTGTTTGCTTTGTTCGGCAGTAACCTGATGAGCTTTTCGGGAATGGTGGATGCGCAGATCCAGCATCCGGATCTCTTGGCGGCGATCGTTTCCGACCGTAAAGACATGCTTTCGTCGGACGCCTGGCGATCATTTATCCTCATCGCACTGGCAGCAGGCGTCATCCGCTACTCCATGAATCATACATCTAAAACGGGCTACCTGACGGCAATCATCGGAGTACTTATCCTTATCGACTTATGGACGGTCGACAAAAGATTCCTGAATTATGATGACTTTGTTGAAAAAAAGAAAACCGAACAGATCGTCCCGACAGAGGCGGATAAACTGATTTTGCAGGATAAAGACCCGAACTACCGGGTGTTGAATCTTGCGACAAGTACTTTTCAGGAATCCAAAACGTCTTACTTCCATAAGTCTGTCGGCGGATACAGTCCGGCCAAACTGCGCCGTTATCAGGATATCATTGATTATTATTTTGCCGGCAATCTCAATATGAATATCCTGAACATGTTGAATACAAGATATATCATCGTACCGACGCAGCAAGGATCACAAGTGCAGACGAATCCTGCGGCATTAGGAAATGTCTGGTTTGTGGATGAGATCAAATGGATGGATTCGCCGGACGAAGAGATTGCGGCGCTCAAGGATTTTGATCCGAAACAAACGGCTTGTATTGATAAAGAATGGCAAAGCATGTTGGCCGGCTGGGAGGCCCTGCAACATGAAAAAGACAGTACCGCCTCAATCCGTATGACGGATTATGCCGATCCGGGAAATATTTTCTATGAAAGCAATAGCGAAAAGCCTCATCTTGCCGTATTCTCGGAAGTATTTTATAAAACATGGCGCGCCTATCTGGACGACAAAGAAGTATCGCCGGTACAGGTCAATTACATCCTGCGCGGACTGGCTGTTCCCGCCGGAAAGCACAAAATAGAATTTAAGTGCGTCGATGAGATTTACCTGCGTGGCGCAAAGATCTCAAAAACGGCTTCTATTATTGTCGGGATCATCCTGTTGGGCTTATTCGGATTCGCCCTCCTGACGACAATAAGAAAGAAACCGGCGAAAGTTTAATCCTCCCCTCGCCTGAAATTCTACACTTTCAATCAGCAATTCAAAACTTGAGTTCTCTCCGATAATCTCATTTTGACCATTTCATTGAGGGTGTGTCAAAAGTCTTTTTGCCGTTTCTGCTCCTATTTGTGGGAGGGATGAATATGGAATTTGAAGACTTTTGACACATCCTTATTTTTTTTGGGAAGGATGTTGTTTTTTGATTAAAAATTTGAAGTTTTGAATGGATATTGAAAGATTAGCTTGAATAAAAGGGATATTTTTGCAGCGGAATATTGGCTTTGAGAAATTATGGGGTGAACAGGGTTGTTGTTTGCGCTGTGTTTTCCTGAGGTGAAAAAAATTAAACCGAATATAATATATGAAACCGAAATTGACGATTTTATTCCTTTTGTTTGTGAGTATTCACTTGTCGGCGCAACAATATAGCGCACAACGTGCGGTAGAGAATTATTTAACGGATGAAAATCCGGCGGACGGGCGTTTGCCGGTTCAACCGTCGTCCGCCCGGCAGTTTACGAATCCGGTTATACCGGGCGATTTTGCGGATCCGACGATTATTCGTATGGGGAATACTTATTTTGCGGCCGGGACGTCGTCCGAATGGGCGCCTCATTATCCTGTTTTCGAATCGAAAGACCTGATCAACTGGAGTTATACGGGCCCTGCATTTGCGACTAAACCCGAATGGACGAAGGGGTCTTTCTGGGCGCCCGAACTGTTTGTATTTAATGAAAAGGTTTACTTGTATTATACGGCCCGCAGGGCGTCCGACGGGGTTTCCTATATCGGCGTCGCTGTAACGGATGATATCCGGAAAGGTTTTCAGGATTACGGTTGCTTGGTTGAATTCGGGACGGAGGCGATTGATGCGTTTGTCTTCGAAGACGAAGGTAAATTGTATGTTTCATGGAAAGCTTACGGGTTGGATCCCCGGCCGATCGAATTGCTTTGCGCGGAATTATCGTCTGATGGGCTGAAGCTTGCAGGAGAGCCGTTTATGCTGCTGAAAGATGAAGAGAATATCGGTATGGAGGGCCAGTATATGTACAAGGAAGGGAACTATTATTACATTATTTATTCCATCCTGGGCTGCTGTGGCGCCAATAGTAACTATGCCGTATGCGTTGCACGTTCCGAATCGCTCAGGGGGCCTTATGAAAAATATGAAGGAAATCCGATCCTGCAGGGTGACGGTGAAACGGTTTTATCCTGTGGACATGGGACGGTCGTTGAGGCTCCCGATGGGAAAACGCTCTATCTGTTCCATGCTTATTTGAAAGGGGCGGGATTTTACAACGGGCGTCAGGCTTTTCTGAAGGAGTTGGCGATGAATGAAAACGGTTGGCCTTATTTTATTACCGGAAAATATGCTTCCGTTCGGGAACCTATGCCTTTCGATAAGATGAAACAAAATGAGATTCCCCATTTCGAAGATTATTTTGCAGGGAATGTGATCAGGCCGGAATGGAGCTGGAATTTCACGTTCTCTGATATCCGGACGAAAATTGAAAATAATACGCTTTTCCTTACAGGCGCTCCCCTGAAGGGTAACGAGTACGGAACGGCGCTCTGTCTGCGGACTTTGAAACCCGACTATGAGATCACAACCGAAATAAAAGATCAGAAAGGTATCTTTTCCGGACTGACATTATACGGAGATAAAGATAATCTGGTTATTCTGGGTAAAGAGAGCGGCCATATCGTGCTGAAACAGATAAGGAAAGGAGTAGAAACGCTATTATATCAAAAGACCGCAGCCGGAAATGTCCATTTGAAAATTGCGGTTTCCAACGGATGTAGGGCTTCCTTTTTTCAAAGTTCCGACCGGGAAAACTGGACGCCGCTACCGATCGCCGGCAAACAGGAAACGGATGTTTCTTATCTTCCGCCATGGGACAGGGCGTTTCGCCCGGGTCTGATTCATATCGGAAGCGAAACGGTTCCTGCGGAATTTACCTACTGCAAGTTATCTTATTAGTTGAAAGAGGAGAGTTGAATGTTTCAACTCTCCTCTTTCAATTATTACTTATTCCATACGCGGGGGGCGGGCGTTTTGGGTAAGGGTTTACGGTTTTTTAATTCTTTCATGACTTCTTCGATGGCGCGGTCTAACTGTTCATCTTCTCCGTTCCATTCTTTTACCGGATCATTGTCGATCGAAATGTCGGGATCGACGCCATGATTTTCAATGATCCATTCGCCCTGCATGTTGTAGCTGGTAAAGAAGGGTACGCGTATGTCGGTACCATCCATGAAGGGTAATGATCCGCTGATTCCCACGATTCCTCCCCATGTACGGGTGCCGATCAGTTTGCCTAAGCCGAGTGCGCGGAATCCCCAGGGGAATAAGTCCCCATCCGATGCGGAGTATTTGTTGATAAGGCAAACTTTGGGGCCTACCTGAACGGCGTCGGGGATTGTACCGTTACGGGTACTGCCGCGATACATCGTCATACGGTATGGTTCGCGGGCCAGACGTTCCAGTATCATCGGAGATACGTTACCGCCCCCGTTGGCGCGGTCGTCGATGATGAGTCCTTCTTTGTCCAACTGCGGGTAGAAGTAACGTGCAAATTCGTTCAGGCCTTCGGGACCCATATCCGGAATATAAATATAGCCGATTTTGCCGTTCGAGGCTTTGTCTACTTTTGCGATATTGTTTTGTATCCATTGGTAATGTATCAACGAATATTCTTCTTCGAGCGGACGGATCACAACTTTACGCGCTCCTGCCAACGATGCGGAATTGTTCAGGGACAGTTCCGTCGGGATGTCGGCTTTGCCGACAAGCAAGGAGTAGAGGTCTTTTACGCTGTTGGCAGGTATGCCGTCGATCGCCACAATAAAATCACCGGCATTTGCTTCGATACCGGGTTCCGTCAGCGGAGAACGCAGGGATCTGTCCCAGGTTTCTCCTTTGTAGATTTTTTCCAGCCGGAAAAAGCCGCTCTTATCACGCGACACTTCTGCTCCCAACAGTCCGGTTCGGATTCGTTCCGGGCGATTCATCTCGCCGGTAGATATGTAGGCATGCCCACAGTTCAGTTCGCCGATCATTTCGCCGATTACATAGTTCAGGTCAAGACGGTTTTTGATGTAAGGAACCAGTACGGCATATTTTTCTTTTATGGCTTTCCAATCTACTCCATGCATGTTTTCTACATAGAAGCCGTCGCGGAAAGCGCGCCATGCTTCGTCGAAAATCTGCGCCCATTCTTTCGGGTAATCCGTCGTTATTTTCATATCCGAAAAATTGACCGCTTTGTCTAAGTTTGCCTTGCCGGAGGGGATGTCGGTTACATATACTTGTCTTCCTTTGAAGAATCCGGCTTTTTTACTTCCCGGTTCTACCCACATACGTGCTCCGTCGGCTACCGATTCTTCTTTCTTTTTATCCAGGTCATAGACGAAGACCGTTCCTGCGCGGTTGTAGTATATTTTATCTCCGTTTGCATAAAATCCGCCATAATAACCCGGTGTCACCGGAAGTTTGACAATACGGTCAGAAAGCCCGTCTGTGTCAATCACAATATCATTGACCGGTTTGTCGTCTTTTTTCTTTCCTTCTTCTACTTTTACTTCTACCTTTTTGGTTTCCGAACCGTCATCTTTCTGAATGAAAGGCGATGGGGTGTCTTTCTGTAACAAAGCAAGGTAAACGCCGTTCGTGTTCGTATAGATGTGATTCCATTCTTTGGAGCCGTAGACGGGATTGAAATCGCGGGAAGATGTAAATACCAAATATTTGCCGTCGACACTGAATTTCGGGGCGCCGGAATCGTACCAGCGGTCGGTGAGAGGATATTCCTTCTTTTCCGCCAGGTTGTAAATATATACGATGGAGAAATCGTTGGAGGCGTCGCGTGTATAGGTAAGCCATTTACTGTCGGGCGAGAATGTCACCCCGCGTGAGATGCCGACAGGGTCTTGGAGTACGATTGTTTTGTTTTTGTTTTGTATGTTCAAGAGGACGATCCGGTTTTTACGGTCGGTATAAACAATGTATTGACTGTTCGGGCTCCATTCGAAATCACGTATGTAGGTATCGTTGTTTTTGGTCAGGGCAATCGCTTCGCCGCCTTCCGCCGGTTGCATATATAGTTCCGTTTCGCCGGTTGCGTCCGATATGTAGGCAATGTGTTTCCCGTCGGGCGACCAGGTGGCCGAGCGTTCATGAGTGCCGGGTGTGCGCGTCATGTTTTTCGTCACGCCCTGTTCTGCCGGCAGATTGAATATTTCGCCGCGTGCGGTAACCGCAACACGTTTCCCGTCGGGAGAAAGAGTGGCGGAGGAGAGATAGTTCCCGCCGTTTTTTGTTTCACTCCGCGCATAGATGTTGTCCGAGGTGAGCGTAATATTTACTTTTTCCGCTTTTTTGGTAGAAGGATCTAATTTATAAATATATCCTGCATTTTCGAAGACGATCTGCCGTCCGTTTGTGCTTGGGAATTTCACGTCATAGTCCGTAAAATTCGTCACTTTTGATGTTTCGCCCGTCCGGGTGTTGTAAACAAAAACGTTCATGGTGCGATCGCGGTCGGAAAGATAATAGATCTCATCGCCTACCCACATCGGAAAGATGTCCTGAGCATCGTTTTTTGTGATATTTTCAACGCTTTTTTTCTCCGCATCGTAAATCCACACATCATCCGCCATTCCTCCCTTGTAGTACTTCCAGGTGCGGAACTCACGCATGACGCGGTTGTATGCCAGCTTTTTCCCGTCCGGAGAATAACTGCAAAAGCCTCCTTCCGGCAAGGGGATAACGTCCGACAGTCCGCCTTCTTTGTGGACTGTATGCAGTTTCCCGGTAAAACCGCTGCCGATACGGTTCCGATAGAGGATTTTATTCCCGTCTGCAGTCCAGGCCATGACGATGTTGTTAGGGCCCATACGGTCGCCCAGGTCGTCACGACTGTTTGTTGCGGTATAAGTCAGGCGCAAAGGTTCACCTCCGTCGGAGGGAATCGTATAAACCTCCGTATTGCCGTCGTAATGACCGGTGAACGCGATCGTTTTCCCGTCCGGCGAAAAACGTGGAAACATTTCGTATCCGACATGCGAAGTAAGCCGTTTCGCTTCTCCGCCGTTTACCGGCGCTTTATACAGGTCGCCGGCATACGTAAATACTATTTCGGAACCGTTTGTTGACGGAAAACGCAATAAACGGGCTTCTTCCGCATTCCCTGTTGCAACGGCAAAAGCCATGCACAATAATACTCCACTTAAAAAAAATCTTTTATTCATACCTTATATATTTTAATGTTGCAATTTCTTTCATGGATAGTTCCCGGCCCGTATCTTCTTTAACGAATTTCAAATTCGGTCAATATCTTCTTTATATCCATCATTTTCCGACCGCGATCCCAGGAATACGTCCGGCTGTTCCGGTTCAAATAATCCAGCAGGTACAATGACTTCTCAAGGATCATACATTTCTCGGGGATACTCGTCTTGATAAGCCCATCCTGATACAGCAATTCGGATAACATCTGCATTTTTTCAAGCGTATCGCGCTCATTTCGTCCCTCTTTTTCCAAATCGGACGATATGACCTCTTTGTCCGTTTCGTAAAAATGCGTCGCCGGATGACGGAAGAACTGTTTATACATATCGTTGAAACGCGCCTGTATATGCGATGTATCCGGATCTTCCGTATTAAGACGGATCAATTTTGCAATGGCATTAAAAAAATCCTGCACGATCCGCATGATGTAATCACGTTCTATCATTTGTCATTTCCCTTTCTTTACACTTTCGTTCCACCGGCAACACCGTAAGCTTACTGTTTTCCCTTATATTCCATCCAACCTTTGTATCCGTTATTCAGCTCGTATACTTTATATCCTTTCCGGGCCAACTGTTTTGCGGCTTTTTTGCTTCGCACGCCGCTCCTGCAATAAACCGCTACCGGACGGGCCTTATCAAGTAACGAATCGGCTTTGGCGATAAAATCGGCGTCTTCGACATTGATCGGAAGGGCGTCGTTGATATGTCCGGCGGCAAACTCGTCCGGGCGGCGCACATCGACTAACTGTATGGAAGCCTCTTTCTGCAGGAGTTTTTCAAACGCTGCCGGTGAACAGGATTCAAACGCCTGTTTCTGTTTGCAACAAAAAAACAACAAAGCAAGGCAAGGGGCGAATATTATTTTTTTCATTCGTTTATGGTGTGTGACGGGTAAGTTCTTATGATAGTTCAAGCATGCGATGTATCGGTTTAACGGCGCGTTCGCGTATTTCGGGATCGACCATGATTTCGGGTGTTTCGTCGCGCAGGCATCTGTACAGTTTTTCCATCGTATTCAAACGCATGAAATTACATTCGTTGCAGGCGCATGTGCTATCGTTCGGCGGGGCGGGAATAAATAATTTTTGCGGATTTTGCCGGCGCATTTTATGAATGATTCCGCTTTCCGTCGTCACGATAAACTGTGTCTTAGGAGATTGACCCG
Organism: Tannerella sp.; assembly: GCA_031255595.1. Classification (GTDB taxonomy): domain Bacteria; phylum Bacteroidota; class Bacteroidia; order Bacteroidales; family Tannerellaceae; genus Tannerella. The sequence goes on from JAIRSF010000094.1 coordinate 8,900, forward strand.
TATGTTCCAGGAGGGCGGCCGTCGAACCGATAAAATCGGCGATCATCAGGATCGGCCGTTTACACTCCGGATGTGCAATCACTTCCGCTTCGGGGTATTCTTTTTTCAGTTCCAGTATTTTTTCCAACGAAAACTGTTCATGCACATGGCATGCGCCGTCCCAAAGCAGCATTTGCCGTCCGGTGACGCTATTTATGTAGTTGCCCAAATTGCGGTCGGGGCCAAATATCAGTTTGGCGTCTTTGGGAAAAGTATCGATGATCTTACGGGCATTTGTCGATGTGACGACTACATCCGTCAGCGCTTTGACCGCAGCCGTCGTGTTGACATACGAAATGACCCGGTATCCGGGATGCGCCCGGACAAAATCGCCGAACGCCCCGGCCGGACAACTGTCGGCCAACGAACATCCGGCGGCCGGGTCGGGCACCAGCACTTTTTTCTCAGGTGAGAGTATTTTTGCCGTTTCGCCCATAAAATGCACGCCGCACAGCACGATCACATCCGCCGTTGTCTTTGCCGCCCATTGCGCCAGGGCAAGACTATCTCCTACATAATCGGCAATATCCTGAATGTCACCCGTCTGGTAATAATGAGCCATGATGATTGCGTTTTTTTCCTTACGCATACGGTTTATTTCCGCAATACAATCTCTATTCAAAGTCATAATCCTTTTTATAAACGACACAAATATAATACAAGCTGAATGTAATACAAAACGAAAGCCGATTTTTCTTTCACATAAGCGGAACAAGTTCGTTTGAAAATGAATACGTTTGTGTGTATTTGCCTGCATACGGATAAGAATCACTCCGCCGGATACGACAAAGTTTAAACAAATCATTAATCAAATTTGCTTGCTATATTAAAAAAAACAATTATTTTTGCCGAAAAATAATAAATTTGTAAGCAGAAATGGATTCAAACAAAATTATCGGAGAAAAAATAAAATCTATCCGTGAGATGAAAAACATATCCGTACAGGATATGGCCGAACGTGCCGGCTTGAGTGAAGAACAAATTATACGAATTGAAGGAAACGAGGATTTTCCCTCGCTGGCTCCTTTAATAAAAATCGCCCGTACGCTCGGTGTACGGCTGGGAACATTTCTGGACGATCAACCGGAGCTTGGCCCTGTCGTCTGCCGCAGGGACAGCCTTCATAGCCGGGAAGGAATCGGGTTTACCAACAATGCGGTGACCAAGCACAAGTTTATGACCTATCATGCCCTTTCCGCCGATAAGTCGGGGAGGCATATGGAACCGTTCCTCATCGACGTTGAGCCGGCGAAAGATGCCGACTTTACCTTTTCAACACACGAAGGCGAAGAATTTATCTATGTAATGGAAGGCACTATCGAAATAAACTACGGCAAAAACACCTATATCCTGTACAAAGGCGACAGTATCTATTACGATTCCATTGTTGCTCATCATGTACATGCCGGCAGTGACGGCCCGGCCAAAATACTTGGAGTGATTTATACACCATACTAAAGTCAAACAACCGGAACATATGGAACTAAGCAACAGAACGCTCGGCGACTGGCTGGAACACTGGGCAAGCGTAACGCCCGACAAAGAATATCTTGTATACTCCGACCGTAACCTCAGGTTCACCTGGAGAGAATTTAACCAACGTGTGGACGACATGGCGAAAGGCCTGTTATCTATCGGCGTCAAACGCGGCACACATCTGGGTATATGGGCCACCAATGTGCCCGACTGGCTCACCTTTCTTTTTGCGGGAGCAAAAATCGGAGCGGTACTTGTAACCGTCAACACCAACTATAAACAAAGCGAATTAGAATTTCTGGTAAAAGATTCCGATATCCATACTTTATGTATAACCGAAGGGGTCTTCGACGGCAACTATGTAGATATGGTCTATACAATGTTACCCGAATTGAAAGAAAGCCAACGGGGATATCTCTACAGCGGGCGTTTTCCCGAACTGCGGAATGTAGTTTACATCGGTCAGGAGAAATACCGCGGGATGTACAACACCGCCGAGATATTGCTATTGGGGAGTAATGTGGAAGATCATGAGCTTGAAGGCGCCAAACGGCAGGTAAACTGCCACGATGTAGTGAATATGCAATACACATCGGGTACGACCGGGTTTCCGAAGGGCGTAATGCTGACGCATTATAACATAGCCAACAACGGATATTTCACCGGAGAAGGTATGGGTTTTACGGCAGAGGATAAGTTATGCTGTTGCGTGCCCCTGTTTCATTGCTTCGGGGTTACGTTGGCGACGATGAACATACTGACACATGGCTGCACACAAGTCATGGTCGAGAAATTCGACCCTTTGGTAACGCTTGCCTCCATTCATAAGGAAAAATGTACCGCCCTGTATGGAGTGCCCACTATGTTTATCGCGGAAATGAACCACCCGATGTTCGATATGTTCGACCTGACGTCGCTCCGAACCGGAATCATGGCAGGATCCCTCTGCCCGATTGAAGTGATGCGCGCCGTAACGGAAAAAATGCACATCACACATATAACGAGCGTCTACGGCCTGACGGAAAGCTCTCCGGGCATGACCCACTCCGTACTGGAAGATTCGTTCGAAGCGCGCTGCACTACGGTAGGACGCGAATATCCGTTCACAGAAGTCAAGATAGCGGATCCCGAAACGGGAGAAGAATGTCCCGCCGGCACACAAGGTGAAGTATGCTGCCGCGGATACCTTGTGATGAAAGGTTACTACAAAAACCCCACAGCTACGGCCGAAGTGATCGACAAAAACGGCTGGCTTCATTCGGGAGATCTCGGCGTCAAAGACGAAAACGGCTATTACCGCATCACAGGACGTATCAAAGACATGATCATCCGAGGAGGCGAAAATATCTACCCGCGCGAAATCGAAGAATTTTTATATCATCTGGAAGGCGTGCAGGACATACAGGTTGCAGGCGTACCATCCCAAAAATACGGCGAAGAAGTCGGAGCTTTTATCATACAAAAAGAAGGTGCAAACCTTACGGAAGATATTGTAAAAGAGTTCTGCCGGGGCAAAATAGCCCGTCATAAGATACCGAAATACATTTTTTTCGTCGACGGGTTTCCAATGACCGGAAGCGGCAAAATACAAAAATTCAAACTGCGTGATTTGAGCCTCCGACTCCTGGCCCGGCAAAGCGGCGAATAATCCATTAAGGGTTTGGCGGAGGGCGGTCTTCCACAGGACGGGGGAGGTTTTATTTTTTGATCAGGTTCATGAACTCCTCGCGCGTTTTGGCCTGTTGGAAAGAACCGGTAAAGTCGGATGTGGTGGTTAAGGAATTTTGTTTTTGTACGCCGCGCATTTGCATACACATGTGTTGAGCTTCGATAACGACCATGACGCCCAGCGGGTTGAGCGTTTGTTGGATACTTTCTTTTATTTGCAGGGTAAGCCGTTCCTGTATTTGCAGGCGGCGTGCGAAAAGGTCTACGACGCGCGGAATTTTGCTAAGCCCGGTGATATACTTGCGCGGTATATAGGCGACATGCACTTTTCCGAAAAACGGCAACATGTGATGTTCGCAAAGCGAGAAGAAATCAATATCTTTGACGATCACCATCTGTTTGTAATCTTCTTCGAGAAACATGGCGGATTTCAACACTTCTATCGGATCTTCGCCATATCCCTGCAACATAAACTGCATCGCTTTCGCCACTCTTTCCGGAGATTTCGCCAAACCTTCGCGTTCCGGGTTCTCTCCCAATAGACGAATAATTTCCCGATAATGTCCGGATAGCGCCTGTGTGATTTCCGGGGATGGATGTTTCATAAGCGAGAGGGGGTGTTTATCATCCGGCTAATCTAAAAGCAAGCGGATTTTATCTTCGATAATATAAATTTCTTTTTTGTTTTGCGGAAAGGCTTCCCGCAGGCTGCGGAGCATGTGGGAGGCTTCTTCGTACGACCGGTAGTCGCCTGCATAAAGTTTCCAGAAGGGTGCGTTGTAAACCACGTATGTTTTGATATCGGGGTATAATTCGTTTATTTTGTGCTGTTTGTCCGTTGCATCTCCTTTGGACGTACGCGGGTTGTTTCCGGAATAGACCTGTACCCTGTATCCCTCCGTAATCAGGTATGTTTTCCCGTTTTCCACATCTATGTTTTCGCTGTCTATCCTTGTGCCGACAAACTGCCGGAGCGATTCGGGCTGATGTATGACGACTATTCCCGCACCGGGTTTCGGAGGTCTTTCAAATGAGTCGAAGATTGAAAAATACGGGGATTGGGCACATACGATATGACCTCCGGGCAGCATCACTGCAGACATAAAAAGGATGGATAAAAAACGATGTTTCATAAGAATGTGTGTAATTAAGATCCCCTGTGTTTACGGATAAAAAAAGACCTTGCCCCCATTCGTAAATTCATAAGGAAGCAAGGCCTTCCTTACTTGTTATTTTTCAATATTTTCGATCGCTTCAATGATCGGCATAAATTTGTCAACGCCCAACGATGCGCCTCCTATCAATCCGCCGTCAACGTCGGGATTGGAAAAGAGTTCTTTTGCATTATCGGCGTTGCAGCTTCCGCCGTAGAGTATAGAGGTGTCGCCGGCTACAACTTCACCGTATTTTGCAGCGATTGTCCGGCGTATATAGGCATGCATTTCCTGTGCCTGAGCCGCGGTAGCGGTTTTACCGGTTCCGATTGCCCAAACCGGTTCGTAAGCCAGAATCAGTTTGCCGAAGTCTTCGGCGGACAGGTCAAAGAGCGAATGATTGATTTGTTCGTCAACCACCTCAAAATGTTTACCCGCCATACGTTCTTCCAATACTTCGCCGATGCAAAAGATCGGCGTCAGGTTGTTTGCCAGCGCCAATTTCACTTTCTCTTTTAAGATTTCGGCTGTTTCGTGATAATAGGCGCGACGTTCGGAGTGCCCTAATATAACATACCCGGCCCCTGTGGAGGCAACCATAGCGGCGGATACTTCGCCGGTATAAGCACCCTTCTCTTTGTCGGCACAGTTCTCGGCTGCTACGCCTATTTGGGCCGTATCGATCGTTGCGGCAATACTTGCCAGATGTGTAAAGGGGACGCCGATCACCACATCGCATTTCGTCGTTTTGCCCGCCAGGGCGTTATTCAATCCTTCGGCAAGCGCAATTCCTTCCGGGAGGGTTGTGTTCATTTTCCAGTTTCCTGCAACAATATTTTTTCTCATTTTCTCAAATATCTAAAAAGGTTTAATTTGTTTTCTTTCTCCTGTTACGCAGATAATCATAGATCCAAACGAGCAGCAAAGGTAATGTAAAACAGCTTATAATCCATATCCATGGAGAATTTTCTTTTTCCGCCTGTTTGTCCGGGGCGTGAAGAAGGCCGTCTACAACGGCGCCGGCGCGGTCTTCGGACGGGATATCGTTGTAATGCCATTTGTTCAAAATCGTACCGGTTTTTAATAAGACAAGTCCCGGATTAGAGCGTATGATGGTTTTCAACGTAACATCATCCGCCGTTAAAAACGGATATTCCGCTCCGGTATTGTTTATCCAGGCATTTATTTCTTCCCGCGTAGAATTTGTGACGCCGTAGAAATCGAGATGATGTTCCCGGGCATAATCGTAGATGTAATTGATTTCGTCTATTTTCTTGTCGCTTGCTTTTTCGATTTTAGGAGCGACCAGGAGGAATACGCCGTTTTCGGCAGACAAGATTTCTTCGGCAACATTATCCCCTGCGTCGTTATACAGTTCGAAGGAAGTGACCGGTGGAATATACCCTTCTTTGACCAGTTGCGCTTCCACGAACGTCCAGGTCGAATCTTCCGCCGGGGCATTTTCGGGAGCGAACGCTTTCTTTTTGCCGTTTTTCTCGTAGACATACCGGTATTCGTCCTGTGGAGCATCCGCCGGAAACGACATCAGCGCAGGTATATTAGCGCCTACTTTGTAAGGGCGGAAATCTTCGATGGGCAGATGAGTGTAATTATACAGGGAAAACCACATCGGGAAAGCATAAGCGAAAACGACGATAAACCAATAAACCTTATAGGTATATAGCGGCGTCATCCGTTTGTGATACAAATACGTCACGATGGAGGCCGGGAGGAGAACCAATGCGTTTTTGAAGAACGTTTGCCAATTTGTAATGATAATGGCTTCGCCGAAACATCCGCAATCGTGTACGGGATTGAAAACGGCAAGGTATAACGTAAGCAGGGTCATAAACGTCATGAATGCGAGCATACACATGGTAGTCAGCTTGCGGTGTACGGCCGTCAGTATGCACAGGCCCAGCATAAACTCGAAGGCGGACAGGTTGGACGACACAAACATGGCGGCCGGATTAAAAGCCGAAAGGCCAAAAGCCCCGAAATAGTCTTCAATCTTGATGGCGCCTCCTACCGGATCGATACATTTTACTATTCCGGAGAACAGGAACGTAATGCCAAGAATGACGCGGCAACTCTCTGTAATAATTTTTCGGTAGTCTATTGTTTTCATATTAAATATACCGGATTTATTAGATAAGAATAAAAAATATTGCAATTTTCGGTTAGTTATCCTTATTTCGGCTTTACAGGGTACGGGCTCCGGCGTGCAGTTTAGAGGAAGTCCGCTCCGCGACTTGCCTTTCCGCCTGCATGAAACCGGATCGCAAAAGTATATGAAAAACTTGTGTTTTCCAAGTGTGTGAAATGAAAAAAAGTTTTTTGCGGGGAAGAAAAATAGCATAACCCGATTTTTTTTTGAAATTTTTTTTGAAAAAGTTTGGGATTTTTGACCGTTCGATTGCTCTTATATTATGGAACGGCACGAACAAATCATTTCGGCACGTTCCCGGATACTGAAATTATGATTGTGTTTGTATGGAAATGGATCGTCATATATTGAACCGTTACTTCGCCGGTGAATCGCCGGAAGAAGAAAAGGAACATATTCACCTGTGGTTGCAAAGCGATGGTGCGCACCGGAAACAGTTTATCCGGGAGCGGATCCGTTTTGATGCGACCCTCGTTGCGGACGAACATGCGGATTCGTCCGTCGGGGCAAAGCGGCGCAGGATGTGGTCTATACTCAGGGCGGCTTCCGTAATTCTTTTGTTGATCGGTTGCAGTCATTTTTACAGTACATACCGGATCAGCCGGTTGGGGCAGCCGGTGCAGAATGCGTATGTTCCGCCGGGCAGCCGTACGTCGTTGACGTTGGCGGAAGGGTCTGCTGTGTGGCTGAACTCGAACACGACGTTGAAATATCCCGGACTTTTCCCGAGCGAGGAGCGGATTGTAGAATTAAACGGGGAAGGTTTTTTTGATATTGCCGCCGATCCCGGAAAACCTTTCGTTATACATACCGATAAATACAGCTTAGAAGTATTGGGTACCAGTTTCAATCTGGAATCTTACGCAAGCAGTGCATCATTTGAGATGGCGTTGTTTACCGGGAAAGTAAAATTATTTAAGAACGAAGAAGGCGGTGACACGCTGTACCTGAATGCCGGCGAAACGGCTACCTTAGTCAACGACAGGCTGGTCGTTTCGGCAACCAATTTCAATAAATACCGCTGGAAAGAAGGCATTATTGTGATCGAAGACAACTCGTTTGAGGAGATCATGCAATTATTTGAAAAATACTTTGACCTGCAGATCCTGATACGAACCGACAAAGTAAAAAAACTCGGATACTGGGGGAAATTCCGCATGGTCGACGGGATCGACCATGCTTTGCGGGTACTGCAAAACGACTTCCGGTTTTCATACAAGAGAGAAGAATTATCAAATATCATATTTATTGATTGAAAAACACATGTCGAACCTTAAAACAAATTGCCTATGATAAAAAACAGTCTATAAAAGAACAGAATCGGTAAATGCGTCAACACTTACCGATTCCCAACAAGTAAACGTGAAAGATATACTTATTAATTACAAATCAAACGCAAAGATATGGAAAAAAACTTTTCATCGGAGATGATATGGTTAAAAAACAATCAATCCAAACATATTCTTAGAATTATGAGATTAACATTATTTCTATTACTGATGATTACCGGTTTTGCTTTTGCCGAGAATGTAAACTCGCAAAACGCCCGGGTAAATCTGAACAAGCGAAACGTCGTACTAAAGGAAGTATTGGAAGAAATCGAGAACCAGACGGACTATCTTTTTGTTTCGAACAGGGATATCAATCTGGAACAAAACGTTTCCATACGTGTCAGGAACAAACCGGTGAACGACGTATTAAACCGTCTTTTTGAAAATACGGATCTCTCGTATGCCATGGAAGGGATCAATATCATCCTTTCCA
>JAIRSF010000201.1 GCA_031255595.1 Tannerella sp.
CACATACCTAACAGGATCACATATTCGATATAAGGAGAATTCCAATAAGCAACACTTGCATTTTTAGTGGAATACCCCCCGGTGGAGATGCTCCCCATCGCATGATAAATCGCCTCATAAAAATCCATCGGCCCGACCCATAAAAGCAACGTCAGCAGCAGGGTCAGCAGCAGGTAAACGCCCGACAGCCGTTTCGCAACCTGCGTCACACGCGGGCGAAAACGCTCATGCGAAAAACCGGTCGTCTCCGCATCAAAGAGTTGCGACGCGCCGACCCCGAACATCGGCAACAGCGCGACCGTGAACACAACCATCCCGATCCCCCCCTGCCATTGCATCAGGATTCGCCAGAATAAAACGCCGTACGGCAACGATTCGATGTCATCCAGTACAGTCACTCCGGTTGTTGTAAACCCCGACATGGTTTCCAGATAAGCGTCTGTGATATTGTCGATATATCCCCCGATGTAAAAAGGCAGCATGCCGAAAAAGGACAAAACCATCCACGTGAGCGTCACCGTCAGCATCCCTTCCCGCCTGCCGGCATGATATTCGTTGGCTTTGCGCCCTGCGACGGCACACAGAAGGCCCGCGCCAAGCATGATGCCGGAAGAAACCAGCATCGGCATCCGGTCCGTCCCTCCGTAAACGAACGCAACGCCTGTCGCGATCAATAGAAAGACGGTTTCGAGGATAAGAATCAAACCTAAAATCTTTACGATATACAAAACATTGATACGCATAATCTCAAGTATCGGCCGTTATTACGGCGCTAATTAAAATAATCCTCCAACTTTTTCATAGCGGAATCGAGGCAAAAAACCACCACATGATCCTGTGCCCGTATCTGCGTTTCGCCCTCGATCAGCAGCGGTTCGCCATCCCGGATCAGTCCGCCGAGCGTCATATCCCTCGGCAGGCGCAGGTCTTTCACCTTCTTCCTTGTTATTTTCGAGTTCGGACGCGCGATAAGCTCGGCCACATCCGCATTGGCAAAAGCAAGACATTTCATCGTAGACACATCGGCGCGCAGCAGGAACTGGTAAATATGGCTCGCCGCAATCAGCTTTTTATTGATAACCGATCCGATGTCCAATTTTTCCGCCATCGGTATATAATCAATATTCTCCACCTGGGCGATCGTCTTGGTCACCCCAAACCGCTTGGCGGCGAGGCAGGCCAGGATGTTCGTACTCGAATTTTCCGTCAACGCCACAAACGCCTCCGTACTTTGTATCCCTTCCTGCATCAGTAACTCGGTGTCGCGGCCATCGCCATTTATAATCAACACATTATCCGGAACCTGTTCCGCGATGCGAATACATTTTTCTCTCGACGTTTCGAGAATCTTGATCTGGATATTACCCGGCAGGTATTGAGATGCGCGAACAGCGATACGTCCGCCTCCCATGATCAGAATCTTTTTCACTTCCGGCTCCGATTTGCCCGCCTGCCTCCGTATCTCTTCTATATTCTCCTTTTGGGAAGTAAAAAACACAATATCACCGGCCATTACCCGGTCGTAACCGAAAGGGATGATCGTATCATTCCCGCGCTTAATCGCCACGATATGGTAAAACTTGTTTTTATTACTTGCCAATTCCATCAACTGTTTGTTTACAATCGGCGCATTTTCACGCACCTTCACTCCCAGCAGGATCAACGCCCCGCTCAACAAATCCCAATACTGACGAGTCCACGGACGCTTGATGGCAGAAACAATCTCTTTAGCCGCCAGCATTTCCGGGTAAATCATGGAATCGATACCCAGGCCGGCAAAAAACTCCTTGTTTTTCGGCAACAGGTACTCATAATTATTAATACGGGCAAATGTTTTCTTCGCCCCCATCTTTGTCGCCAATATGCAGGAGGTCATATTCGTCGTTTCTTCCGGGGTCACACTAACAAACAAATCAATCCGGTTGATACCGGCTTCTTCCAGGTCGCTGAGGGAAGTCGGATTGCCGGTAACGGGCAGAATCTCCATCCCCGAACGGGTAAAAGCCAGTTTATCATCATCCGGATCCATCAGGATAATATCGTGCTTTTCCTTCGAAAGCATCTTTGCCAGATGTGTACCGACCTCTCCGGCTCCGGCTATTAATATTTTCATTTACGTCAAGCTAATAAATTTAACACCAATCTCTATTTCTTATAAGAGCTTACCTTTTTTCCGTAAGCCCGATATCGTTACACCCTTGCCGCCTCCGTCAGGATGGTCTTGAAAATACTTTCCGCATCCATGCCGCAGGCTCTGTATTGTTGAGGGATCGTACCATGTTCTATAAAGCGATCCGGGATACCGATACGCCGTATACGGGGCCTGTAGCCGTTTTCCGTCATAAACTCGGCGACAAGGCTTCCAAGCCCGCCTGTCCGGACACCGTTCTCAACCGTAATAATCCGGTCAAAACTCTTCCCTGCCTCATGTAAAAGTTCCTCGTCTACCGGTTTCAGGTAGATCATATCGTAATGAGCTACGGAAAGCGATTCATCTTCGATCATCTCAATAGCCTTGCGGACTTCATTGCCGATCGGCCCGATGGAAAGAACGGCCACATCACGCCCTTCACGCAACCGGCGCCCTTTTCCCACAGGAAGAATCGTCAGCGGTTGCCGCCAGTCATACAGCTCGCCTTTCCCCCGCGGGTAACGGATCACGAACGTTCCGGCGTCCTCCTGATAGCCGGTATACATCAGATTCCGCAAATCCACTTCATTGATCGGCGACGCAATCGTGAGGTTCGGTATGGGACGCAAGTACGCCAGGTCAAACGCCCCCTGATGTGTCGCCCCGTCTTCTCCGACCAGTCCGGCGCGATCCAGGCAAAACACAACATGCAGTTTTTGCAGGGCCGTATCGTGGATGATCTCGTCATATGCCCTTTGCATAAACGATGAATAGATATTACAGAAAGGAATCATGCCCTCTTTCGCCAGCCCGGCGGAAAAAGTAACGGCATGACCTTCGGCAATCCCCACATCGAACGCACGTTCCGGGAACCGTTTCATCAGATAACACATCGAACTGCCGGTCGGCATGGCCGGCGTTATGCCGACAATCCGCTCATCGCGCTCCGCAAGTTCTACCAGCGTATGTCCGAAGACATCCTGATACAATTGGGGCTGATCCAGATCGACGGAAATCATGCGTTTCCCCGTTTCCTTGTTGAACTTTCCCGGCGCATGCCATTCCGTTGCCGAATCTTCTGCCGGTTTAAAACCCTTTCCTTTCTGCGTTTTGATATGCAAAAGTTTAGGGCCTTTCATGTCTTTTATATCATTCAGTTTCTGCACAAGATCCGACACATCATGCCCGTCTACCGGCCCGAAATACCGGATACTGAAACCTTCAAACAGATTATGCTGCTTAAATATCAATGCTTTCAGGCTGTTGTTGAGCCGCAGGATACTTTCCCGCCGGTCTTCCGCAATCAGGTTGAACTTGCGCATCATACGATACAGGTCGTACCTCACTTTATTATAGGTCTGGCTGGTGGTGATATCCACCAGATAACGGCTGATTCCGCCCACATTGTGGTCAATCGCCATATCGTTATCATTCAGGACGATCAGCAGGTTGTTCGGATTGTTAGACGCATTGTTCAGTCCCTCGAAAGCCAGTCCGCCCGTCATCGCCCCGTCGCCGATCACAGCAACTACATGGCGGTTGTGATCGTTTTGCAGCTCAAAAGCGGTTGATATACCTAAGGCGGCGGAGATGGAGTTGGAGGCATGGCCGGCAATAAAGGCATCGTATTCGCTCTCCGCGGGATTGGGAAAACCGCTGATACCACCTGACTTACGCAGTGTATGAAAACATTCCCGTCGTCCCGTTAAGATCTTATGGCCGTAAGCCTGATGGCCCACATCCCATACGATCCGGTCCACCGGCGTATTGAAAACGTAATGAAGCGCCACCGTCAACTCTACCGTTCCCAGGCTTGCCCCCAGGTGACCCGGGTTTCTCGACAATTCATCTATAATAAACCGTCTCAATTCTTCGCATACGACCGTCAGGTCTTCCGGGGAAAGCCGTCGCAAGTCCGCCGGAACAGAAATCTGCTCCAACAGTTTTTTTTGTTCATGTATATCTTGATCACTCACCTCCGTTGATTGCTTTTTCATTTCCGCGTGCAAAGTTACAATATAAATTCACTTTTCATTATGCTAAAAACGCGATTTTTTTTTCAATATTGTTTCCATTCTTTATATATTTGCAGCGATAAGAAAAATTTTAGCGTACGGTCTATTTCACTAAGAAACGGCATATTTTTTAAGTTTATTTAACAGCGAAAGGCTTTCACTATATTTTATTATAATTATCTTTGCCACAGTTTTATATTATGTAATAGCCATACATTTTTGACTCTCATAAAGAAAGATGTTGACTATTAACCTAAAGTGTCAATTGTGGAAATAAAAATATAGTATTAATTAAAACAATTTTTGAACATGAAAAAAGTGAAATTTACTTTAGGATTAATGCTCGCCATGTTATTCATGGGAGCGACGGTTATGAACGCAGCGGAGAAC
>JAIRSF010000080.1 GCA_031255595.1 Tannerella sp.
GCGGATGTGCCGGCGGCGTTTGCCGCGTTGCCCACGGCGGCGGTCTTGGTACAGTTGAATCCTATCGTCGTCGAACTGGAAGCGCCTTCCAGTTCGTCTTCGTAGTATTCGACCATATAACCGTTAATGTCGTTATTATTATAAGTATAGTCATTCCAGTTTCCGTTCTTAAATAAATGTAACATATATTCCGTACTGCTATTATTGGGTTCTTCGTCATTCCAGCATGTATAAGGATATGCCAAGGAAACGGTGGTATTTTCAGCAGCATCCTTGTGTGTCAGCTTTCTGTAAAAAACCGATTTTGTCGGGTCTCTGTTGCCTTTATCCGGGTCATTAAACTCCGGCCCTGTCGCCCAGTACCAGTAGTTGTCGCTGTCGGCAACATTATGACCAGTAACTTCACCGTTCGCATTAAAGGTAAGTCTGGCCCGTGTTCCGCCGAGCCATCCATACTTTCCTGATGCAATTGATGCAAGAAGGGTTTGTTCTTCCAATGAAGTGATAACAGCCAGATAGCCTTTCAGTCCCATGAAACGTCGCTTCAATGCCGCATTATACGCACTTCTCCAGTCAGTTTTCAAGGCAACGTATTCATAGTAATGCTCCGTATCCGAAGAATAGTAGATGTTCCGTCCGGCGTCGTTGACGTCTTTGCTTATGATCACCGTCACGCCCTGTCCCTTTTTGCCGGAAGCATATTTCACCTGTATCTGCCGCAAAAACGCCTGTATCTGTGCGGCGGTTGCACCGGAGTTGGCGTTGGGGGCATTTATTACCTTTACATAGTTCGAGCTACTGTTGCTATTTACTGTCCAGTTGCTTGGTAAACCGATCAAAAACGGAGGAAGGGTAATTAAGTCGCCGGTCGACGTCGCACGCGTGAACATAAACCAGATGACATAGCCTCTGTCGGTACCGGCGTCGGCAGTCACTGTCGCGTTCGGGAAGGTGTACGTTCCGCTCGTTTCTGCTGCGCCGCCCAGATCGACCGTCAGGTCGGCGTGTCCCAAAGAAAGGATGCCGAAAAGCATTCCTGTGATGAGTAAAAGTTTTGTTTTCATTTTCTTATTTATTTGTTTGTTCGTAGTATATTCCTTTTGAGTGTTGTGTCATTCCCTGTTCTTTGTTTCGTGTTTGTTGCCGGACTGCTGTTCTTCAAGTGCGCATACTTCCTTGAAAGATACGTCGGGTTTGCGGAGCATTTCTTCGCCGCGCCGGGTGATGAGCCGGTCGAAAAGGGTAACGGCGGCTTGCAGTTCGTCGATGAAGGCCGGCAGGCAGATGACGACACATGCCGGACCGGCTAATAATATAATGTATAGATATGCGGTGTGAAAGAACGGCGCCGCCGCCGGATCGTTCGTACAGGGGGCTGTTATGCCGCGTCTTATTTTTCGGAGGGGGGTGGTGGACTGATAATAAACGAGTTGCAAATCTCCGACGAGGCTTGCAGGTGCTGAACAGATCATGGTTTGGCACATTATAAATATCCCTTTTTTCATTGTGTAAATAATACTTTCTGCGATTCAAACACCTTCTTTCGTTGAGGCCGCTTTCCGTTATTAAAAGTATCACCCGTTGATCATCCGCCACATTTGTTTATTCAATCATCATCTTCAATAGATACACCGGCTGCTTTAAATCGCTCCTGTTGTTGAAATCTTCTTCTATTTTCAAATTGATGTTGCAAAAATAATAGAAAAAAATCAAACACCCGCAAAATTTTCGTAAAATATTTAACGACCCGGAGATTTTTTTTTATTGATCGCAGATCCGTCCGGCTACAGCCGGGTCTCTATAGCCGGTAGGTCATTCATAGTGATCCGATTTTACGGGTGATCCCAAAGTAGTCCTTTGAATAAAGAACTGATAATATGGGGTAGAGTTCCCTACAAAAGATAATTTCAAAGTCGAATCAATCCTTTTCCCTGCCGGATGATCTCGAAAGGTTCCGTCGTACAGTCCACAACCGTAGAACCTTCCGTATCACCATATCCGCCGTCTATCACACAGTCTACCTCCGCTTCATATTTCTCATGAATCAGTTCGGGATCTGTAGTATACTCCGGTTCATCCGGATTATAATGAACCGACATGGTCATCACAGGGGAGCCTAACTCCCGGCATATTTCATGAATGATCGGATGGTCGGGCATACGTATACCCACTTCTTTCCGGTTTTTATAAATTTTAGGCAGACGGTTACTTGTCGGTAAGATAAATGTATAAGGCCCCGGCAGGTAATCCCTTATCAGCTTAAATACGGCATTACTCACCCGGGCATGTTCGCTTATATCCGAAAGATCATAACAAATGATCGAAAGGTTGCTTTTCTGAGGATTGACCCCTTTGATCCGGCATATTTTTTCTATCGCACGCACATTCAGTGCATCGCAACCGATGGCATACATAGTATCCGTCGGATAAATGAGCAATCCGCCGTCCCGCAAAATACCGACAATCTTTTGAATGTTTTTCGGATTTGGATTTTCCGGATAAATCCTGATTAGCATAGTCTGTGCGTGAAAAAGTTCATAAATCTTAGCCGTAGATGATCTGGCCGTTTTCGTCGGTAAACTCATCCAGCCCTTTACTGTACTGGTTCATCGCCCGAAGGCTCATTCCCATACCGGAGAAACCGCCGTCGTGATACAGGTTCTGCATCGTGACCTTACGCGTCAGGTCCGAAAACATCACGATGCAATAGTCCGCACATTCGTCGGCGGACGCATTCCCAAGCGGGCTCATCTTACCGGAAAAATCCATCAGGTGCTCCATGCCTTTGATACCGCTTCCCGCCGTCGTTAACGTAGGGGACTGGGAGATTGTATTGATACGAACGTTCTTTTCCCGTCCGTAGATATAACCGAAGCTGCGGGCAATAGATTCCAGCAGGCTTTTGGCGTCCGCCATATCATTATAGCCGAAAAAAGTACGTTGCGCCGCCACATAAGAAAGGGCTACGATTGAACCGTATTCCGCAATCGCATCCTGTTTTTTTGCCGTCTGTATCATTTTGTGGAACGAAACCGCCGAGATATCAATCGTTTTCGACAATAAATTATAGTCAAGATTATCATACGTATTCTTCTTGCGCACATTCGGGCTCATTCCGATGGAATGAAGCACAAAATCAATTTTGCCGCCAAGAACCTCTACCGACTGGGAAAAGACAACTTCCAGATCCTCCACATTTGTCGCATCAGCCGGAATAACCTCCACATTCAATTTTTCCGCCAACGCTTTTACATCGCCCATGCGTACCGCAACAGGCGTATTGGACAGCGTGATGGTCGCACCTTCTTCAACTGCACGCTCCGCTACCTTCCAGGCGATCGATAAATCATTCAGGGCGCCGAAAATAACACCTCTTTTACCTTTCAATAAATTATAAGCCATTGATTTTTATTTAAAATTCAACGGCAAAAGTACATGTTTTTTTCCTAAAACGGATACGGACAAAT
>JAIRSF010000113.1 GCA_031255595.1 Tannerella sp.
GAGAAGAGATCGAAAAAACGGTACCGGCACACGAAAACGCCCTCAAATGGACGGAAGGAAAGACGCCGAAAAAAGTGATCGTTGTTCCCGGAAAAATCGTTAACATCGTCATTTAGAAAAAAACGGACAATATTACATAACGGAAAGGATTAAAATACAAAAAACAGGCGTGTTATGAAAAAATCTTTTGCAAAAATCTATCATCCGATAAAGGATTATGTCATGATCTTTCTGGGCACTGCCCTATACGCATTCGGGTTCAACGGCTTTATCCTGTCTAACGAAATCGTACCGGGGGGGCTTACCGGCGTCGGCTCTCTTATTTTCTACGGAACGGGCATACCGGTATCCGTTTCGTATGCGGGGATCAATGTGATATTACTGGCTTTCGCTTTCAAGATATTGGGGAAGCGATTTATCATTAATTCGTTGTTCGGAATCGTATCACTCACCTGCACCCTTACGTTTTTTGAGTGGTTATTAGACGGCAAATCGCTTGTTGACGGCGAACCGTTCATGTCGGTACTGATCGGCGCCGTCTTAGGCGGAGCCGGGTTAGGCATTATATTTTCGGCCAACGGCAGTACCGGCGGTACGGACATCATCGGCGCTATTGTCAACAAATACAAAAATATCTCCATCGGACGGGCGCTGTTATACTGCGACTTCGTGATCATCGCCTGCTCCTACCTGATCTTTCACAGCATCGATAAAATCGTTTTCGGCTATGTGCTCATGTTTACCGAAATGTATCTGCTCGACCGCGTCCTGAATGCAAACAACCAGTCTGTGCAATTCCTTATTTTTTCCCGGAAGTACCAGGAGATAGTCGATTCCATCATCCGAGACCTTGGCCGCGGCTGTACTGTATTAGACGGAGAAGGCGGCTTTTCCAAAGAGCCGGTCAAAGTGATCATCCTGTTATCCAAAAAGAAAGAAAGTGCGATGATTTTCCGTATGATAAAAAGCATAGATAAACAGGCTTTTATATCACAGGGAAGTGTACAGGGTGTATACGGGGAAGGGTTTGACCGGATAAAAACATAACCCGGACAAAAAAGACTTGCCCGGTCAAACAATTTTCATCACTTCCTTTCGTTATAGATTCATAATTATTAGAAAGATGAAGCCGGGAACGTCCCGATAAAAGTTTCATCCGGTTTTTTGTTTTAATTCGAATATAAATGAAAACGATTGTTTTTGCAACAAATAACGCCCATAAACTGGAGGAAGTACGCGCCGTTATTTCAGATAAAATCAACATTGTAAGCCTTTCCGATATAGGCTGCCATGATGAGATCCCGGAAACATCCGATACGCTGGAAGGTAATGCGCTGCAAAAAGCCTGTTATGTGAAAGAACATTTCGGGTACGATTGCATTGCCGATGATACAGGCCTTGAAGTGGAGGCTCTTAACGGCGAACCCGGTGTTCATTCCGCACGTTATGCCGGCGATGGGCACGATTCGGAAGCAAACATGGAAAAATTGCTCCACGCCCTTGCCGGTATACAGAACCGGAAGGCACGCTTTCGTACGGTGATCGCACTGATCATAAACGGGCAGGAGTTGTTTTTCGAGGGCGTTGTGAACGGGCATATCATCGGAGATAAACGGGGCGAAACGGGCTTCGGCTATGACCCTATTTTCATACCGGAAGGTTTCGATAAGACGTTCGCCGAGTTAGGTATGGAAATTAAAAACAAAGTAAGCCACCGGGCAACGGCCACGCGCAGGTTCGCCGACTGGCTGATACAATATACGGACAAACAGGCCGGTTTTTGAAAATAATTATTCATTTAATCTTCAGTAAGTTATATGAAATTAAAATATTTAATAACAGGAATCCTGCCTATCCTTTTTTCACAAACACTTATAGGACAAAACTACAAAAACTGGAATACCTATTTATCCTATCACGAAGCGACCGGCGTTGCCGAAACAAACGAACGCGTTTATGTGTTGGCAAACGGATCATTATACAGTTACGGAAAAGAAGACACGAAAATACACATCCTTTCAAAACAAACCGGCTTAAACGACAACGACATACGCCTCATAAAATACAATCCCGATAATCAGACCTTACTCATTGTTTATCAAAACGGGAATATTGATTTGCTGGACAAAGACGGGATTCGTAATATGCCGGATCTGAAAAATAACCTGAACGTACAAAGTAAAGCGATTAACGATATATACCTGCATGGCGGATATGCGTATATGTCGGCGGATTTCGGCGTGATGGCAATCAATACGAACAAAAAGGAAGTGCTGGACACGTATAAAACAGACAGTACCAAGTCCGTTTGTGTTCTGAACGACACCCTTTATGCCGCTACTAAAAACGGACTGATAAAAGCCCACCTGAAAGATAATCTGCTTGATTTGAATAGTTGGAAAAATAAAACGCTGAATACTACGGAATTTGACGGACAAGAAATCAAAAAGATGTGTCTTTTTCAGAATAAATTGTTCTTCTGCGTACCGGGGAAAGGTGTTTTTTATGAGGAAAATGGGGAAGTAATCACCTTGAGCGGACAGATCTATATAAAAAACATAACGGTGCAAAATGATGAATTATTAATGTATACATCCGATAACCTGTATATTTATCAAAATACGGATCAGTATTCATATGTAAACATCGGAATCATCAACGATGTCGCCTCGCTCAAAAATGACGGTAAATATTGGTTCGCATCCGGCGTCAACGGACTTATCGGCATAGAAAAAGGAAGCGATCATATATTCACAAAAATCGTTTCGGATATCGTCATAAACAGTCCCAAACGCAATTACAACAGCTTCATGACGATACAGAACAACAAAAAATTGCTGATCACAGGAGGCGACCGGACGTACGATCGTTTGCAACGGCCCGGCACGTTTATGATCTACGAAGACGGCAATTGGCATAACTTCGATGAAGCGATCGCCAACCGGGAAATTTCCCAATTAATAGGCTCCTACTGTCATGATTATATGGGTGTTGCCGCAGATCCGGACGATGAAAACCATTATTTTATCGCAACTTACGGCGAAGGAGTTATCGAACTGAAAGATAATGAATTTGTAAAACTTCACAATGCGGACAACAGTACATTAAGATCTGCAATAACCTACATCGAGAACGGCATAGAAAAACAAAATCCCAATTATATTCGCACAGGCAGCGTCTGTTTCGACAAAAACAAAAACTTATGGGTCACCAACAGCCTTGTAAACAGCGCTATTCACGTTATGAATCCGAAAGGGGAATGGACTGCCTTATATTATCCGGAAATTCGGAACGCAGATAAGATCGATAAGATCCTGATACGATCCAACGGGCATAAATGGGTCAATGTGCCGGACGAAGGTATTTTTGTTTTCGACGATAATGGAACCATAGAGGATACGTCGGACGATAAATATAATTTCTTCCGGACATTCAAGGACGCCCAAAGCAGTACCGGAGCCGGCATAAGATCCAGTCAGTATCTTTCGATGGCAGAAGATAAAAACGGAACGATGTGGATCGGTACGAATATAGGGCTTCTGAAATGCAGTTCGCCCTCCCAGGCGACCACCGACCCGAACCTGTCCTGTTCACGCCCGGTTCGCGACGGCGAAGCGTATTTCCTTTTCGGAGAATCTGTGACGGCCATCGCGGTGGATGCGGATAATCAGAAATGGGTTGGAACGGCTACCCAGGGGGTATTCCTGATCAACGAAGACGGCTCGGAAACGATCCACAATTTCAAAACGGATAATTCGCCGCTGTTATCCAACACGATCAAAAGTATCGCCGTCAATCAGGAAACAGGGGAGGTCTTTTTCGGTACGGACAACGGGC
>JAIRSF010000182.1 GCA_031255595.1 Tannerella sp.
ATCATGCAGGATTTGGGTCAAAAGATGCAGGTTATCACCATCACACACCTGCCGCAGATCGCCGCCAAAGGGAAAGCGCATTATTTTGTATACAAAGAAGATACGCCCGAACGTACCTATACGCGCATACGCCGTTTTGACGACCCGGAACGGGTGGACGAAATCGCCCGGATGCTTAGCGGCGCAAAAGTGACACAGTCTGCCGTCGATAATGCCAAGGTTTTATTAGGATTGTAAAATCAATTACATAAAAAGATCGCATGGCTCAACTTCTCAAGCCATGCGATTTTAATTTTATATGGAAGAAACCTTAATCCCTGTATTCGTAAGTATGCGTACCGACACGCAACGTTTTGCCGGATCGTATGATTTCATGTCCACCGGGCAGTTTGTCCACCGGTTTACCATAGATATTGAGGAAATACAGCTCCGGGTTAATCACGTATTGATTCGTCAGGGGAGCGTTCACATATCCGAGGACGTTGCAGGCATATCCCGTATTTTCCTCATTACTCAGGTCGATTGAATAATGGCCGCCGGGTTCCTGGATTGTTAACCGCGAGTCTTCGTAGGAAAAGTTTACCTGAAATGGGCTTTCCGGTATTCCCGGCGCATTCACTTTCACGTAACCTATACGTTCGTTGATATAAAAATATTCGGCTTCATAGTATAAAGCGCCTCCTTTACTCGCTTTGACCATTCTTACACGTGTAGCTCCCAATACATTATCCGGTTGTATGTGGTATTGAATATCGTTTAAGGTGCAAATAATCCCGTCCGCCCTGTATAATACATCGGCTGTACATGTCAAAGTGTCGTTTTCGTACAACTCAAACTTGTTAACATTTCTTCCGCTATTATGGGTCATCATTGTCCTGAGCGATCCCCTCTCAAATCTGGAAACCGGGTGCATATCATAAAAAGTCACTTTTTCCGAAGACTCATTGCAGGCAATCATCGAAAAACAAACAAAAACCGCTACCAGGCTTTTAATCAAAAATAATTTTACTTTCTTCATATATTTATTATTAGTATCATTAACGGCACACTTCAACTTTTATCAATTACGATTGTGCAAAATAATACATTATAATTGATATTCCAAAACTTTTCAGGCAATTTAATGCGAATATTTTTCGATATACGGGAGCCGGCTGTCCGATTTTTATGTTTCACAAAAAATACCGCCGTTTAAAAAGGGTATCCCACAGCAAAATGCCATGCAAAATTGTTTTTAAAATTCGGATTGGAGATAGCCCATTTTCCGGCGCCTTTTTCCTGTGGATTATATGCTTTGAAACCGGAGTCAAGACGAACCAGAAAATAATCGAAATCAAGACGCAGCCCTAAGCCGTAAGAAACGGCAATCTCTTTGTGGAAACGTCTGAAATCGAAGTTGCCGTTTTTCTGATAATCATAATCGCGTATAGTCCAGATATTACCTGCGTCAACATAAAAAGCAAGTTCGAGTTTCCAGAACAGTTTACTTCTGTATTCAATATTCGCGTCTAAGCGGATATCACCTGCCTGGTGAATAAAAGTGGTGGTATCGGACTTCTGCATGCTTCCGGGCCCAAGCGACCGTACGCTCCATCCCCGGTTGCTGTTGGCGCCTCCTGCATAATAGCGTCGTTCAAACGGAAGCTCCGTCGTATTTCCGAATGGATAGGCCACTCCCAGCCCGATATGGAATGCGACGGAGTTTCGTTTATCAATCGTCAGGCTCCGGGCAAAATCAATATCTCCTTTTATAAATTCCGAGTAGTTTATCCCGAACAGTTTGTAAAAACCGTTTTCATCTTTTTCGGCATTAAACAGGTTCGACATTGTATACATTAAGTTACCGGCAGATTCGACGGCCACGCGGAAAGAATACGTATTTTTGCGTCTTTCCATCGGGTCATAATTATTGAATGAATAAACATATCCCATGCTTACGACAAACTGGTCTGTATAATTATAAAGGGTCGTCGTTTCGGGAAGGCTGTTTATAAAATCTTCGTTTTTTTTCGGGAGGAAAACATAGTTTATATCCAAAAGTTTGAAGGTGTGGCGTGCAAGCGTGTTGATACGGTTTTGCCAATGGTAAATCCACCCCCCGGAAAGGATGGAACGATGATATTCCGGACGCCGCATTTCATTATAACTCATCTTAAACTCGGTGGTAGCGCGAATCTTACGCCGGAAATCATAATCGACAAAGGGAAACAGAAAATGGGGAAAATGAAGGGACGTTTCTCCGGCCAACTCCCAGTAATTACCTTTCAGCTCCGTTGAAGACAGAAATTCATAACCGCCGCGAATTTTGGCGGAGAATAATTCCGAACCTTTGAACAGGTTCCGGTGCTGGTAGGTCATAGATGAAGCAATGCCAAGATCTCCCGCTGAGTTTGTTCCTTCCACATCAAAGCGGACTCCCTGTTTTTTTTCCGGGGCCGTCAATATCGTACAATTCAGTTTCATCGTGTCGGATTCTTCAAATTCATCAAACTTTATGCTCATATACCGGAGCGCTTTGAGGGATGAATAAGAGGCGTATGTCTGTTCAACATTCCGTTCGTTGTATATCGTGCCGGGTATCAGATAGCAACTCTGCTGTAATACGGCAGGACGTAAGCTGAGGCCCTCTTTGCCGTAATAGATGTTTACGCCATGCGAAGTCGCCGAATCCGTAATCTGATAACCGCGGTCGGTAATCTCCGGGTTTAACGGGTTGTAGTCGGTCAGGATCTTTACCCGGTTGATATAATACGGTTTATGCCGCTCTTGCTTTGTCACGCTGTTTGGCGTAACATATTCATTGGGTTTTATATACATCTTCAGGTCAACGCGGTTGCGGGCGAGCGAACTGTCGGCCCAGTATCCGATATAGTCGCGGTTAAATGCATAATATCCATGGCGTCGCAAAAGCGTTGTCAGCCGCTGGCGTTCTTTGTCGAGTACGACGCGGTCGAACAGCATATTTTCTTTGATGACGGGATTGTATTCCCTCGGTACGGAGCGAAACAAAGATTGCAGAAACGAACGGCGGGGGGCTTCCAGGTGTATGATACTGTCTATTTTGGGATCTTCTACCTGTGAATCGTAATATCTTATCCGGTAAGGCTCACCCGATTTTACCGAATAGGTCAAAACAGCCTTGTTTTTTTTGAGGGTATCCGTCGATACTTCTATCTGTGCGTTTGTATAGCCGCGGTTAAACATATAACGTTCCAGTTGTACGACGGATTGTTCCGTAAGAACCGTATCAAGCAAAACCGGCGGTTCTCCCATTCTCCGTAATTGCCTGTTCAGCCATTTTTTCTCATTACTTCCCGACCAGTTATACACATACAGCGGCCATTTGAATAATCCGAAAATTTTGTAATTAGGTTGTTGCTGCATGTATGGTTTCATTTCCGACGACCTGATGTCCGGCGCATCCGTCTTTATTTTTACTTTATCCAGTAAATATTGTCCTTCACCGACATACTTCGTTGTACGGCATGATACACATCCTATCATGCAGCATAAATAAGCAATATATTTGAATGTATAGAACCTCATAGTATCAATTTCCGGCACAAATGTAGTATAAATAAATTATTTACAGTACATTTGATACTTTAAAACGATAAAAATATGTTAAGTAAGGCAAGAGTTAAAGAAATACGTTCGCTGGAAATCAAGAAGTTTCGTGATGAACGGGGTCTTTTTGTTGCGGAAGGAAATAAATTGGTAGCCGATATGTTGTATGCGTTTGAATGTGAATGGTTGATTGCACGTTCGTCGTGGATGGCTACACAGGGCGATATCCCTGCTAAAGAACTTATCCTTGCGGAGGGAGAAGAAGATATACGTAAGGTGAGCTTTTTGAAGACGCCTCAGGATGTGGTGGCGGTATTGCGGAAACCATCCTGTTCGCTGAATGATGCAAAACCGGAATCCGGGCTTGTATTGGCGCTCGACGGCATACAGGATCCCGGAAATCTGGGAACGATTGTACGGCTTGCCGATTGGTTCGGTATCCGGCATATCGTATGCAGCAGGGATACGGCGGATGTGTATAGCCCTAAAACCGTACAGGCGACGATGGGAGCGCTGGCGCATGTGAAAGTGCATTACACAGATTTGAAAGAATACATCGCCCAATCAAAAAACGCTGTTGTTTACGGAACATTTTTAGAGGGGAAGAACATCTATGAAGAACGGCTCACCCCGTACGGACTGATTGTGATGGGAAATGAAGGGAACGGCATCCGTCCCGATATCGGGTCATTGATTCAAAAGAGATTATATATTCCGTCTTATCCTTCTTCAAACGAAACGACGGAATCGCTGAATGTCGCTGTGGCGACAGCCATCATTTGCGCCGAGTTCAGGCGTGTCGCTTCAGGAACTTGAACCGGCTTCGTTGAGGTGGGCCGGGGTTTGATAAGTTTCTTTATTGACGGCTTCCCCGGAGTAGCCTGGATCGAAAAAAAGAGCCGCCTCGTTTTGAGGCGGCTCTTTTTTCGATGTATTGAAAGTTTTTTCGTTATCCGTTCATGGATGCGAGAAATTCCATATTGTCGACCGTATTTTCCAGTTGTTTCTTTACAAATTCCATGGCTTCTATTGAGTTCATGTCCGAAAGATATTTGCGAAGCACCCACATACGGTTGATCGTAGCGGCATCCTGCAAAAGATCATCCCTTCGCGTACTTGAAGCGATGATATCGACAGCCGGATAGATACGTTTATTAGATAATTTCCGGTCGAGTTGCAGTTCCATGTTACCCGTACCTTTAAATTCTTCAAAAATAACGTCATCCATTTTAGAGCCTGTTTCCGTCAAAGCGGTTGCGAGTATGGTAAGGCTACCTCCGTTTTCAATGTTACGAGCCGCTCCGAAGAATCGTTTGGGCTTCTGCAGGGCATTGGCGTCGACCCCTCCCGAAAGCACTTTTCCCGAAGCCGGTTGAACCGTATTATATGCTCGTGCAAGGCGTGTGATCGAATCCAGAAGGATGACGACGTCATGTCCACATTCAACCATGCGTTTAGCTTTGTTAAGAACGATGTCCGCTATTTTCACATGGCGTTCGGCGGGTTCGTCGAAAGTGGAGGCTATGACCTCCGCATCTACGCTTCGCGCCATATCCGTCACTTCTTCGGGACGTTCGTCGATCAACAGGATGATCATATATACTTCCGGGTGATTTTTGGCAATAGCATTGGCTATGTCTTTAAGAAGCATCGTCTTACCTGTTTTGGGCTGCGCCACGATCAGGCCGCGCTGGCCTTTTCCGATAGGCGAGAACAGATCGACCACGCGAACAGCGATCTGGTCGTATACTTTATGTGATTTTTGTTCCGTCAAACGGAATTTTTCATCCGGGAAAAGGGGCGTCAGATGGTCGAAAGGTATACGGTCACGTACATTTTCAGGTGTACAACCGTTTATTTTATCTACTTTTACCAACGGAAAATATTTCTCCCCTTCTTTTGGCGGCCGGATAGGGCCTTCTACAAGATCCCCGGTTTTCAGCCCGAACAGTTTGACCTGTGATTGCGATACATAGATATCATCCGGCGAAGACAGGTAATTATAATCCGAAGAACGCAGGAACCCGTATCCGTCCTGAATAATTTCCAGCACGCCGGATCCGGTCAGTATACCGTCAAAATCAAAAACTTTCTCCGTTTCTACCTGCATGGGAGCAAGTTGGCGTTGATTGATGTTTTGATTGTTGTTATTGTTGTTCTGGTTATTATTGTTATGTTTTACTACCGGAGGACGATTTGCGGCATTTTGATTGCCGGCCGGTTCATGAAGTACCGGTGGTTGCTTGTTTTCGACTACGGCAGACACCGGTATAACCTGATCCAACACAGAGTTCGTATTATTGCTGTGCCTGAAAATGATACGTTTATTACCGCCCTGTTGCGCCGATGTTTCCTGGCGTTCTTGTTCCTCTTTGTTTCCTGCCGGTTTATCCTGCGCAGGTTCGTTTTCGGGACTGTTCTTAGCCTTTGATTCCTGTGCAGGTTCGGTCGGTGTCGGAGAAAGAATATCATTAATGACGGGAATTGTACCGGCTATGATGTTTTTATTGTTTTTGGCGATATTTCCAAACTGGACTTTTTGAGGTTGGTTCGGAGCTTTTTGGGCCTGATTCTGGACTTTTGAAGATTGATTCGGCTGTTCCTGCTGTTGTATGGGCACTGTCGTCGTTTTTTCCTTTTTAGGTCTTCCTCTTTTGGCTTTTGGCGTATTGTCGGTCTGCTTTGTTTCGTTATTTTCCGGCTTCTTATTTTTAGGAGGACGCCCGCGGCGCGCTGTTTTTGAAGATGTTTCGGCATTGTCGCCGGACGCGGATTCTTCTTCGACGGTATCGGGAGCCTGTTTGTTTTTATTCTGCTTCCCGCCTGTTTTCTGAGCCATTCTTTCCTTTTTACGGGCTTCTTTTTCTACCTGGATACCTGCCCATGAAATGGCTTGCTCGTCAAGGATTTTGTAGACCAGCTCTTCTTTTTTCAAAGATTTTGCTTTTTTAATGCTTAATGACTCGGCAATATCCTGTAATTCGGATAATTGCTTCTCATTTAGTTCAAGAATGTTGTATTTTTGCATATAAAATCAATAAATAATAAA
Organism: Tannerella sp.; assembly: GCA_031255595.1. Lineage (GTDB taxonomy): Bacteria > Bacteroidota > Bacteroidia > Bacteroidales > Tannerellaceae > Tannerella. The sequence continues at coordinate 6,617 of JAIRSF010000182.1, forward strand.
TTTCTGATAATAAAATAAATGATCGTGGTATTCTTAGATACACTTTCTGCTGAATAGAAATATTGTTTAATACTATAATTTAGTTGGATTTTTGTCAAATTATATCCATTATTCATGGGGATAAAGACGCTGCAAAGATATGTATTCTTTTTGATTATTGCAATTTTTCGGAGAAAAATTTATGATAAACGCCGTTTTTGTTTTGTTATCAATGCGAAAACGGTTATCCGTCCGTTTGCCGACGATCCATACAATATCCTGATTACTACTGCATAATATCCAAGCCTGTTCCTTTTCCCACAGATTTAGTTTGTGATTTGAAAAATAGTCGCTTAATTTCTGGCGCCCTTTCATTCCGAAGGGAATGAACCAATCGCCGGATTGCCATTTTCGTAGCCTGAGCGGAAAAGTCACCTTGTCGTAGTCGAGTGTGGCGACGAGAGGTGACTTATCTATTTTGAAAGCATGGTCGACCGCGACTTTTTTTGCAGACAAGGCGACCGGCAGATGATCCCAGCCCGTCGTTTCATCGCAGATCGTGTATTCGCGGATTGCTTTGGCGCCGGGTTTGAAAATAACCAGCTCATTGCGGTCTTTTAATAACTTATATTCCGAATCCGGCGCTTCAAATATTTTACCCGGCTCACCTGTTAACGCTTTGTATACTTCGCCGGAAACACAGCGGGAGAATCCGTATGCTTCCAATAGCTCATAGAGGATCGTTTGGGGGGCCGGTTGTTGCATCAATCCGTCGATCGACAGATGAATACAACCGTTTTCGTCCGTTCTCGTCAGCAGGGCTTTTGCCTGTTTGACGGCTTGCGAATAGATACATTCCGCACCGGCAAGATTTTCAGCCGTTCTGGCAAGGGCATTCCCGACGGACGGGTTGACGTTTTTCATCAACGGAAGCAGGCGCAAACGGACAAAATTGCGTGTGTATTCATCCGACAGGTTCGTACTGTCCGTTACACAGTCCAAACCGTTCTCTTCCAGATAATGGTTTATTTCTTCCCGGTTGGTGCATAATAAAGGACGAACAACGAAGCCGTTCCGGGGCTGTATCCCGCGAAGGCCGCGTATTCCTGTTCCCCGCATCATATTGATAAGCATGGTTTCTATACTGTCGTCGCTATGGTGCGCTACGGCAACGGCCTGCGCATCGTATCTTTTGCGCATCGTTTCAAACCAGTCGTAGCGCAATTTGCGCGCTGCCATTTCGATTGAGATCTGTTCCTGCGCAGCATACGACGCTGTTTCAAAATCTGTTTTTTCAAAAGGAATCCCGGATTTTTCCGCGAATATCCGGCAAAACGTTTCATCCCGGTTCGATTCCGCACCGCGAAGGTGAAAATTACAATGTGCGGCGACGCATTTATATCCTAACCGGTTCAATACATGCAATAATACAACAGAATCGCCGCCACCGCTAAAACCTGTGATAACAGGCTTATCGAAAGTCAGCAGGCGATTCGTATCAATATATGTTTGAACCTTGCGTATCAACGCCTTATTTCGGGATGTTATTATTCGATCACGCCTGCAAGTTCCGGATCGATCATGATACGTCCGCAATACTCGCAAACGATGATTTTTTTATGCAGTTTAATATCCAATTGCTTCTGGGGCGGGATTTTATTAAAACACCCTCCGCACGCATCACGTTCAATATTCACAACAGCCAGGCCGTTACGCGCCCCTTTACGTATGCGTTTGAACGCATTCAACAAACGCGATTCGATTTTTTCTTCAAAAGACTTTGCCTTTTCGCGCAACTTTTCTTCTTCCTGACGTGTTTCGGCAACGATTTCCTGCAGCTCTTTTTTCTTTTGCTCGAGATCCATCTTACGTCCTTCCAAAGTTTCTTTGCTTCCTGCAATGTTTTCTTTCTTTTGTTTGATAGCGACGTTGAACTCTTTGATTTTCTTTTCGGAAAACTCAATTTCAAGTTCCTGAAACTCAACCTCTTTAGATAAGTTGTCAAATTCGCGGTTATTGCGCACCTGATCCAACTGGCTCTTATATTTTTCGACCGACAATTTGGATTCGGATATTTTATTTTTCTGGCCCGTTACATTGTTTTCAAGATCCTGTATCTCTGCCTGATACTTGTCTAAGCGGGTTTTGAGGCCGGCAATTTCGTCTTCGAGATCCTGTACTTCCAGCGGAAGTTCACCGCGTAATGTTTTTATCTTATCAATTTCGGAAACAACCGATTGCAGTTTATACAGCATGTACAATTTTTCTTCAACCGTATAGTCTTTTACCTCTTTATTGTTCGATAATGATGCATCTGCAACAATATCTTCTGCGTACTCAACTTCTTTCGTATCTTTTTTATCGGCAGCCTTTTTGGCAACGGGTTTCTTTGCCGTTTCTTTTTCTGCTCCTTCTTTTTGGGCCGTTACTTTTACAGCCTCATGATCTGCTTTGGCTTCCATCTTTTTTGCCATGCTTATAAGTATTTAATAGGGTTTGAATTTGCTATTGAATTTTGCACCGCAAAGGTAGGAAATTTTTTTGATATAATATGAAAGAATATATCTTTTGTACAAATTTCACTCTCATAATGTCCGATGACAGCGAGCAAAAGGTGATTTTCAACATCATAAAAATCATTATATTTAGCCTCTCCGGTGATAAAAATATCGGCGCCGGCCGCAATCGCTTCGTTTATCAGGAAAGCGCCGCTGCCGCCGCAAAAGGAAACGGTTCGCAGCCTGCGTCCGGTGAGAGGCGAGTGTTTCAGGCACTCTACGTTCAGTACATCTTTGATCCGTTGCAGGAAAATCAGTTCGTCTTCCCATTCGGGAAGGATGCCGATGACGCCGCTGCCGGCCTGTTGCCAGTCGTTTTCCAACTTATACAGGTCGAATGCCGGCTCTTCATACGGATGCGCCGACAATAAGGCGTGTATGACGGATGTCTTTTTGTATGCCGGGAAAATCGTTTCAATCCGCACTTCCTTTTCGATATGCAACCGCCCGATTTCTCCGCGGTACGGGTTGCTGTTCTCGCCGGCTAAAAAAGTGCCGTTTCCTTCCGCATTGAAACTACATGAACTGTAATTTCCAATATGTCCGGCTCCACTTTTGAATAAAGCCCTGCGGAGGGTTTCCGCTGCGTTTTCGGGAACAAAAGTGACGATTTTCATCAGCTTCTGTTTCTGTGGACTTAGTATCCGGACATCTTCCAACCCGAACATTTCCGCCAGTTTATAGTTTACGCCGCCGGCGGCATTGTCCAGATTCGTATGGGCCGAGTAAATGACAAGATCATTCCTGCACGCTTTTATCAGGCAACGTTCAACATAATTTTTTCCCGTCAGGGACTTAAATGGCTTGAACGCCAACGGATGGTGGGATATGATCAGGTTAAAGCCTGCATTGACGGCTTCATCTACGACCTCCTCCGTCACATCCAGACAAAGAAGCGCACCGGTAGCCGGCTGATTCGCATCACCCACCTGAATGCCTGCATTGTCGAAGTCCTCCTGAAGACTTAACGGCGCATGACGCTCTATTTCGTTTATGACATCTTTAATTCGGATCATCTGCCTTTTTTAAATATCAACCCGGATGTTCAACTCATTTAATTGCGCTTCATCAAGTACGGACGGTGCGTCCAGCATGACGTCGCGTCCGGCATTGTTTTTCGGGAAAGCAATGCAGTCGCGGATGGAATCGAGGCCGGTAAACAAAGAAACCAACCGGTCTAAGCCAAAAGCGATGCCGCCATGGGGAGGCGCTCCATATTTGAATGCGTTCATCAGGAATCCGAATTGCGACTGCGCCTGTTCTTCGGTAAAACCAAGTAATTTGAACATACGGTTTTGCAACGAACTGTCATAAATACGAATAGACCCGCCGCCTACTTCCACACCATTGATTACTAAGTCGTAAGCATTTGCGCGCACTTCGCCGGGATTCGTGTCCAGCAAAGGAATATCTTCCGGCTTGGGCGACGTAAACGGATGATGCATCGCATAATAACGCTGCGTCTCTTCATCCCATTCCAGCAGAGGGAAATCTACAATCCACAGGCAGGCAAACGTATTCTTATCACGCAATCCTAATTGGTTTCCCATTTCAAGTCGTAACTCGTTCAGTTGTTTACGCGTTTTATTCGCATTTTCTCCCGAAAGGATCAGGATCAGATCCCCGGGTTGAGCGTTGAAGGCCTCTTT
>JAIRSF010000211.1 GCA_031255595.1 Tannerella sp.
CAAAATATTTCGATGCGCTGCATCATATTTCTCCCCTTGGACGAGAGGATTGCAACGGCAGAAGTTGCAAGGAAAGCGACGGATACAGGCATTTTGCTCAGATCCCCGGTAAAAACAAACGTCAGGATATAAAGCAAAAAGAACACTCCCAAAGGCAACAGGGCCTGACCGGAAGGACGCGGGCCGGTATCATTGTCGTGATTCATCGTATCTTTTTTGTTCGTAGCACATACTTTTTGAAAACACAAATATACGGTTTTTTCGGTAAAAACGAAAAATGCCTGGTTCGCCGATGCCGGGTATTGGAGGAGAAATCTTTTTCTGCATGATCTGTAACTTTTTTTTCAAACTTCCGTCTTATTAACAGAAATTGATTCAATGCGCGTAGATCTGTTTCCTGTATGAGTAAGATTATGAATTTTTTTAAAGTAAAAGGATGGAACGAAAAGTTATAGGAATTATATTGTTGGTATGTTTGGTGATGAATGGCGTTTTTGCCTCTGTGATTGATATTAAAGGACGTGTGCTGTATGCGGAAAAGCGCGAAGCGGTAGAATTGGCCAATGTGGTACTGCAAACCCCGGATTCGGTTTTTATTTCAGGTACGGCTACCAACCGGACGGGCGATTTTACGTTCGACAAAATTGCATCCGGCGATTACAGGCTGGTGATCTCGAGCATCGGGTATAAAACTCAATACATAGATATAAAAGGCTACGGTAAAAATCTGCAATTGGATGAAATACTGCTGGAAGATGATATGGTGATGCTCGACGGCGTGACGGTGACGGCTTCGGCTACAACCAGTCATTCGGATCGGAAGATTGTGTTCCCTTCGGAAAGCCAGGTCAGGGCATCGACTAATGGTGTAGACCTGCTGCAGCAGTTAATGCTTCCGAAAATACAGGTCAACCCGTTGTTCGGCGAAGTGAAACTGCCCGGAGGCGGCGAAATACAATATCGTATAAACGGCGTGAAGACAGAAATTCAGGACATAATCGCATTGAAACCTTCGGACATTATTCGTGTGGAATATCATGATAATCCCGGACTTCGCTACGGAAATGCGGAAGTTGTCCTGGATTATATCGTGCGTCGCCCCGAAACGGGCGGCAGCTTCGGATTGAACCTGAACGATGCGCCGGCTACGGAATGGGGAAATAATTATGTGAATGGGAAAATCAATCATAAGAAATCGGAGTTTTCCGTAAACTATGGGATCAGTCATCGTAATTTTTATAATATGTGGCGGGATAATGAAGAAACGTTTACTTTTTCCGACGGTTCCGTATTGCAGCGAAAAGAAATCGGCGAACCCAGCCATTTGGAAATGCGTTGGCAGCACCTGAACGGAACGTACAGTTATCAGGACGAAAAGCGGATATGGAGCGCCACCTTACGATATTACACAAACAATATGCCCCACATGGATTACAGAGGGACGTTGTACAATGTGGCTGATATTTCGGACGCCGTTTATATGCTGGATAAATCGTCATCGAAAATGCATCGTCCGGCATTGGATCTTTATTACCAGCAAAATTTGAAAAAAGACCAGACATTAGTTTTTAACCTGGTAGGCACTTATAATTATACCGATGAAACACGCTTTTATAGGGAAAGCCTAAACGACAAGATCCTTACCGACGTCAACAACCTGGTGACCGGAAAAAAATACTCGCTGATAGGCGAAGCGATCTACGAAAAGAAGATCGGCGCGAACCGTATCAGCGGAGGGATGAAGCATACACAGTCTTTTTCCGACAATGAATATAAGAACGGGCATTACTACACAACGGAGATGAATCAGGCGCAAACCTCCTTGTACGGAGAGTTTAAGGGGAAGGTGAAGAAACTGGATTACACGCTGGGTATTGGCATCTCCCGTTCCTATTTGGGACGGGAAGGCGATGAAGGATATGAAGATTATACGTTCAACCCTCGTCTGATTCTGCATTATTCATTGCCGGGAAACTCATTCATCCGTCTGCGTGGCGATATCAACAACTCTTCCCCGTCGCTGTCCAACCTCAGCGCCGTAGAACAAACGGTCGATTCGCTTCAGATACAACGCGGCAATCCCGACCTGAAACCTTATCTGCAGTACCGGACAGAGTTGACCTATGAGCTTCGGAAAGGTATTTTTTCCGGCGACCTCCAGGGAACTTACGAACATCATCCTAAAGCGATCATGGATGAAAAATATATAGACGGCGATAAAATAGTGCAAACATGGGATAACCAGAAAGACTGGCAACGACTGTCTACCCGTATGACCTTGCGGGTCGGGCCGGTAAAAGAGATCGTTACCCTGTCCGTTACGGGAGGTATCAATCATTACATCAGCAACGGGAATACATATAAACACGTATACACAAACCGGTTTACGGACATTCAACTCAATGCGGTATACAAAAACTTCCATACCGGGTTCGGCCTCAACACCAACTGGAACTGGTTCTACGGCGAAACACTGAGTGGAGGCGAAAACATGCACTACCTGACGGCCGGTTATAAACGCGGAAACCTGTCGCTTGCAGCCGGTATGTTTAATCCGTTTGTAGATAACTATGAGCAGAAATCGGAAAACCGATCCCAATATGCTTCTTACAAAAAGAGTAATTACATCAAAGAAAGTTCCCGCATGATTATTCTTCAGTTGACGTATAACGTTTCTTTCGGCCGGACGTTCAAAGCCGGACAAAAGCGGCTGAACAATGCCGACGACGATTCCGGTGTGATGAGTACGGGCAAATAATCTCCTTTAACCGGCAGCAGGTTCTGTGAGATGCCCCGGAGCGCATGAAGCCGGGGAAGGGATGCTTTTGCCGGGAATATTCCGCAAGGCGTGTGAATGAAGTCAAAATAAGCCGGGCGGGATTTTTGGAGCGGATATAATATTTTTTATTGGAAATTATGAAAGAAATTGTTTGAATAAAAATAAAATGATTATTTTTGACCGTTTAAATTTAACAAATATAACTATATGAAAAAGTACAGATGTGCAATTTGCGGATATGTTTATGATCCGGCGGAAGGAGATCCGGACGGGGGTATATTGCCCGGTACACCGTTTGAAGATATCCCTGATGATTGGGTATGTCCTTTGTGTGGTGTCGGCAAAGAGGAGTTTGAACCGGTCTATTGATTTTTCCTTTACAGGATCGGCATATTGAAATGAAAATCCGGATTGATTAACCTGTAAAAAAACGAAGCGGAGTCAGTTCGGATTTTTTGTCTTCCGGTTGTTACAAAATCAAATCCGGAAATTATTGATTATAACGAATATATTTTTTTACCTTTGTTGTCGTTTGGTGTTGGTTCCTTGAAATTTTTATTTGTATAACTTATTTACGCGATACTATGAAAAAGAGCAAATGGATGATATTATGTTTGTTGGGCATAATTATGTTGGCGGGATGCCGGACAGAAAGTTATGAACCTGAGTTTGGAATTTGCGCGAAGATGTCCGAGTACCGGAATCTGTCGGCTGTTGGTTTTGATTTTATAGAAGAAGGGGTGAACCGTTTCTTAGTACCGGATAAGCCGGATTCTGTGTTTTCGGATATTCTTGCGGAACAGCGTGAAACGGGGGCGAGGATCGTTTCCTGCAACGGATTTTTTCCGGGACATCTAAAGATCGTCGGGGATACAACGATGCACGAAGAGTTATTAGCCTGGGGAGAAACCACGCTTAAAAGGGCGCAGATGGCCGGGATGAGCTACATTGTGTTAGGTAGCGGCAAGGCCCGGAACGTGCCCGAAGGGTTTTCAAGGGAAAAAGCCACACAGCAATTCATTGATTTATGCGGGAAGTTGGCCCCTGTGGCCCAAAAATACAAGATTGTGATCGTCATCGAACCTCTCAATTCGGGGGAAACGAACCTGATCAACACCGTAGCGGAAGGAGGACGGATTGTTGAGGCCGTAAATCATCCGAATATACAGTTGCTCTGCGACCTCTATCACATGATGCGTGAGGATGAGCCGGCAGAAAGCATTGTGGCGTACGGAAAATACATCCGGCATTGCCACATTGCGGAAAAAGAAGGCCGTACGGCTCCCGGCGTTGAGCAGGATGATTTCACCCCCTATTTTGCGGCATTGAAAAAGATCGGGTACAAAGGAGGCGTTTCCATCGAATGCCGGTGGACAGATATGAAAGAACAGGCTCCCTCGGCGCTGGCTTATATGAAACAACAGTTCGGATTATTAAAATAGATTTGTTATGGAAAACAGAAGAGATTTTTTAAAGAAAATGTCTGCCGGTACGGCTGCTATGTTTCTGAGTGGCGGCGGCGGAATGGGACTAAGCGCAAAAAGCTACAGTCGGGTTGTAGGCGCTAATGAGAGGATACGCGTTGGGGTCGTCGGTTTCTCCGACCGGTTTCGCGGTTCTTTGCTACCGGGGTTTGTGAACTATGCCAAGGAGTTGAATTTTGAGATGGTGGCCCTTTCCGACCTGTGGAACCGCCGCCGCGACGAAGGGAAGGCGTATATCAAAGAAAAAGCGGGATGGGATGTCGCTTTGTGCCGCAACAACGACGAATTGTATGAACGGAAAGATATCGACGCCGTAATCATCAGTACGGCAGACTTTCAACATGCCTTGCATCTCGCGGAAGCGGCTAAGGCCGGCAAACATGCATATTGCGAAAAACCGTTTGCCGAAACGCTGGACGACGCAAACCAGGCGCTGAAAGCCTGCCGGGCCGCCGGCATTGTCGTACAGATCGGGTCGCAACGCCGGAGTGGAGCCAACTATCACGCCGCCTTCGATTATATCCGCTCCGGGAAATTCGGCGATATTGTTATGGCCGAGATGACTTGGAATGTGAACCAGCCCGGCCGCTGGCGCCGTCCGTCGTTGTGCGCATCCATCAAAGAGAGCGACGTCGACTGGAAACGTTTCCTGATGAACCGTCCGGCTGTGCCCTGGGATCCGCGCAAATACTTGGAATATCGCTTGTTCTGGCCTTATTCATCCGGTATACCCGGACAGTGGATGTGTCACCAGATTGATACGGTTCACTGGTTCACAGGGCTGCCTTATCCCCGCAGCGTGGTCACCAACGGAGGGATATACCTGTGGAAAGACGGGCGTTCCAATGCCGATACGCTTACTTCCGTATTCGATTACGGCCCGTTGGATGACCCTGCCAAAGGATTCCAGGTCGTTTATTCTTCCCGTTTCACCAATTCCGCCGGCGGAACCAAGGAGTTATATTATTCCAACGGGGGCATGTTGAACCTCGATACAAACGAGATCACGTCGGCAGGCGGACTGAGCGAACGGGAAGCCGCCGCTATGGAAATGAAGTCTAACCTGCTGGAAGCCTATACCCTACCGAAGCAGACAGCCTCTGCCGAAGCAAATATGGGAGGCGACCCGTTGACTTCCGCACATATGAAAAACTGGATGGAATGTGTAAAAGCGAACAATATAAAAACCAATTGTCCCGTAGAGGCCGGTCATAGCCATACGATTGCCTGCGCTATGGCGAATGCCGCTTATCGCACCGGACTGCGCGTCACTTACGATCCGAAGAAGCAACAGATCATGGCGGGCG
>JAIRSF010000282.1 GCA_031255595.1 Tannerella sp.
GATACCTTCTAAGTGATCGTTAAACTCGGCCAATTGGGCGATGACCATACCGGCCTGATTCGTCCGGTCGATGCCGGACAATTTATTATGCTTGTTAAATACGGTTTTGATCTGCTCCCAGCGCTCTTTTTCTTCCGGGGTGAGCATACCGGCAATCTCTTTTAGTTTCAGCAGATTGGCCTCGCTATCGGAAGTCAGGGTTTGCGATTCGTTTTCGTAATGGGTCAGAACGAGCGACCGGACTTCCTGTTCATTCATCAGCGGTACGATCTGCGAAAGCATTTTATTCATGTCGCGATAAGAGCCTTGCAGTTTGAAGGCAGGTTCCGTACGATACGCATCCTGCATAGCCGCACTGCCGATATACTGCCGGTTCACTTTCATGACCACATCACGAACAAGCAATGCGTTTTTAACCACCGCGGTAAAATCATCCAGATCCTGCCGGGTATGATTACCTTCCGGATCGGGCGCCGTTTCGCTCTTTGTTTCGATAAACTCAACCAGATTATAAAAATCGGCAAAACTCTTTCCCGCTACTTTCTGCAAATACGGATTTTCAACGATCGCGTTCTCCAACAGGCTCAGACGAAACAGATCCCCGGAATCGCCGATCACATCGCCCAGGTTATATACGTCGGCGCGGTTGGCCAGCATATCGGGTATCCGGAATTTTTCACCGCTTTCGGTATAGGGGTTTCCGGCCATAACGACGCAAAAACGTTTGCCCCGCAAATCATACGTTTTACTTTCCCCCTCAAAAACACCATCCATTTTCCGCTGCCCGTCGGCCAATGAAATAAACTGCTGGAGAAATTCGGAGCTGCAATGCTGAATATCATCCACATAAAGCATTACATTATCAGCCATCTCAAACGAAAGATTGATCTTTTTCAATTCTTCGCGCGCTCCCGAAGTCTTGGCCTCCGAAGGATCGATGCTGGTGATGGAGCGCCCGATCGTAGGCCCGTTGATCTTAACAAAAGCAAGCCCCATAATATGGGCCAGGTATTCCATCAACGTCGTCTTCCCATAACCCGGAGGCGACAGAAGCAACAACATCCCCATACGCGCCGTACGCTTATTTTCGCCCGCAACACCCAACTGTTTGGACAGGTTGGCCCCTATCAGCGGCAGGTAGACGCCGTTTATCAGCTTATTCCTCACAAACGAAGTCAACACGCGCGGTTTCAGTTCGTTTATCTTCAGCGTTTTTTTATAGTCGTTCACCAGCGTTTCTTTCAACCGCGTAAACTCATTGAAAGCGGGCACGTTCGTATCATTAAAACGGTTCAGCTTAAACATCAGCCGGTGATAGTCCGTATGATAAAGATTGTTCACAATCACCGGATGGCTTCCGCGCAAGTCGCTGATTTCAATAAAATCGGGACTTCTACGCAACTCAAACGAAAGCTCTCTCAATAACAACAGGCAGGCTGTTTCGCCACGATATTTCTTGTATTTTTTCAAATCGGCAGACAAATCGATAAATGAAGAAAGCCAGTTTCGCACCAAGTAATAACGTTCTACCGTACCAAACGACTCGTCCGCCACATCCGTTTCGAAATCATTCCGAAGCTTATTCGACTTCAGATAATTCAAAAACTCCTTTTCCAGCGCTTTGGATTGTTCGCTCACCGTAAACGCCGGATTGTCGGCAAACTCGCGAAACAGGTAAGCCGCCACCTTTTCGGGACGTATCTTCATCATATCGAAATATCCGTCGTTCCATCGAACAAACTTATCCCGGATTTGACGGGTCACATATTCATAATTGCGGGAGGCGGGAAACGCTTTCAATACATTGTTTGCCGAAACAATCAACCCGCGCAGCAGTTTTTTTTCATTTTCCGGAATCGCGTACCAGAATAATTGGGCGGCCACGCGTATCTGCGGGCGGAACGACAACACGCCCAGTTGCCCGTACAACGAAACCATGCCTTCATAGATCCGAAGCGCATCATAATCGTGCACTCCTTTCAGATAAGATTCGGAATAGCTCCGTTCCGTTTTCCCGGCAATAAACTCATTCGCATCGAACACCGGCGACTTCAGGTATTCGGTAAACGCCAAAAAAGCAAGATATTCGGAACGATACACCTCGCCGTTCTCCGAAACGATTTCCTGATCCCGGATATCCCGGTAACGGTTCATATCCTCATTCCGGATCTCGTGGTAAAAACTCGTACCCGTCAGGTGATAAAACAACTTATCATGGCGTCGTACCACCGTCAGATCCGGCGACTGTTTGTTGACCGCAAATTTATACGGCCCCAACGAAATAATATTTTCGCCGTCGACAAACAATTCGGTTTTATCTTTCAGGATACGAAGTGCATTTTCGAGTGAAGTTTTCAGGCTGTTTTCCAAGTTTTCCGCCTTGGAAACATCTCCCAGGGCTTTCAGGTCGTCCACTAATTTGCGCACTTTATCCACCATCAGATCCGTAGAATAAAACGCCTGTATCTCTTCTTTCGTTTTGAACGACTGCGCTTTGTTTTCAACATTTTTCAGCACGCGAAGTCCGATTTGTTCCAAAGAAGACGTGCGACGGTTGATCTGCTCCGTCAGTTGCGTTCTTCGCCCGTCGAACGCTTTCACAATTTCATTCCGTTTATCGGCTATGATCAAAATAAATTCGTCGAAATCGGCAAACTTACTTTCCAACTCCTCCACCTGAACGCTTACTTTCGTAAAATATTCGTCCGCTTTTTCGGGCGAAGACGCCAACTCTAAGTAATTAACGACACTCTGCTCCAGCAGGGTCAGTTGGGCGCGAAACCCGGCGGCGGCCTCCCCGCTTCTCAGCGAGTCGGTCTTCTTTTTAAGCAGCGCACGCACTTCGTTCAGCGAGGCAAAGATCAGGGATATTTTTCCGATGATCTGCGTCACCTGCGTCGTATCCTCAATCTTCAGGCTATTCAGGATATCGATCAGCAGTTCCAGTTCCGAAGAAATCAGTCGGCAGTCGTCCTCTATCCTGCCGGCATCGATCACCTTCTTTACCCGTTCCACCTCGCCGTACTGTTTCTTCACTTTATCTTCGTAAGACGCCAGCGCTTTATCCTTCAATAAAAATCCGACGGTTTCGGCCGATAACTTTTCGTTTGCCTGCAACAGCGTCCGTTTCAGTTCGTCAACCTTTTCAAGGTCAACATATTTCAGGTTAGCCAGTTCGATCACCTCCCCCTGCATCTTGCGTATCTCTGCAAGCAATTTCACATGCTGCTCCAGCGCCTCCAAACGTGTATTCCGAACCCCTACCTGCAGATGCTCCACTCTGCCGGTAACATGCTCCAACTCCTCTCCGGCATGTTTCCGCTGCGCTTTCACCTTGTCGAACTCATCAACGGCCGTATTCGCAACCTCCCTGATCCGTCCCAACGGCTCCGACAAACAGAAGACGGCGCGGTCGGATATCCAGAAATAAGCATCAATGATATCGTTCGCTTTTTTCACAATATCCTCATAAAGGCCTTCGTAGGTATCTTCCTTGTTTATCAGATGAATAACCTCCTGACATTCGGCCATTGCCTTCACAATACTTTTGTTTCCGATCTTATACAGGAAATTCTCCTTTTTCTCCCGGTTCTCCTTCATCTCCAGCGAATAGGGCGACTGCCATACCTGTATTTGATGATGGCGTGCGGCCTCCTGTTCGGAGCGGAACAAAATGAGCGTCCCGTCACCGAAAAGGGTATACCCGTTGCAAATGATCGGCGTTTCGACCTGCTGCCTGATGACATTGTACGACATCAGGACATACGTATTCCTCTCTTTCTGGTAGAATATATACAAAAAATCCTCCCCGTTAGGAGAAGCCACCTTACGGAAAAACTCCAGGTGAGTCAGGTCGCTTTCAAATATTTTAGAATCCCCGTTCTGTAAATAATATCCGTTCGGGAAAATCACCCCATGATTATCCGGCAGCAAAATCCCCGCATCGTTCAGCATTTTTATGTTGACGACCTCCCGGGTTCGCGTATTGAAAACATAGGCGCGGAAATCCTCCTGATACGGCCGGATACGTATCAGGATCAGATTGCCGAGATCTGCATAGTAATAATCGGCGTCGTCGATCTGCTGATCTTTATTCTCCACTTTTTCGGCATAGATCCCTTTGCCCGTATCCGTATTATCTTCTATTTTGAACGTAATATCACCGCCCACCGCTTCGATAAACACTTTATCCAGAATGGAAACATGCGGGTAAAGCCCTAAACGGCGGTCTTCGAGCGTTGTTTTCGTCCACTTAAATTCGTGTTGCGGGGCTTTTACCACCTCATGAATGTTCCGGTCGTCCTGATAAATCAGTTTTTCCCCTTTGATGAGCCATTTGAAAGCTTTCAGGTCATTCCGGTTCTTACTTGTCTGAAAGATCATATACAGATAGTTTTCCGTACGGCGGAATCTCGAGAAAGTCGAATCGCGGTAATATTTATACAGGTTCTTATAGTCCGTCACAAAAACAGGATCGTCAATCAGATCCAACGGTTGCGGAACAAATTGGTTATTTTCAAACTTATAAATACTGAACACATCGCTGAGTTGTATCTCCGAACGCAGTCCGAAATGCACGTTATATCCAAAAATGCACAGGTTTCCGAACGCGATAATACCGCGCGATTCACAGTTATTTTCCGTATTGATACGCTGATTGGCCGCCAGGGAAAAATCCGTCGTAGAAAAGACTTCCTTACGCGCTTCATTCAACGTATTCAACCGGGCGGACAGATCATCTTTCTGCGCCTGAAGGCGTTTCCGGATGATTTCATAAGTCCCGGCTTCGAGTATATCCCTGTTTTTATCTTGTTCCGTATTTTGCATGGAATCTCCGCTTACTTCAATTTCTTATTGGATATGCCCATGGAGCGGGCCATGTCTAACAGATTTCCGAAGAAGCTTTTATCATCGTCATTATCCGTCTTTTTCTGCATTTTCAGGATCAGGCTTGCGATGGTAAGATTCTTAATATCTTCGGTCGTGATACCGGTTCGGTCGGCATAGTAACGGATGCGTTCAAACAGGTCGCCTTCGGTCGTGCCGTCCCCGATCATCGCTTTTTTGATTTGGGTGGCAACTTCGCTTTCGTTCACCAAACGGTCGAAGCCTTTCGCATCGGATATCTGTTTCACAATATTTTCAAAGAACATGGTTTCGCCTCCAACGATATCTATGTTGGCCGTTTTCAGCGCCTGCGATAACACGCCGGCCTGCGCTTCCGCAATATCTTTCCGAATATGGATCTGCGCCAGTTCCACGTCTTTTTCTTTCTGAAGCGCCAGTTTAAACTCTTCATGCTCTTTGCCCACGCCATCCAATTTCTTCATTGCGGTGGCTTTTTCTTCGATTCCGGCTGCTTCGGCCAATGCCTTTTCTTTGGTCACTTCCGCTTCCATCAGCCCCTCTTTGCGTTTAGCCTCTGCTTTCACTTCTATACCGGTAGCCTCCGCTTTCGCTTTTTTCTCGATCACCGTAGCCTCTGCGATACCCTGTATTTCAAGCGCTTCCGCCTTTGCCTTGATAACTTCCGCCTCGGCCAAACCGATCGTTGCATCTTCACGCGCCTTTGCGTCGGCCAACGTCTTACGCGCTTCCGCCTGTTTATTAGAAGCTTCTTTCTGTGCTTCCGCATCGATCAATAATTCTTTCGCTTGCTGTTCCGCCGCCATCTTATCTGCTTCGGCCGCTTTCACGCACTGAATCAATTTTTCTTCCGCCGCCTGGGACGCTGCCGTTATACCGACCTGTTTCCGTCGTTCAACCGTACGAAACTCTTCGATATCCTTCAGGTTCTGCTGTTCTTCCACAACGCCTTTTTCCAGTTGAACTCTTTCCTTGATGACATCCTGAATATTCTTCTTTTCGATTTCGATCACCCGTTCTTTTTCGATTTGGGAAAGCGTAACGATCCGTTCCCGTTCCGTTTGTTCCAAGGCGCGGTCTTTTTCCACGCGTTCCGTTTCCACCGCTTCGGTACGTTGTTTGCTCTTTTCCGCGATAATGATCTGGCGCTGTTTGTTTTCTTCCTGAATAGCCAGGCTTTCTTCCGTAGAAATACGGATCGATTCCGCTTTCAGGCGTTCTTCTTCACGCACTTTCCGGATCTCCGCTTCCTCACGCGCTTTTACATTATCGATCTCGCGTTTCTGCTTTTCTTCCTTTTCCGCCAGTTGGCGTTCCAGTTCAAGGATGGCTTCACGCGCTTCCACATTTTGTTTTTTAATGACTTTCTCTTCTTCACGACGAATCAGGTTCGCTTTAATATTTTGTGCGGCAGTCAGATCCGTAATCTTTTTGATACCTTCCGAGTCCAGGATATTTTCGGGGCTCAGGTATTTCAATTCGGTCTGTTCCAGATAATCGATCGCGCAGTCATCCAGCACATATCCATTCAGGTCGATACCGATGATATCCTTTATCTCATCGCGAAACTCGCGGCGGGCTTCGTACAACTCCGTAAAATTAAACTTCTTACCCACCGTTTTCAACGCTTCCGAAAATTTGGCTTCAAAGATCTCCTTCAGCGTGGTAATGGCGCTGGCACGTTCGCAACCGATCGTCTGCGCCACGTTAATCACATCATTTACCGACTTATTGACACGCACGAAGAATGCCACCTTAATATCGGCGCGGATGTTATCCTTACAGATCAATCCGTCGTGCGCCAAGCGTTCGATCTGCACTTTTTTCAGCGAAATATCCATAATCTCCATCTTATGAATAATCGGAATCACATACATTCCCTTGTTAAAGGCCACCTTCGTTCCGCCTACGCCTGTACGCACGATAGCCTTTCCCTGTGGTATTTTCTTGTAAAACGAGGCCAACATTCCCAGAAACAGCAACAGCCCTAAAACGACGCCTCCCACAATTACCAAAATAATTTGTTCCATAGTCTAATTTTGTTTTTATAATTTTATTTTTACGTTATTTTCCTACATATTCCGGATGCTGATCTCTTTGTCGACCATGTAATATTTTTTATCATCCGACTCATCCATCACAACAACATAATCGCCATACCTGATTTCGGTACCGTCGCGGCTTTTTACATTCAGGCTGATCGGATTATCACCTATGATAAATTCCGCCGTACCTATTTTTTCATCCCTGATACTCGAAAGCATCTTTCCCGAACGGCCGAGGAAGTCAATCTCCTCCTCGCCCCGGTAACCGATTTCCTTAAAAAACTTAACCATTGGATTTGTCGCATATTTAGTACATAACACAGCTATCATCGCGATCGGAATCAAAATAAGCAAAGACAACAATCCCCACGAAGTAACATTAATGATACTTGTCGTAATAAGCGAGCCTATCCACATAAAGAATTTCAGTGTAGAAAAGAGAAACATAAACGGCACTCGCCCGACATTCACAAAATGCAGAAATTTCATAAAAAATCCGGGGGATTTTTCGGGAGCGGCTTCATGCTCCGAGTCCACAGATTCCATTTCGCCATCCACATCCGGCACATCCGCGTCCGGCACATCCACGTCGAAATCGAAACCCAAATCCGGATCATCCAAGCCGACGCCCGACAAAAACACAAACAGCCAGTAAACAAGCAGAATCGCCATTATCACCGTCATGACGGCGTTAGGTAGCGGATGCATCAAATTATATAAAAAGTCTCCCATCGTATTTATTAAGATTCCAAAATTAATGAATTTCTATAAAAAAACATCACAAAAAGCCGTAATTTTATCCGCGCATGTTTTTCAACATCCGGCGGAGCGAACGGCTATTCCTTTTCGGGCAGCATCCCCAGCCTTCTTTTTATATCGTCCAGATCCCGATTCACTTTACTCGTTTCATCTCCCAGCACCTTATTGATCTCATCATCCGTATTCTTGCTTCTCCCGGCCATATCTCCGTATGCCTCTGCCAGCGCTTCTTCTTCTTCCACCTTTTCTTTCATACGCTCCAGCATACTGATCGTGCTGTTGCCGTCGATCTGCGCCATCTGCTTGTTCACCTCTTTGGTAGCGCGGCTCACCCGGATACGGGACTTCAACGTTTTCAACTCATTTTCCCATTTTGTGATGTTAAACCGCAGGATCTCCACATTCTTCTGTATATCATCGGAAGCTTTTTCGTGCGTAACCAACTGTTTCCCCAACGATTCCGCCTCGTTCAAAAGGTTTTCTTTCAACGACAGGGCTTCTTTTGCCAGCTTTTCGGCCAGGCCCATATCAATCTCGCCTTTCTGAGCTTTGGTCAGCAAGAGGATCGCCTTATTTTCATAATCCTGCGCCTCATTTTCCTTCTTCATTTTATCATTTTTAGTGCGGATAGCCGTCGCTTTTATCTGGGCGGAAGCGTGCAACGCTTTATCCAGGTCATCCCGCATCTCACGTATCCCCTGTTCGGTCATCCGAATGGGATCTTCCATCTTATCAACTGCGGAATGAATTTCCGCCTGTCCGATTCTCAATAATCTCTTAAAAATATTCATAGCTCTGATTTTATTAGTTTTTACTTTTTAGAAAATTCAATAATCTGTTCATAATATTCGCCCAACAATAACCCCAAAGAGTTCAAGGCGCCTTCAAATTCGTTCATATCCAGATTTTCAATCTGCAACGTATAGCGGAAAATCACCTTTTTCCCTTCTTCGTCCAATGCAAACGCCCCATGAATAATATCCCTGTTCTTTTGCAGCAACGACTTCAACACCTCCGCATCATCGCTCTTAAGCGTGAAAATATATTGCTCCATAATCAAAATCGGAGGCGCCACACCGATAATCAGGTTCATGATTCCGTCCTGTTCGCTTTCAATCAGGAAAATTCCCTCCTTCTCACTTTGGTAAGAAATGGAATAACCCAACTTTGAAATAAATGATTCGATTTTTTTGAAATACATACAATAACTAATGTAAGATATTACGATCATAAAAAAACATCCGACCGGCACATTCCGGAAGCAAAAGAGTTTCATTTGCGATTAACGCATCTATTTATCCGTCCGTTTTCCTTAAATCTTCAAAAGCAAATTTGTTTTTCAAGAATTAAAGGCTATATTTGCAAATATTTTTGGCAAAGATAATACATGATTTTTGATTTGCAAATATTTTTAGCAGTTTTTTTATGACACAAATTGGGAAAAATATCAAAAAAATACGGAATGTAAAAGGTTTGAGCCAACAAGCCTTTGCCGACTTATTTGATTTAACGCGGGGAAACATATCTTCTTACGAAGAATCGAGGGCCGAACCCAAAATCGAAGCCATAATGAAAATAGCTAATTTTTTTAGCATACCATTAGCCGATTTTGTTGAAAAAGATTTATCGGTCAACGAACTTCTCCACTACAACACCCACTTAGTTATCGAAACGGAAAAACTAAAAATCAACCGTCAGTTAGCAAACATCCCCTATGTATCGATCCCCTACATAGAAGATTACATACAGCATCATGCAAACAGTCATTTCATACAAAAACTGCCTGTGCTGACCGTCCCATGCAATTCAAAATTAAGATCCATCGCGATCGAAACGGAAGACCCGAATAACCTGCCTGCCGGATTTGAATTTCGAAGCGGCGACATCCTGATCTTCGAGCAGGTCGCCAAAGAAAACATACACCGGATCACCAACAAATTGGGAATGATGATCGATTCCGAAAGCCTCAGGTTCGGCATCTACCAAACCGAAAACAACCAAACCGGCCTCTACCTCAACGATTGGGTAAAATATCCGTTCGATATCCGTTCCGATGCGAAATACTGGCTGTTACAGGCCTCATACAAACAAGAGGGCTAAGCCCCGTCAACGTAAAGTGATCCTCTCCCAGATCCAACGCGGAATCAGTCGCCAGAAAAAGACGAGTATGCGGTAACGTCGGTCAATCACCGCCACGCGTTTCTTTTTATCAAGCGCCCGCATGATCGCTTCGGCTACCCGGTTCGGCCGCATCAGCATGGGATAGGTATGGACTTTGCTGTTCAGCAAAGCCGTATCCACAAATCCGGGACGGATATCCGTAAACCGGAGCGGTACATTTTTTGTATGGTATAACTGCGCCAACGCTTCTATATAGATAGTCTGAAACCTTTTGGTAGCGGAATAAGCCGGAGCCGGCCCCAGCCCTTTTGTCCCGGCGATAGAACTGATCACTGCGACATGCCCTCCTCCGGCCGACTCAAAATAACGGCAGGCCGCCGTAACCACACGTATAAATCCGGACACATTCGTTTCGGCCGTACGCACCTCCATATCCTCATCTAAGGAGGGATTCCGTCGACCCGTTCCCGACGCCAGAAAAAACAAATCCATGCCACCCCTCAACCGGATAAGAGGCATCAGCCTTTCCGCAGCATCCTCCCGCGTCACATCAATAGGATATGCCACGACATTTTCCGGATAACTTTCCCTAAGCTCCTCCAGCAGATCCTCCCGTCTGCCCGCTATACCAAGCAACCAGCCCCTTTTCAACATACGCAAAGCAACCTCCCGCCCAATACCGGAAGTAGCCCCCACTATGATCACTTTCTTCATGCCGTCATTTATTTTAATCCGTAACGAAAATT
>JAIRSF010000004.1 GCA_031255595.1 Tannerella sp.
GCTTCGCCCCGTTAAGCTTAACGCTCCGGTCGGCTGAAATCTGTGTAACTCGCTTCGCTCAAACAGCACAGATTTCTTGACGCCTCCCTTCGCTACTTAACGGCTCACCGCACGAGGCCGGCCCTAAATCGGCGGGGCTTTTCGCTTTATTGAAGTTAGAAGAAAATTCAATTATGAATCGGTTGTCATGATAACCCCGTAATTCGTAATTGAAAATTCGCAATTAACATCGTGTACCGGATTATTCACTATTAACTATTCACTATTCACTAACTACGGATTATTCACTATTAACTATTCACTATTAACTAAAATTGCTCCTTAACTTTGCTTTTTATTAAAGATTGAATGTTGAAATTTCCAATAAAACGGCTTTTTTTGCGTTTGGTAAGGTGTATGACAAAAGAAAATATAGAACGTCATCCGGAAAATATAGAACGTCATCCGCTGCCGCCGTTCTTGCCGGATAGGGCAAAGATACTGATGTTGGGTAGTTTTCCGCCTCCGCCGGAGCGGTGGACGATGAATTTTTATTATCCCAATTTCCAAAATGATATGTGGAGAATATTCGGACTGGTCTTCTTCCATGACCGGGATTATTTTGTTTCCGGACAGGGCAAATCGTTTGAAGAGATGCGGATCCGTCGTTTTCTTACTTCAAAAGGGATCGCGTTGTATGATACGGCTACGGAGGTGGTACGGCAGAAGGGAAACGCTTCGGATCAGTTTCTGCAAATCATCAAACCGCTGGACTTAGCCGGCATCTTATCGCAGATACCTGCCTGCGAGATCATCGTGACGACAGGGCAGAAGGCAACCGAAACGCTCCTGGCGATCGTCGGGATCGCGAAAACGCCTCCTCTTTGCGGATCGGCAGAGGCCGTTTTCATGCACCGGAAGCTAACGTGCTACCGGATGCCCTCCTCCTCCCGCGCCTATCCCCGCTTACTGGCGGACAAAGCGGAAGATTACAAAAAAATGTTTCAATCCGCAGGTTTGTTGTAGCTATTCGCCCTTGGCCGAAGCACTTCCCCGGAACGAAATCGCCTGACGGTTCACAGACGTAACATTTATGGAGGCCGATCCGCCGGGGAAAATTTCAATCCGGAAAGAATGTCGGTCTTCTTTGGTTCTTGCCTGAAACTCTACGGTTGTTTTTCCTTTGGAATCGACCGCAGACGTATAATCGGTAATCGCCGACTCAAAACTCAACCCTTCCCCGCCGCCGTAAGGAACACTGTAGGCCCGGCCGAAATAAGGAAGATACGATTTCACCCGATCGCCGCTTATTTCCAACGAATAGGGAGACGTCAGCACCTGCGAGCGACCGTTCAACGGTAGCATACGATCCACCTTCACCACAAACTCACGTTTCTCGACGGCTTGTTTCAACAGGGCTTCTTTTGCCGCCTTTTCTTCCTTTGTCAAACCTTTGGCGGAAGAACAACCAAACAGTACGATCGACAGGATAAAACCCATCGCTATCATCACATAATATCTCATAGCCTCATTTTTTAATATGCCGAAAATCAACGGTTATCTACACGTTCCGGGCAAAGATCATGGTTCATCAGCCGGAAAGATGCCATATCCGCATACTCCGTACCCGGCTTTCCGTAATTGCAGTACGGATCGATGCTGATGCCTCCGCGCGGCAGAAACCGGCCCCACACCTCGATATATTTGGGTTTCATCAATTTCACCAGGTCTTTCATAATGATATTCACACAGTCCTCGTGAAACGCGCCATGATTACGGAAGCTGAAAAGATAGAGCTTCAGCGACTTGCTTTCCACCATCCTGCGTCCGGGAATGTAACTGATATAAAGCGTTGCAAAATCGGGTTGCCCCGTAATGGGACAAAGGGCGGTAAACTCCGGACAATTGAATTTCACAAAATAATCATTCCCCGTATGTTTGTTTTCAAACGTTTCCAGTACAGAAGGATCATAATCAAAGAGATATTCCGTAGCGGCGGCGCTACCCAGTTTTGTTAATGTGTCGGATTCTTTTTTTTTCATGTAATTTATAATATAAAAACGCCGGCCGGAGAACGTCTTGGAAGCCGTTTTCTTCGGCCGGCGAACGATTTTTATTCCGATTGAAGAAGATAGGCGCCCGAGCCGAGTTCCAGTGTCAAAAAGCCGTCCGCTTCTTTCGCTTTACGGACGCCCGGTCGGTTTGTATCCGCTTTCACGCCGAATCGCACCGGGAGCTTCACCGTAGCCGTCGTATTGGCAGGAATGGTAATATTCCAGGTCAGCTTGTCGCCCTCGCGCTTCCAGCAACTTTCAATCCGGCCGTACGGCGATTCGTACGAAGCGTCGACATGGCCCAGCTTCTCGGGAAACACCGGCTCCATCCATATCTTTTTAAAACCAACAGCGGAAGGATCATTTTTTATCCCTGCCAGATTTTCATAAAACCAGATCAGCAAATCGCCCAAAAGCATCACATGATTGTGCGAATTCATTCCCGGGTTGGCCGTATCGCCGTTCCATAACTCCCAGATCGTTGTAGCTCCGTTGTTGATCATATACCCCCAGGAAGGATATGTTTCGTTCGTAACGATCCGGTAGGCCAGTTCGAGATTGCCATGTTCGGTCAGGCCGCGCATCAAATGCTGGATACCCAGCACCCCTACGCTGACATGCCCTTTGCAGTCCACTTCGGTCTTTTCCACAATATTGGCAAAAACTTTTTCTTCGTAGCCCTCCGGCACGAGGCCAAGTTGCAGGGAAAGGATGTTAGCCGTCACCGTATTATTGTCGTACCGGGCGGTTTCGGCATTGAAAAATTTCCGGTTATAGGCCTCTTTTATCCGGGCGGCAAGAGTGGCATACTCTTCCGCGTCGGCCGGAAGGCCGTTTATGACGGCAAACTGCTGCATCAATTGGAGGATACTGTAAAAGACGGTCGTACTCAAGACCTGTCCGCTTGTCTTGCGCGAAGGATCCTGCGAATGGATCAGTTCCGGCGATTCGGGCGGCATACACCAGTCGCCGTACGTATCCTTGAGGATGATATAATCCTGCATCTGCGTTTCCGTCATGTGCCCTATCCATTTCTTCATGGAAGGATAACGCGCCCGGATCGAACGGACATCGCCAAACTGCCTGTAAAGCATATCGGCGATATAGAAATAGGCGGCAGGCCACGTCACATCGTCATTAAAGATCGTCCAGTAACGCGGCGACACAACCGATATGCTGCCGTTTTCGTTCATCGATTCCTCAATATCAACCAGCCATTTGTTATACATCTGGGCGTTGTTGAACAGGAAGCTCTCGCCGTAGGCTCCCGTCGCGCGGTCGCCCAGCCATCCGAGGCGTTCGTCGCGTTGCGGACAGTCGGTCGGCATACCCCGGTAATTACCGCGAATCCCCCAGTACGAATTTTTATGCAGTTTGTTTATCAACTCGTCCGACGTTTCGAACGATCCGGTCGTAGCCATTGGGTCGTAGATCACCTTTCCGGTAAAATCCGCCGTCGCCGGTTCGTAATCAAGGCCGGATATTTCCGCAAAACGAAAACCATGATACACAAACAGGGGCTCCCACGTAAACGGCCCGTCGTCCGCCGGCGTATACACGTCCGTAACAAGCGCGCCGCGCAAATTATCCATATACAACCCGGTCGCGTCGGCGTTCAGCACCTCCGCAAAACGCAGGGTG
Organism: Tannerella sp.; assembly: GCA_031255595.1. Lineage (GTDB taxonomy): Bacteria > Bacteroidota > Bacteroidia > Bacteroidales > Tannerellaceae > Tannerella. The sequence continues at coordinate 3,675 of JAIRSF010000004.1, forward strand.
ACGGGTTGATCCTTTTTCCCTTTCAAACGACCCTTCAACAGGCCGACCATGTTTTGTCCCATATCCACGATGTAACGACCCTCGCCAACCGGTTTCACAGAAACGGGCTTTATCTCTTCCATCACTTTCAGGCTCGGAGAAAGTTGCGCCGTCAACTTGCCTTTAGGCGCCTCCATACGTTCGGCTTTCCTCCAGGCGGAAGCGTCATATCCCGTTTCCGTCCACCGGCCAAGTTCGAGGCGCGCATCATATTTTTCCCCGTCAAACTCATTATTTTCGGTGATGGGGCCTTTAGCGGTCGCCATCCACGAATCGTCGCTGACGACCATTTCCTGTTCGCCGTTTTCATATTCAATATTCAGTTGCGCTATCAACCGCGGCAAACCGAATCCCAACATTCCCCGTTCGCGCATCGTCAGAAACCGCCCGTTGCCAAGCGCCACACCTATCGCATTATCACCCTTTTTCATACAGGAAGTGACGTCGTATGCGAGATACGGCACAGACGCATCATACCACGTAGGAAGCGGCCCGAACACATCCTCCCCGATCGTTTTGCCGTTCAGGTAACATACCGACGAGCCGACGCCGGAAACATACAGCATGGCACGCTTAGGCTTCGACGCGATCTTAAATTCCTTCCTCAGATAACGCGCCGGCAAGATCGTCCGGTTCTTTTCCACTTTCAGGTTTTCCTCATCGTTCAGACCGATCCACTTCGCACTCCAGTCCGAATCGTTCAACAAGCCCATCGACCAGTGACGGACGTCGCTCCGGGCCATCTCGCCCTGGTTCGTCCGAATCGTAACCCGCCAGAAATATTTCTTTCCCGATTCAAGCGTTTTGCCGGCGTATTCAACCCACAGGGATTGGTCGGAATCCACCTCTCCGGAGTCCCACAACAGGCCGCTGCCGGCTTTCAGATCTTTCATCGAAGCAGCCACCTCAATCCGGTAGGCCGCCTGCATCACATCCGGCTTATCACTGATAAACTTCCACGAGAAGCGAGGCTTTTCCACACCCAAGCCTTCGGGGTTTTCGCGCATTTCGGTCTGCACTTCGGCAAACGTTACACTCCCTGTTCCGACATTAGTCGTACAACCTGTTATCCATAATAGCAATAAGGATAATAAAAAACTTTTCTCAATCATATTATTTCAGTATTTAAAAGATGGCATAAGGTTATCCAAAATGCAAAAATAATAAAACATGCCGTATAAAATTCATTTTTTATTCGTTTCTTTGTGGCTGATTTATTTTTTTTTGATGATTTAACATAAAACACTATCAGATTATGGCAAGATTCAGCAAATTGCAGGTATTGGACGCAATTGTCCGCACAGGTATGGTTCCCGTATACTATAACAAAGACATAGAATCGGCAAAAAATATACTCAAAGCCTGTTATGCGGGCGGCGTTCGCGCTTTTGAATTTACAAACCGCGGAGATTTTGCACAGGAAGTATTTGCAGAGCTGGTCAAATTTGCATCCGGGGAATGTCCGGAGATGATTCTGGGCGTCGGTTCCATCGTTGATGCTCCGACGGCTTCCTTATACATACAACTCGGCGCCAACTTCATTGTCGGGCCTCTATTGAACCCCGACGTAGCAAAAGTGTGCAACCGCCGCCTGATACCTTACACACCGGGCTGCGGCAGTGTTTCCGAAATAGGCTTCGCGCAGGAACTCGGATGCGATCTTTGCAAGATTTTCCCGGCAGGAACCGTAGGAGGCCCCTCCTTCGTAAGCAACGTAAAAGCGCCCATGCCCTGGACGATGATCATGGCAACCGGAGCGGTCGAACCGACCGAAGAAAACCTGACCGCCTGGTTCAAAGCCGGCGTGACGGCCGTAGGGATGGGATCCAAACTTTTCCCGAAAGAAGCCGTTACGTCCGGAAACTGGGATGCGGTTTCCACCCTGTGCAAAAATGCGTTGGAATATATCCGGAAAGCCCGCGGCTGAACAAAATTTCTCCGGCGGCCGGATCTCCCTGCAAGAACTTGTAACGTAACCTTTCGGCACAACGTCCGGAATCGAATAAACCATGGAAAAAAACTTTTTTTCGAAATCGCTACTCAAAAAAATAGCGGAGGGGAATCGTGACACCTTCAAAACGTTCTATAATCACACCTATCCGCTGGTATACCGATATGTGGGTTATCTCCTGCCGCAGGATGAAGATTGCACCGAGGTCGTATCCGAAGTATTCTACATCCTTTGGAAACAACGTGCAAGCCTCTTAACCGTAAAAGATATAAAAGCATGGCTGTATACCGTTTGCCGCAACGAAGCGTACCGTTACCTGAAACAAAAAGAAAAATACGCCGGTATCTCTATTGACGACATGCCGGTAGAACTCCACCTTGATACCCGGGAAGTAGATTCGGATCTGATCGAAAAAGAAATGTTCGCCCTTTATCACGAAGCGGTTGCCGGACTTCCCGAACGGTGCAAATTAATTTTCCTGATGGTACGGGAAGAACGTTTAAAGCACAAAGAGATAGCCGAAATCCTGTCTATCACCGAAGGCACCGTCGCGCAACAAATGAATCTTGCAATCCGTAAAATCGTGGAAACAGTAAAAAAACAATACCCGTCCCTGTTTGAAAAAACATAAAAAATCTAAAAAAACAAAATTTCCTTATAAGTAAAACAAAAAACAATACTCTATTATATCAAGATGAGAAAAACAGTTCCAACTAAAGAAACAGGATCTATAGAAGAAATCTGCACGAAGGTTTTGCACCTTATGCACGCAACAAAACATCTCGACAGATCGGAAAGTATGGATAAGAACAAAGAGGACATATACGACCGGATAAACAGCAAAATTGACGCCGACGAAACGGTGATTCGCATGAGGGGAAACAGGAAACGGTTACGTTTCGGATACTCTGCGGCAGCTTGCATCGCCGTCTTATGCATGATTGCGACTTATCAGGTGGGACTCCGGTCGCAGGGAGGAGAACCGCAGCAAACAGAGGTCGAACTGCGTGTTCCTTACGGGATTCTATCGGAAATGACTTTGCCCGACGGAACGCGGGTCGTCCTGAACGGAGGCTCCCGCCTGACCTATTCGACCCCTTTTGGTGCGGAAAGGCAGGTATATCTCTCCGGCGGCGGTTTTTTCGATGTGGCGAAAGATGAAAAACACCCGTTTACCGTCCATTCGAAAAATGTTTCCGCGCGGGTGTTGGGCACCCGTTTTGCATTCAACGCCTACGAAAGCGATCTTTATACGGTACTGACTCTGGAAGAAGGCTGTGTGGAGGCCTTGCTGTCAAACGAAGATATGAAAAAAGAAAGTATTCTGTTGACGCCCGCCCAGCAGTTGGTGCTCGATAACCATACGGGGGAATTTCAACGGAAAAACGTCAACACCGCCGAATACACCTCCTGGAAAGACGGCATCCTTCATTTCAGAGGTGAAACGTTACATGAAATCGCCGTTATTCTGGAACGCCGTTTCGATGTTAAAATCCATGTACTGACGAAAGAAATCGGAAACGACGGCTATGTGGCACAATTCAAATACGGGGAAAACGTAGAACAGATCTTAGATAAACTTTCCTACAAACGTTCCTGGAAATACGCAAAACGGGAAGATGGAATTGAAATAAGCGAAAGATAACTTTTAAAACAGGCTGCCTATGGAAAAATAAATAAGAATGAAACCTTACTTCGGCTAACTCCCGAAGAAAAAAAGAACCTTAAAAACAAGGTGGCCTGTGGAAAAACAAATAGAAATGAAACTTTGCTCCGGCCTGTTCTCGAGGAAAAAAGTATCACCCCGCAGAACGATACGGAGGATTTTACGCAACAATAGTGTTAATAATAAAAAATGAATCTTATATGCAGAAAGACAAAGGAATCGGCAGGAATTTCCAATGCCGAATAAAAATGATTACGACAGGGAGTCTATATATTCTTCTCCTGTTCGCAACATCCGGGCTGTTTGCTTCCCCGGATTATTCCCGGACGATGCGCTTTAATTTCGATTTCAAACGCATCCCGTTGGAGAAAATTTTTGAAGAAATTGAGGGAAACTCGGAATTTTCGATTATATTTCTGAGTAAGGACGTGAACCTGAAAGAAACGGTAGATGTTCAGGTACATGGGCAGACTGTAGACGCCATCCTGGACAAGGTGCTGAAAAACCAGAATTTGGAATATGAGATAAAAGGCAAACATATTATTATCTACAAGCAGGATTCGGACGAGGCGAAACAACAACAGGACGGTAAAACGATAAACGGGACTATCGCAGACGAACAAGGCGAACCCATCGTTGCCGCCAACGTTACCGAAAAAGGAACGACCAACGGAACCGTCAGCGATGCGGATGGAAAATTCAGCCTGAATGTGTCGCAGGGAGCTACGATTGTCGTTTCTTATATTGGGTATGACACGCAGGAGATCGCAACGGGCAATCAGTCCCGGCTACAGATTATCCTGAAAGAAACGGAGTTTAGTATGGACGAAATCGTTGTCATTGGATACGGCGCCGTCAAGAAAAGCGACTTGACCGGCTCTGTTGCCAACATATCCGCCGACAAGTCCAACATTGGAGGCTCCAGCACTTCCGTTGGCCAGATGATTCAAGGCCGTATAGCAGGATTATCCGTACAGCAGAACTCCGCGCAACCCGGCGGCGCCAACTCCGTCATTATCCGCGGACGCAATTCGATCTACGGCTCGGTAGCGCCGCTGTATATTGTAGACGGTTTCCCCTACGACGCAGCATCGGCGCCAAGTTCAGACCAGAGCTTCGGTAACCCCAACAGGGATCCTCTGAACTTCATCAATCCCAATGATATCGAAACGGTATCCATCCTGAAAGATGCCGCAGCTACGGCTATCTATGGAACGCGCGGGGCCAACGGTGTGATCATCATCACCACCCGGAAAGGAAAATCGGGTAAGATGAAGATTACTTATGACGGCTATGTAGGCGGACAGGATCAGGCCAAAAAATACGAACTGCTGAACGGGCCGGAGTATATGACCTATTGGTCGCAGTTCCAGCAAGGCCCTACTTATACGGCCGAAGAAATTAACCGGGCAACAACAACCAACTGGATAGACGAAGTTATGCAGAAAGGATTCATCCAAAGCCACCAGGTGAACTTGTCGGCAGCCGGAGAAAACCTGCGCTACTACTTCTCTGCCGGGTATTACGACCAGACGGGTATCGTCAAAAACGCCGAAATGCAGCGTATGTCCGTTCGTTCCAACGTAGATTATCAGAAAGACAAATTGAAGATTTTCACGAATCTCTCGTTGACCAATATCAACGACCGCAATCAGTCCGACAACGGAAGTACACGTAATTCCATTCTCGAAAGCGCCCTCTGTTTCGCCCCTAACTTGTCGAAATCGACAGACGGAAGCTACGTAGCCGACGAAGGTTCGGCTTTTAACATCTATCCGTTATCCGTCTTCGGTATAAACGACCGGACGAAAAGCGACAAGACGGATGTGAATATCGATATTAACTACGAACTGTTGCAAGGTTTGACACCTCAGTTGAAATTAGGTTACAACATACAGAATGCTTACCGGACGTTTTTTATGCCGTCCTCCACGCCGTCCAACGGCGGACTGCCCAATGAAGAAGGGCGTTTTCACAACGGAATGGCTTCGGCCACATCGTTGCGCAACGTGGGATATGTGCTGGAAGGGCTGTTGAACTACAACCGGACGATCGCCTACGATTTGAAACTGATTGCGCTGGCCGGATACTCCTATCAATATGCCGGATGGGAAGGCAACCGTACCAAAGGACAGGAATTTTCGCCGGTTGATATTTTCGGGCCAAACAACATGGGCGCCTCTGCAACGCAGTTCGCCGCTACATGGAAAGGTGAGAATGTCATCATTTCCGGTTTCGGACGGGTCGATCTCACTTGGAAAGACAGATATTTCCTGACGGGAACCCTCCGGCGCGACGGATCGTCCAAATTCGGTGAAACGAACAAATGGGGATGGTTCCCGGGCATATCCGCCGCGTGGAATCTCAACAATGAACATTTTTTCGCGAATATCGAACGGCTGGATTTATTGAAACTGCGTGCAGGTTGGGGTGTCACCGGAAATTCCGGATTCGACAACTATTTGAGCCTTCCTACCTATACGGTCGTGAAAGATGACGGCGCCGTCGTCGGACAACAGATGAACGCCGCTACAAAGTTAAATACGACGCTTGCCAACCCTAATCTGAAATGGGAGAAAACCGCGCAATACAATCTCGGAATAGACGTCGCTTTCGACCGGAAGTATCAGATATCTTTCGACCTCTACCGGAAGAATACGTCCGACCTGATCATCCCCATGCCTCTACCGCTTGAAAGCGGATTGTCGCAGCAGTGGATCAATGCGGCCAACTTTGAGGTCAACGGCGCCGAACTGAGTTTTGAAGGAAGGATCATACAAACCCGGAATTTTAACTGGACTACCAATTATACGTTCGGATGGAATGATAACAAAGTGACGAAAATCAACGTTTCCGGCGAATCCGTCAGAACCAGCCTGCAAAGCATCGGTATTCTGGAAGGAGAGAAACCCCGGTCATATTATTACTATAAATTCAAGGAAATAAACGCCGACGGTGCATTGACTTTTTATGACCTGGACAACAGCGGCGAGGTGGATGTACTGGATCGTACGGTAGTAGGAAACCCCGACCCGGACGTGATCATGGGATGGGGAAACACACTCAGATACAACATCGCCGAATTGAGCTTCTTCTTTGACAGCGCTCTGGGACGCCAGTTGCACAATACGGTCAAAGTCGGTCATACGTCCGCATACCTGGCACATCCGCGCAATATGTTCAGATCCGTACTGACCGAAGCGAATTTGCCGACAACAAATACGGCTGTGCGCGGCGACTTCACAAACAACTCGCGTTGGGTGGAAGACGCCTCATACCTGCGGTTACAAAACGTGACCTTAGCATTTCATATCCCGCCGAGGCTGTTCCGCGGAAAAATAGAAAACCTGAAATTGTATGTACAGGGACAAAACCTGTGGACATTCTCCAATTATTCGGGCGTCAATCCCGAAACAAATAATTTATACCCATCTGTTCGAACGATAACAGGCGGTCTTAGTATCACATTTTAACGGCAAATCATTATGAAGAAAGTAAAATACAGCATGATCACATTAGCTCTCGCATTCGTTTCGATGAGCGTCATTTCATGTTCGGACAGCCTGCTGGAAGAAAAACTATACGACCGGTTAGGCGCATCCAGCCTGCCTTCGGGTGCGGAAGGGGCGAATCAATTAGTATTGGGCATCTATCCGAATCTTCAGGCCAACCGACTCCATACTCTTTTGATCTATGCAAGCGACGCCGAATCCGACGTATTGTGGGTAAACTGGGGTGGAACGGATCCCAAGGCCGGCTGGGGAGGCCAGATGCACTTCCATACGCTGGATCTGAGTCATTCCGCCGCAAGTGATTCATGGACACGCTGCTATCAAATCATTGCGCAATGCAACGAAGCGATCCGTTTGTTCGGCGAAGAAGCGAAGACGGATACAAAGGTAAACACGATCATAGCGGAAGCTCTTTTCTGGCGTGCATGGTCGTATAACTGGTTAATCAAAGTATTCGGCGACGTTCCGTTAGTCAAAGGCGGGGAAGATATGTCGAACGGTCTGGCGCGGACGCCCAAAGCGGAAGTGTTGGAGTTCATCATCGGCGATCTGAAAAGCATCGAATCCGCCCTGCCTCCCTCGCGCCAGGCTTCGGAATACGGTCGCCCCACCCGCTGGGCAGCCAAAACGTTGCTCGCAAATATCTATCTGAACCGGAAAGACTGGACGAATGCTTCCCTGTATGCCAAAGATGTAATCGACAACGGAGGCTTTGAACTGATGGATTATTATCACGACGTGTTCGGCATAGACGAAAACAAGGAAGTCATTCAGGTCGGCGTATGCGTGGGAGAATATTACAGAGGAAACAATTTTGACGCCCTCTCGCTGGAAGCAGGACTGGTCAGAGCGCTTAAAATTACGGGATATTCCGCGTCGAACGGTTTCGGCATGACCATCCCGTTTTTCAACACGTTCGACCCGAAGGATGAGCGCAGGGAAGATTTTAATCCCGACACACAGAAGGGCATTATGATCCATGGCTACATCTCCGATACAAACGGCGAGCCGTTGTATAAAAACGCAGACGGCGAGCCGATCACAGCCGAAGAATCCCTTTACCGCGTCGTCGCCATGAAATATCCGATGGAAGCCAATCCGACGCGGGGCGAATGGATGAATGCCGATTATGTAATCATGCGGCTTGCGGAAGTCTACCTGACATATGCGGAAGCTCAGAATGAGTTGGGAGATTCCGGCGAAGCGTTGAAGTATATCAACCTGATCCGCAAAAGAGCCAGCCTGGACGAATTATCTGCCTCCCTGACAAAAGAACAGATACGCGACGCCGTACTCGACGAAAGAGGATGGGAACTGTATTTCGAAGGATACCGCAGGGATGACCTGATCCGTCATGGAAAGTTACTGGAAAAGGCCCGGATCGTTTGGGAGTACTACCTGGACATTCCCTGGACATATGAAAACGATTCTTTCCGGAATCTATTCCCTATTCCCGCGAATGCGATGATTCGAAATCCGCTACTGGTGCAAAACCCCGGATATTAACGCTGCAAAAACGAATACCCTGCTTTTGTGTGGGGTATTCGTTATTTCCGTAAAAATTATAATACACAGCTATGAGAAAAATGATAAATATGACGCTCGCCGTTTGTTTGTTGACCGTTTTATTGGCCGGCTGCGGAACGGGGGGGGACGGAGATGCGTATAGCCGCCCTTATTTCGATGGCGTCAGCAATCAGGGTAAAACGACGGACAAGCCGTACCTTACGGCCGGCGACAGAGCGTATATAATCGGTGCGCAAGATGGCCATTTCCCCGATTTGGGTAGCCATATACGCGACGAGATGGGGGGGATCTGGACGCAGCCGATCAAATTGGCCGACGGTTTCTGGTTGAAACTCAGCGATACGGAAAAGCAGAACGATTGCTGGCTAATGAAAGCCGATACGTTTATTAACTATCCGTTCGGCAACCGATTTATCTATCAACCGGTCTTAGACGGTATCCGGGTGAACCGAACGCAGTTTGCGCCGGAAGGGAAAACGGGCGTCGTCATACAATATACATTTGAAAACGCTTCGAAGACAACGCGAACATTCAAACTCGATTTCGTACTGAAAACCGATATAAGCCCGGTGTGGTTTTCCAGACAAAACGGAATAATCGACGGAAACGATACGGTCGGCCGGGACGAACGCAACCGGTTATTGTATGGAAAAGACCTGACGAATAACTGGCATATGGTATGGGGCGCCGACACCGGCAAGGGAATCGGAACAAACGGTTATGCACTCAACGCCTCTCCGCCGGTTGCAACGAAAGGAAACGGGCCTGCCGCCGCACTGATTGATACGCTGACGCTGCAACCCGGTAAAAAAACGGAAGTCACCTACTTTATCTGCGGATCTACGGAAAGCATGGACGATGCCCGGACGGTTCTTTTTGATCTGGCTGAAAACAAAGACGCTTTGTTGTCGGAAAAAAAGGCGCTTTACCATTCGACGCTTGAACGGGCAAAGATTGATATCCCGGACAAAAAGCTGGAAGAAACCTATAACTGGGTGAAAATAAACACCCAATGGCTTGTATCGGATTTAAAAGGTATCGGACGGTTTTTGGGCGCGGGTGCGGTCGAATATCCCTGGTTGTTCGGATGCGACAATTCGTACGCTCTGCAGGGCGTATTGGCAACGAGCGATTTCGAATTAGCCAAATCCACCCTGTCGCTCCTGAAAGACGTTTCCGAAAAAGTAAACGGCAACGGGCGCATCATTCACGAAATGTCGGCCAACGGGTTTGTGTATAACAAAGGAAACACACAAGAAACAGCCCATTTTATCACGACGGCATGGCAGACATTCCTTTGGACGGGCGATTCGGAATTTCTGCGGGATCTGTATCCGTATATCAAACAAGGTATCCAATGGTTAACGGTAGAGATGGACACGAATAACAACCTCTTTCCCGAAGGGTACGGGATTATGGAAGTGCGCGGGCTGAACGCCGAGCTGATCGACGTAGCCGTATATACGCAACAGGCGCTCGAAGTGGCGTCGGAAATGGCGACGCTCTTCGGCGAACCGTCGACGGCAGACGGATTCCGGGCGAAAGCGGACAGCCTGAAAGAAAAAATCAACACCCTTTTCTGGGACGAAGAAGAAGGCATCTACTGTGATTTTTACGGAACGAAAGAACAAGCCGTTTCCGTCACGAAAGGCGCCATTCATCAGGTAACGTACCGGTCGGATTCCGTCGCACGTGCAGAACAAATCCGTTTTTACACCTCTTTGCTCGACCGGTTTGACAAACTGCCGGAAGGCACTGAAAACGGATGGTTTACCAACAAGAACTGGGTGATCAACACGCCGATGGAAACCGGGATTGCCCCTACGGAAAAGGCTATCCGCAGCTTAGACATTATCCGCGGGAAACATTGCGGCGAATACGGCCCGTACCTTTCCGCCGTAGAGAAAAACCAAGCCATGACGATCAGCACCGGCGTGCAGGCGATGAGCGAAGCGCGGTATGGCCGTACCGATCAAATGTTGTGGTACGTGAACTGTATCGCCAAAACGTTACACCGCACCCTGCCCGGCTCGATTGACGAGATGATGCCTTCCACCCTGCCCGGCGCCATACCGAGATATATGTTTCAATACGGTTGTCCTGTGCAAGCCTGGACGATTTACGGTGTCGCCACGCCGATTATCACCCATATCTTCGGCGTTTCTCCGGACGCTTACCGCAAACGGGTTGTTTTCGAACCGCACGTTCCTTCCGGCTGGGATCGCCTGTTTCTCTCCAACCTGCGCATAGGGGATAACCTGTTCTCCATTCGTATCGAAACGGAAGCAGGCAAAACAATTTACAATATCGTATCGAAAGATGACGGTTGGAATTACGTCTTATCCCTCCCCGGTATAGCCGGCAGGGAGTGCCGGTTGAACGGACAAAAAACGATCTTCCCGGAAGATCAGATCCCGTTGACCGGCCAACGAAACCGGATTGTCGTTCCGTCCGGTTAACGTCCGGCGGCCGAATTATTCCAAAAAACGTCCTCCTCCCAGAAATTCCCTGAGCAGCGATGTCCGGGGAAGTTCTTCTTCCGGTATGTGGTTGAAATATTTCAGAAAACGAAGCAAGCGATAGGTTTCCGCATATTCCTCGTCCAGTTCCAGCACCTCGTTGAGGATCGGCTCGGCACAACGGCGAAGCGCCGCAAATTCGTAGATCATGGCGCTGTTAAACATCTGGTCGGCATTTTCCTGATACGGAAAGATCCATTTATCCTCTCCGCGCCGCACGCTCGGCCACATGGAGATCGTTTGCTTAGCGGAGTAACCGCGAAACTGATAGTCGCGGACAATACGCCTCAGCAGGCGATTGTCCGTTGTCGGTATCCAGTTATGCCCGTCTAAGGAGATCGTCGTTAAGGCCGATACGTAAACCCTGAAAATGCGTTCCGGCGGTATCGTGTCCACCAGTTCCGGATTCAGACCATGTATGCCTTCCAGCAACAATACCGAATTGTGCTGCATTTTAAGTTTCTTGCCCCGGTATTCCCGCTTCCCCGTTTCGAAATTATACGACGGCAGGTCTATTTCTTCGCCGTTAACGAGGCGCCGCAAGTCGGTTTTAAAATAAGGCAGGTCGATCGCATATAACGATTCAAAATCGTAATGGCCGTTTTCGTCCAACGGGGTGTCTTCCCGGTTCACATAATAATCGTCTAAGGAGATTCCCAACGGATGGAGAAAATTGGTGATGAGTTGTATTTCTAACCGTTTACAAAAGGTGGTCTTCCCCGACGAGGAAGGGCCGGAGATCAGTATAACACGTACGCCTTCGTTATAACGTTTTGCTATTTTTTCCGCAATCGAAGCGATCCGTTTCTCCTGTATCGCTTCGGAAACCATTATCACATCACGCGCTTTCCCCATACGTATTGCACTGTTAAGATCCCCTACGTTGTTCAGGTCGATTGTGCGTTGCAGGCTAAGAAAATGCTTATAGGCGTCGAACATTTTATTCTGCCTGATGACGGGATACAGTTCGTTTATGTTGTCAAGTTGCGGCACACGCAACAGAAGACCTTCGGCATAGGGTATCACATCAAACAAAGAGATATATCCCGCCGACGGCGTCAGGCATCCGTAAAAATAATCCACATAGCCGTCCATTTCGTAATACGAAGAATAAGGCATGCCGGCCGTTTCGAGCAACAGCGCCTTATCCGTCATACCGCGCTCCCGGAATAAGCTTACCGCATCCGGCGTACGAACCGTTTTCAGCCGGAACGGACTGTCGGTGGCGACAATCTCTTTCATGCGCTCCTTTATCTTTTCAATAACGTCTTCCGGCATCTTCCCGCGGTCGGCATACGTACAATAGTAGCCTCTTGACACCGGATGTTCCAGGTTGAACGGTTTCTCCGGGAACAAATCATGCACCGCTTTCGAAAGGATAAAACACAGGGAACGCAGATAAGCCCTGTAGCCGGACATCCGGGAATAATCCATAAACTCTACGTCTTTGGATTTCCAACACCGATATGTCAGGCCTTTCACTCGGTTATTAACGCGGGCGCACAGGGGACGATGCTTTAAAGGAGAACCTACCGCCGTATAAATCTCTGATAAAGACGAACCGATATTTACATCCTTATAAATACGGTTGTTCTTGCAATAAATAGTAATCATTTCAGTCATAAGGGCAAAGTTAGTATAAATTTTTCAATTATCCGCAAACGCCGGAAAAAGGCCCCGGGTCGCACATTTTTTTTATCTGTTTTTTGATATTGCTTGCTGCGTTATTCAAAAAGATGTATTTTTGTTGCTTATAAATTTGAATTCACAATTATGGATTATTCGTTTTTAGAATTTCTGACCTTAATAGGAGCGCTGGGTATGTTCCTCTACGGGATGAAAATCATGAGTGAGGGGCTGCAAAAAGTAGCCGGAGATAAATTAAGAAGTATTCTTTCCGTAATGACCTCCAATCGTGTAGCGGGTGTATTCACAGGTCTTTTCATTACGGCTCTCATACAATCTTCGAGCGCTACCACCGTTATGGTTGTCAGTTTTGTAAACGCAGGATTGCTCAATCTGTCACAGGCGATCAGTGTGATTATGGGAGCCAATGTGGGGACGACGGTCACAGCCTGGATCATTTCCATCTTCGGGTTTAAGGTTGATATCAGCACCCTGGCCCTGCCGCTTATCGGCATCTGTATTCCGTTCATTTTCTCAAGCAACAACAAACGCAAGCCATGGGGTGAATTTCTGATCGGGTTCGCGCTGCTTTTTCTGGGGCTGGCCTATCTGAAAGATTCGGTTCCCGATCTTCAGAAAAATCCGGAAGTGCTGTCTTTCATACAAAACTATACATCGATGGGGTATACGTCCATCCTGTTATTTTTATTAATCGGAGGACTGCTGACCGTCGTCGTGCAATCATCGAGCGCAACCGTCGCTATCACGCTCATCATGTGCACAAAAGGCTGGATCCCGTTCGAGATGGCGGCGGCAATGGTACTCGGTGAAAATATCGGGACTACGATTACCGCAAACATTGCAGCTATTAAAGCCAATATTCAGGCGCGGCGCGCTGCTCTCGCCCATTTTATGTTTAACATTTTCGGGGTATGCTGGATGCTCTTTTTATTCCATCCTTTTACAAACATGATCTCATGGATCGTAACGAACTATGGCCCGGGAAACCCTGCCGGGCTAACCTCATTCCTGAGCACCCTCAGCCCCGAAACTATCGAACTGATCACATCCGGCCGCGATTTAACGGATCCCGGCCTGATCGCCCTGCAAGATAAAGTGACGTCGCTGCAGGTTTCGGTATCCTACGGTTTATCTTTGTTTCATACCCTGTTCAACATCGCCAATATCTGTGTCATGATTGGGTTTGTGAACCTGTACGTGAAAATATGCTCATTAGTTATTAAATCGAAGAAAGACCAACAGGAAGAAGAATTCCAGTTGAAATTCATATCGGCCGGTATACTCTCCACTTCCGAAATGTCCTTATTACAGGCCAAGCAGGAAATCGCCCTTTACGGGAAACGCGTACACCGCATGTTTAACATGGTAAAAGAACTTTACTACGAAAAAGATATCGACAAATTCCTCAAAACATTCGCCCGCATAGAAAAATATGAACAGATAAGCGACCGCATGGAGATCGAGATTGCGAATTACCTTACCAAGGTTATGGAAGGGCACCTGAGCGCTTACGGTAAAGAAAACATACGCATCATGCTGCGCGTTATTACCGAAATAGAAAGTGTTGCCGACGCCTGCAATAATCTGGCGAAGGCAATCAAACGCCGCAACGACGGCAAATCCGTATTTTTGGACAGCCAGAATCATAACATCGACCGTATGTTTGCTCTCGACGACAAAGCGCTTATACGCATGAACGAACTATTGGATATGCCCGAACAGGAGATCACAAACGATGATATGGGCCTTTCGCTCAATATCGAAACCGAAATAAACAATTACCGGAATCAACTGAAAAATGATAATATGGAAAATATAGACGCCAAAAAATATAATTATACGGATGGCGTTTTTTATATGGACATCGTATCCGAAAGTGAAAGATTGGGCGATTATGTCATCAATGTGGTACAATCGGTAGTTAAAATAAAAAATTAACATTTGCCCGAATATCGAAACACATAAATATTTTACTTAATTCTTTTTTTTTTAAAAAATGTGTTATATTTGCGCTTAATACGCGAATATAACATGATTTCTACTAATATCAAACACCTATCTCATTTTGAATTAATTAACACACCTGTGTTGATTAGTTCGGGATATTTATTAGAGAGAGAGAGAGAGAGAGAGAGAGAGAGAGAGAGAGAGAGAGAGAGAGAGAGAGAGAAGCAGGCGTATAATACCCCTATTTTAATATTATATATCATCGCGCACGCGCGTACAATATATTGTTTAAACACCTTATTTCCAAAAAATCCTTCCTTAAGTTTCATATTCGACACGTTTTTATTCAACGTTTTGCCATACGGCAAAAAACAATATTTCCGCAAAATGAGAATCCGCGGCAGAAGCACCTTTTTTTAATTTACCGGGAAATCATGCAGCTTTATCAGATATACATTTTAGTCAAATAACGATAAATAAACTCATCTATCATGAAATATTACATGTATAAATTAAATTATGCACACATGAAACATAAAATTTTAAGCCTTCTTACCTTCCTATTGATCGGCAGCGTGGGTTTTGCCCAGACAAAGACCGTAACGGGACTTGTAAAGGATGCCGTAGACGGTTCGGGGTTGCCCGGCGCTACGATCGCCATAAAAGGAACCACACAGGGAACTACGACCGACGTAGATGGAGCTTTCTCCATAAGAGCCTCCGTCGGCGACACCTTATCCATTACCTATATCGGTAAGATCGCGGTAACACAAGTCGTCGACCAACGAAACGTAATAGAAATCATTCTGTACGACGACACCGAAACACTTGAAGAAGTAACGGTCGTTGCCTTCGGTACACAGAAAAAACAAAGCGTCGTCGCCTCCATTGAAACAGTAAGGGTTTCAGACCTTAAAATACCTTCTTCAAACCTGACGACAGCCATGGCAGGCCGGATTCCCGGACTGATCTCATACCAGACCTCGGGCGAGCCGGGTAGAGATAATGCACAATTCTTCATACGCGGCGTAACGACGTTCGGTTATAAAACCGACCCGCTCATCCTGATCGACGGCTTTGAAATGGGTACGGACGACCTGGCCCGCCTGCAAGTTGACGACATAGAAAGCTTCTCCGTATTGAAAGACGCTTCCGCAACCGTATTATACGGCTCACGCGCTGCCAACGGGATCATCCTCATCACGACGAAAAAAGGTATTGAAGGCCCGGTTAAACTCAGCGTCCGCGTGGACAACCACATTGCCACCCCTACCAGAATACCGCAATTAGTGGACGGGATCACCTACATGCGTATGTACAACGAGGCCCAAATGACCCGGAATCCCCTCCTCGGCGCTTACTACAGCGAACAGAAAATACAGTCTACCGCCACAGGCGAAAATCCTATGATCTACCCGAACGTCAACTGGTACGACGAGATCTTCAAAAGTTCGACCATGAACACCAAAGCCAATATCAACGTATCGGGAGGAGGACAGGTCGCTACCTACTACGTAGCCGGAGGTTTTGAACATGAAACGGGGCTGTTGAAAGTTGACCCGCGGAACAACTACAATTCGAACATCAGCATTAACCGCTTCAACATCCGTACAAACGTGAACTTCAAACTGACGTCCACCACCATTCTCGAAACGCAGGTGCATGGCCGCTTTGAAAGGCAAACAGGCCCCTGGGAAAATCCCGAAGATTCCAACCGGTCAAGCGCTACCGTCGGTATATTCAGCGACATAATGAACAGTAACCCCGTCGACTTCCCGGCCGTCTACGAGCCTGACGAAGCCAACCGCTTCACCACACACACGCTGTTCGGCAATACCTACGTGTTAGGAAGCCGAAAAAACAACCCTTATGCAGAAATGACAAGAGGTTATACCGACCGCAACGAAAGCAACATAACGGCGCAGGCCACGCTGAGGCAGGATTTGAAGTTTATAACCGAAGGATTGAATGTGCAATTAAAAGGTTCCATCAACAACTGGAGCCGCTACACAAGCACCCGCACGTATACCCCCTTCTATTACGACCTGGAATCCTATAACCGGATAACGGGAGAACACACACTCTGGTGCCTCAACCCCAACACAGGGCAAGCGCATCTCGGAGATGTAGTGCCCGGACGCAACGCCACGTTTAAATACTACTTCGAAGCCCGCGCCACCTGGATGCGGCAGTTCGACCTCCACAACGTCGGCGCCATGCTGGTGAGCACAATGGAAGAAAACCTGCTGACCTCCGGTTCAAGCACCTCTATCTACGAAACGTTACCGGAGAAAAATACCGGACTTTCGGGCCGCTTTACCTATGACTTCGATACCCGCTATTTCCTCGAATTTTCATTCGGATACAACGGATCCGAAAAATTCGACGGCAGCAAACGTTTCGGCTTTTATCCGTCCATCGCCGGCGGATGGCTGATATCGAACGAAAAATTCTGGCAGCCCATGCGCGACATGATAAGCACTCTCAAGCTGAAAGGTAGTATCGGGCGAATCGGTAACGACGCCATCGCGGAAAGAAAAGACCGTTTCTTCTACCTCTCGGATATCTCGGTTTATAATCCCGACCAGGCGATTGATAACGGTTACCGCTGGGGAGAATCTTTTATGAACTCCTACGGAGGCTACAAAATCAACCGCTATGCCAACCCGAACATCACATGGGAGCTTTCCACAAAATGGAACGTCGGCGTAGAAGCCAATTTTATGAAAGAAAGGCTGAAAATTCAGGCCGAAATGTTCGGGGAAGACCGGGATAACATCTATATGGTAAGAGAAAATTTCCCGGCGACGGCAGGATTGGAATCCTCCATTAGCGGTAATGTAGGGCGGTTAAAAGCAAAAGGATTCGACGGATCGATCGATTACCAGCACTTCTTTACCTCCGATTTCTGGATGACCGGACGCGCCAACTTCACCTACTCGGATAACAAATATATTCAGTTAGACGAAAAAGATTATCCCGACGAATACCTGAAACGGCTCGGGCATAACGTAAAACAGGAATGGGGACTGATCGCCGAAAGACTGTTTGTAGACCAGGAAGAAATAGAAAACTCTCCCCCGCAGGACTACGGAGAATACATGGCCGGAGATATCAAGTATAAAGATGTAAACGGCGACGGCGTCATTAACAACAACGACCGGGTTCCGCTGGGATACCCCACCGTACCTAAAATACAATATGGCTTCGGATTGTCTACCGGTTATAAAGACTTCGATTTTTCCTTCTTTTTCCAGGGCAACAGCATGGTATCGTTCTTCATAAATCCGGGCGTTTCCGGCACAGAAGGCATCGCGCCGTTTGTAGCCCGCAGGAACGCACTCAAAATTGTGGCCGACGACTATTGGAGCGAAACCAATCCGAATGTATACGCTTTCTGGCCGCGCCTGTCAACCCTGCCGATCTCGAACAACACCACACAGTCCTCCTGGTGGCTGCGCGACGCCTCTTTCATGCGGCTGAAACAGGTCGAACTGGGATACACCCTGAAAGGATGGCAAAAAATAGGTATGCGGGATTGCCGCATCTACCTGACGTTGGAAAACTTGTTTGTGTTGAGCAAATTCAAACTGTGGGATCCCGAAATGGGAAAAGGCGGATTAGGGTATCCTCCCAACAGGAGATATAATATTGGGCTTCACGTAAATTTTTAATGTCTTAATTATAGTAACTATGAAAATTTTAAAATCAATCATATTCGGAATAATACTAAGTGTATTATTGCCGTCATGCGCTGAATATCTTGATGTCGTACCCGATAATACGCTGACGCTCGAAGAGATTTTCACGAAAAGAGAGAGCGCTTACGACGCTTTGGCGAGAATTTACAGTTTCCTGCCTTACGAATCCGATACGCATCGTACGACATGGTCGCTGGGAGATGAGTTCGTAGGCCGCCTCGACCTGAACGACAATACCGGCAACCTGATGGGGATAAGAATCATGCGGGGATTGCAAAACACCGGCTCGCCGCTATTGGGATCCTGGTCCGGCACAGGCGGAGCAAAACACCTTTACCGGGGACTGAACCAGTGCGAAGTGTTTATGTACTACATCGATAACGCACGCGATATGAGCGAACAGGAAATCAGGGACTGGAAAGCGCAGGTCAAATTCCTGAAAGCCTACTATTGCTGGCTTCTTGTACAAACCTACGGCCCCATCGTATTGCCGGCGGAAAGCATCATCGATCCCGACGCATCGAGCGACAATTTATTCCGGCCGCGTGCAAAGATCGACGAATGTTTCGACTATATCATCAACCTGATGGACGAAGCCATCCCCGATCTTTCGGAACGCGCTACGGCAAACAACCAGGGACAAGTCGACCAGATCGCCGCGAAAGCTGCGAAAGCAAGGGTACTGTTTTTCAGGGCAAGCCCCTTCTTCAACGGCAACAGGGAGTATTACGGCGACTTTTTCGACCACAACGGAGAACCGTTCTTCCCGATGGAATACAACAATGAAAAATGGAAAGACGCCATCGACGCTCTGACCGAAGCCATCAATACGGCCGAAAGGAACGGGAAAACAATGTATACTTACGAAAAAGAACCTTTCCTCTACGACGCCGAAGCGTTCGAGAAGAATCGGGAAAACATGCAAACGCTGTACAATAACCGGATGGTCATTTGCGATCCATGGAACAAGGAGGTCGTATGGGGTTTTTCGGGAATCAACTACTACGGCCAGGGCGAGTTGTCGTCGTCCACGAATATGCGCCTGCCGACAGGCTACGGCGACGGCGTAACAAACACAGCCGAGTTCTCGTGGCAATGGATGGCCGCTACATATCAGGCGCTGGAAAGATACTACACAAAGAACGGATTGCCGACGGACGAAGATCTGACGTTCGACGTCAATAAGATGTTTGATATTGTCACCACTCCCGGCGCCGCCGATCCCGAATATCAGGAACTTGTCGGAATCATGCAGCCCGGTTCGGAAACACTTCAGATGTATCTCGGCCGCGAACCGCGTTTCTATGCAAACATAGCGATCACCGGCGGTTACTGGCGTACGCATACCGTACGGATCAACACGATGATGTATCAGGGCAGAGACGGCGGTTTCAACTCCTCGACCCACTCTACCGACTACTATTGTACCGGTATCGCCCTGAAAAAATTCGTGCACCCGGAATCACAGTCGGGAGCCTGGCAGCGGACTATCAAATATCCGTATCCGATCGTCCGCATGGCCGACCTGTACCTGATGAAAGCCGAAGCCCTGAACGAATACAGCGGGCCGTCGCAGGAAGTATACGATCTGGTGAATAAAATACGCCGCCGCGCGGGAATCCCTGATCTGGAAGCCATCTGGTCGGATGCAACGATCGCCAAAAGCGTAAATAAACACCGGACGCAGGAGGGATTGCGCGATATCATCCTTCAGGAAAGAAGCGTTGAGCTGGCTTTCGAAGGGAGCCGTTTCTGGGATATGCACCGGCATAAAAGAGCAGTCCGCGAATTTTCCATCCCCATATCGGGCTGGAAACACGACGGAACCGCCGCAACGACCTTCTTCGTACTGGAGGCCAAGCAAACACGCAAATTCTCCATACGCGACTGCCTGTGGCCGATCAGCCTCGAAGAATTAAATACGAACGGTAACTTAATACAGAATCCCGGTTGGTAATAAACAATAAAATGATGTACTTATGAAAACAACAAAATATTTATTATTTATACTCTCTTTCCTGCTGTGCGCAAACGCCTGTAAGGAAGAAGGAAGATATGAACCTTCCAGAGGCGGCAATCCTCCGGGAAAAGTTTCGAATATAAAGTATGAACCGCTCTACGGGGGCGCGAAATTGTATTATACAATCCCCACCGACGAAGACTTGCTCCAGGTAGAAGCCGAGTATTTTAACGAAAATAATCAGAAATTCCTGTTCTCCTCGTCTTATTACAAAGATTCCCTGACGGTATACGGATTTTCTTCAGTGAAGGAATATTCCGTCTATTTGTATTCGGTAAACAGGAACGGAGTGCGTTCCGAACCCGAAGTGATCAAGGTCACTCCGTTGGAACCGGCTTATACGCGCGTTGCAAAATCAATCGTGGTAAAACCCGGATTCAGTTCATTCTTCGTTGACTGGGAAAATGAGTTGTCGCAAAATATAAACGTATACATTGACTTCAGCTATACCCAAAACGGAACGTCGTATTCGTTCACAAACGTGTTTGCGTCCAACTTGGAAAAAGACCGCCGGTTTGTCAGCGACCTTTACCTCTCGTCGAACGAACCGGTCAGCGTTCAGGTGAGGGTGGAAGATACGTACGGCAACATAACGGAATCTATTGACCAGGGGCAGTTCACACTGCTGGAAGACGTCAAGATCCCGAAAGAGAACTGGATATTGCCGAACGCGAACGATTCCGTAGGAGGCATTCCGATGTGCTTCGGCGACGGACTGGAAGGACGCGCCCGCTATGTGATAGACGACCTGATCGACCGCGGTGATAACCTGAACTTCATGCACACCCATTCAAGGGGCCGCACAGGTAGAACCGCAGACGGCAACATGCCCTGGAATTTTATCATCGACATGGGCGATTACTATGAACTAAGCCGTATCATCACCGTACAGCGTCATTCCGGCGGCTTGGCCAACGTCAGCCGGGGACAGTATTACCAGTACGAAAACGTCGGTATATACAGGCTCTACATCTGGGACGATGCGACACAGTCGTGGAGCGAACCGATTAACGAACATAAGATACTCGTTCCGACAGGCCTTAGCGAAATTGAGTTTGTGCGGATGGGAGAAGCCGGCGACATGTCTTATTTCTACCCCGATGACCCGCAGTACACGAAACCGACCCGCTGGTTCCGCTTTGAAGCGGTCAAAGGGTTCGGCGGAAACTATACGCTCGACGACGCCAACTGTTTGTCCGAAATAACGCTTTATGGTAGAAAAGCAAACCGATAAGTTTATCACACATAAATGTTTTGACCTATGAAATATAAAATAGTTTTTATAATAACATGCGCCGTCCTGCTCTGTTCATGCGAAGGCATGCATGACAAAATAGAAAAATATTACGGAGAGATTGTTTATCCGGCCAGGTATGACACCATTGTCGGTCATATCGGTTATGAAAGAGTGGAAATCGACTTGCTGAAAGCGGGACGTATCCCTTCCGACCGGATCAAACTGGGGAAAGCTAAAAAAACGGTGATTGAATACGATGAGGAAAAGATCGTCCTGGACGAGTTGGTTTCCTGGGTGAATATAACGGGATTGACACAGTCCAAGATTTACAGGTTTTTCATCTATACGCTGGACGAATTCGAAAATAAATCCGTTCCGCAGGAAATCGCACTGATACCGTTCACTTCGATCGACCTGCAATCGACGGTGATCAATTCGCCGAGAATCACCACCTCTCCGTCATCGGCTATTGTCGAATGGCCGGCAGGGTTAAATTCGTTGCTCCTCACCTATCATGGGTTATCGTACGAGTATACCGACCGCGACGGGAATCTCGTCAAAGGCGAGCGGGGCACCGATTCCAGATTTTTCGTGAGTAACCTGGAAACGGGCAAATCGTATAACATCAAAATGAAATACAAGATCCTGCCCAGGGTAAACAATGCTTCCATCTTAGACACGCTCACGCTGGAGAAAGACCTGACACTGAATATTCCGGCAAGCACAGGGACGTTTTCGCCGGCAGAACGGGATGTTATGATAGCCAACGGCCTCACGCGTTTTGATTTTGAATCGGCTTCGCGGTTGAAGAAAGTCATCTATCCCATTCATGCCAATTCCCTGCAGGACATATTCTATTTCTCTAATATCGAAGAATTGGATCTGACGGGCGCCGACCTGTTCGAAGCCCGTAAATACACCTACGACCGGAACAATACGAAAAGTGAAATAGGAGGCGGGCCGATGCTTCCGTTTATTTCCAAAGTGAACAATGTCGGCGACGTGCAAGTGCTCAAAGACCTGCTGGAATCGGGTACCCTGAAGAAAGTTCGCTACACTCCCAATACGATGGGACTTGACGAGTTGCTTGCGCCTTTCGTTGAAAGCGGCGTTGTCGAACTGGTGAAAACGCCCGATGAGGTATTGATCCCGTTCAATTATGCGGTAAACGGCTTGGTTCAGGATGGTAATTTTGAAACAACGATTACCCTTAATCCGTCCGACGCCCCGGCGGGCGATGGGCTGGCGAACGTATTCAAAGCTGTGCCGAAAAAGAAAAGCGCCTCTGTCGTTATTGCCGTACCTCCCGACTACCGGTTCAACGCCGGCGAGTACAAATACTTCAAATACCGTATTTACGCTCCGCCTAAAAGCAGCTTCACCGGCAGTTGTGCAAATTTCCAAAGCATCTGGTTAAGGTTTATGAACCATATGTGGTCGTTCGGCGGAAACAGTAATTTCGGTCAGGAGTATTGGGATCATGGCAATCCGACGCATCCGATCAGCGACTCCGATCTCCAGAAATGGACCGAGTATACGGTTGATATTTCCAACATGGCAAGCCGGCATACGAGAGTCATCGTCTTCAACATCGGCGGCGAGAAAGGCGTAGATCCGGATGCCGACCTGGCGTTCTATTTTTCAAATTTCAGGTTGAGCAAAGAACGATAATTGCTTTTATAACGAAGTGTTCATAACCGGCTTCAATAAACCTTTATGAATACCGATTCAAAAAAAAGACCGTAATTGCTGTAATTTATACAGATTACGGTCTTTTTCTTTATCGTTGCGTTACGGTTTTGTCACATATTCATATTTTCATTTCTTTTTTTTCCGCGGAAGGTTTAAGCGTTCCGTCATAAAGATCTTTGTCTTTCAACACCTCCAGCGCCTTGTAAAATGTTTTGTCATCCCGCAGGTTATGTTTTATCTCTCCTCTCTGGTAATAGTAACGTTTAACGATTTCGGATGAGATAAGGGCTTTTATATCTTTTTCATACCGTCCGAGGTCGCGCTCCAGGTCAGGTTTCAGTTTTTCTTCCAAGGCGATGAACAACGTACTGTCTTCATCCGTAAAACCCTCAAACTCCGCAACCTCTTTAAGCGCTTTCAGCGCTTTTTCGCTCTGGCGGTCATATTCGAAATTCTTCCCTATTATATATTTTTTGAATAACTCATAATCCTCGTCCGTATACACAAAGTCTTCGGCAGGAGGGATCGTTGTGTGCTTATTCACCCAATCCGTTACATAATCAAACAAGATATAGTCTTTATCCGCATACAGATAATACAGCATGGTCGGCATCTTCTCATCTTCTATCTCGAAATCGGGGCCGATCCCTCCCCCGTCACGCACCGGACGGCCGTTTTCCGTATAAAAGACGGAGGTAAGGCTGTCCGGGATGGCAGCGACACTACCGTCCGGATTCCGGTGGGAATAATCGAGTTGCTGTATGCAACGTCCGCTTGGTATGTAATATTTGTTGGTCGTGACTTTCAGTTTTCCGTCATACGGAAGGTTCCGGGTGGACTGCACAAGGCCTTTTCCGAAAGACCGCTGACCGACAAGTACGGCGCGATCCATGTCCTGCAACGCACCGGAAACAATTTCGGACGCCGACGCCGAAGCGCCGTTTATCAGTACAACGATCGGTATCACCGTATCAACAGGGTCATTGTAAGTGCGATAAGTTCTGTCCCACTGGCTCACTTTCCCTTTCATGGTCAGCACCTCTTTTCCTTTAGGGACAAACAGATTCACAATCTGCACAGCTCCCTCCAATATGCCGCCTCCGTTGTCGCGCAAATCCAGAATCAGGGATTCGATCCGGTGATTTTTCTTCAAATCTTCAAATGCACTTTTTACCTCCTGGGCGCTTTTATCCGT
This sequence comes from Tannerella sp., assembly GCA_031255595.1. Lineage (GTDB taxonomy): Bacteria > Bacteroidota > Bacteroidia > Bacteroidales > Tannerellaceae > Tannerella. Next base: position 28,328 of record JAIRSF010000004.1, read on the forward strand.
AAAGCCTTTCAGGTAAATATACCCCGTACGGTCACCATAACTCCCATAGTGTGTTACCTGGTCAACAACGACCTGCTTGCGCACAACCTCAAATTTGCGGATTTTCTTTTCCCCCGGACGTTGCACTTTGATCGTCATTTTCGTATTCGGAACCCCTTTCAGCAATTCACTCACTTTGTCCGAAGACATACCTGTTGCATCTACCGTATCGATCGCAACAATCCTGTCGCCTGCTTTCAGTCCGGCCTCGGCAGCCGGCATCCCTTCAAACGGCTCTATGATCACAGTCCCACCCTCGCGGTAACGGATATAAGCGCCGATCCCGCCATATTCACCGGTAGTGATAAATTTAAGCTGCTCCATCTCGTCTTCCGGGATGTACTCGGTATATGGGTCGAGGCCTTTTAACATGCCGTCAATACTGCGCCGTATTGTCTTTTTGATATCAATCGTATCCACATAAAACATTTCCACCTCTTTGATCAATGCGTTAAAAATGTCAAGCTGTTTACTTATTTCAAAACGGTTATCGTCGCTTTTAACAGCTCCCGCTGTCCGCACTTCTTTTCCTGAAGTATTACGATCCTGCGCATACATACCGAAAGCGCAAAAAACGATGCATAGAAAACTTAATCTGATTTGTCGCATAAATATAGTATATAAAAAAACGATATAAAAGTAGGCAATTAAATCCTTATTTCTTTAAAATCCCACTCACTTTTAACTTTATTTGTTCCCAGCGTTCTCCTGCAATTTGCGGCCCGAACACCTCAATCACATTTCCGGCAAGCAGGGAACCTATACGTACCGACTGTTCCATGGTAGCTCCCTGCGAATAGCCGTACAGGAATCCGGCGGCAAAATTATCACCCGCCCCGGTCGTATCAACCACCTTGCCGCTTAATGCCTTCTCATGAATCACCCGGCCACCAGCACTCGCCAACGCGCCCTCTTTACCTATCGTTACAACGGAAACCTCAACTTCTTTTGATATCGCATCTATCGCCTCACGCGCAGAAAGCCCTGTATACGCTTCCGCTTCGCTTTCATTGGAGAAAAGAATGTCTACACAGGCAGGGATAATTTCTTTCAACAGATCTTTAAACCCGCTCACAATATTAAAGTTGGAAAGATCCAATGCGATCTTTAACCCTAAACTCTTTGCCCTCTTTAAAATCGGCAGAAACAGCAAATCGTTCG
>JAIRSF010000028.1 GCA_031255595.1 Tannerella sp.
GGCAACAAAGTTTGTGCTTCGTTACAACGGTTCGTAGGCTTTAAAGTATGAAACTTGACATACGCCGGTTGTATTGTTTGTTTCGGTAATGACAAGTTTGATGTATCGAGCCGTCGTTACTTCCGCCAGCGCTACTTCTTCATAGGGGGGCACCAGCGGACTGTTTCCGGTCACGACCGTTCCGTCGGGGGCCGTCCAGGGCAGGGCGAAGGTGAATCCGCCGACCTGCTTGTAATTCTCGTTATCGGTACCGGCATAAATTTCCATGGTTTTCACCGTAGGATAATAATTGCCGTTGCCGGCATAAAACCGGCGGCCGATCCTGATCATGGCGACCGACTGTTCTTTTTGCATGTCGATAATGATCCAGTGGGGAAGCGGTTCGGTCAACGCCGGCGAATACTGGCTATGCCAGAAGTTCGTAGGGTCGGCTTTAAACAAACTGGGATAGCCGCCGCCGTCACTGGACTGTACATCCGATCCGGAGGCGCTCCACAATGTCCAATCGTGTTCCAGATAACGCTGTCCTTCATATTTTTGCAATACGGTAAATTCCGTAACGCGGTAGCCGCACCTTACGGAAACGGTCGCCGTCCGGAAGTTTTCTTTACTCGGATTAGCCTGAGTGGCCGTTACGGTGATGTTTTTCCCGTTAGCGGCAACGGAACACCATTCCGCGCCGGCTTCGTCTATCCCTGTGATCCGGATGGGGTCGGAGATATCCGTATCGGCGGCAATGGTTACGGCGCCTCCGGAGGCTTCTATTACTACACGTTGTATAATGAGGTATCCTACATACGGATGGTCTACATCTTTGCATCCGTAGCTTGCCATCAATGCGACGGCTAATAATATATATTTTAATGGTTTCATAAAGCAAATTCTTTTTTTTTAGTTAATAAATAAAATCAGGGGTTTTGCTCCAATTTATAGGGGTAGGCATCAAACTGTGCCTGGGGGATAAACTCGCACACCGACGGGGAGTTGTAGGGCACATCCAGAAATTGTCCGCCCACTCGGAGGGTATGCCCGCCCGGATATCTGCGATCCAGCGTCTGGCGGGTACGGAAGATATCGAAGCGGCGATGACCTTCCCATGCCAGTTCCAGCGTGCGTTCTTCCTCGACGATTTTCCGTATATCTTTGGGTTGTCCCTGTTCTGCCGTTGCCATGTTGGCGAGTGTCCATTCGGGAATTTCGGCCCGGCGGCGAAGGATGTTCACATCGTCCAACGCCTGCTGTATGTTTCCTTTCACCGCGTTGGCCTCTGCACGTATCAGGTACATTTCGGCCAAACGCGAGATCACCGTCGACCACAGGTGCAGGCGCTGTTCCTGGTAGGAGCATTTGTTGATGGCATATACCAAAAACCGGGCGTCTTTATTCCGTTTGGTAGCAGCGTCGAAGACGTCGGGTTCGATGCGCCCGATATGTTTGACGCCGTTTACGCTTACTACGTAAAAGCGTTGTCCCAGATTATAGGCTTCCGTCTGAATCACGTCGCTGCGGAACAGGGCTGCGTCGGAAGCGTTTGTGATTTTGTAGTTCCCGTCTTCCCCTTTCGACACCTTTACTTTTATGTATTCGTAGTGGGCATTATCGCCGGGTTGTTTGCGTGCGTATGTAAAAGTCCAGTTCCGGTAATTCTTTTCGGGGTATCCGGCAACGGAATAGTCGGAAGCACCGTCTTCTACATATCTTTTCGTGATGAAACGGCTGCGCAGGTCTTGCGGCATATCCCGGTTGTTAAGGTGGAGTTCGAGAAGCTCCAGGTATCTCGACGAAGGCGACATTTCTTCCCAGCCGTTGTTGTCGATACGGATATACATACCGCCCGGACGGCTATAGCCGGCGTCGTCTTTTTCTATTGTACGGCGGACAGCGAAGATCGTTTCCTTATTATTCTCCGGGATATGTTGCGGATAAATGGCATAGCGTTCACCCTGTTCCAGTTCGAAGCGTCCCGACTTGATCACAGCATCGGCCATGGCATAGGCATCGTCCCACCGTTCCATGTAGAGGTACACCCTTGCCAGCAAAGCTTGTGCGGCTTCTTTTGTGGCATAGATATTTGATTTGGAGCGCACGCCGTCAGGCAGCGTCAGGTAGGTGATCGCGTCCTGTAAGTCCTTTACAACCTGATCATACACTTCGGCAACCGTAGAGCGGCTTTGGGGCAGATCGTCGGGATTATAATTCAACTTGAGCGGCAGGCCCGGATTTTGTGTCGGGTTATTGGAATAGGGCTGGGCAAACTCGTTGACCAGCAAAAAATAGCACAGCGCCCGCAGGTAATAATTTTCGCCCATCATGATGACGTCCTGCTCCGTTTTATCCTTGCCGAACCCTTCGACGGTTTCGATAACCAGGTTACAATTCCCGATAGTACGGTATCCCAATTCCCAGGCATACTCGGTGACGGAATTTCCCATATTCCGGCTATAATCGTAGATGGTAAAAGTTCCTCCGGTAGATGTTCCGTTCCATGTAATATCGTCGGCTCCGAAATTCCAGAAGGGGTATCCGTAGTCGATCAGCCCGCCGTCGTTTTTGAGCAGGCGATAGCTACCCTGTGATAAATCCTGGAGATTACGAGTGTTAAAGTCTTCCATCATAATCCCGTCATACATTTTCACATCCAAGTTGCAGCCCGTCATTAAAAACGCCAGGCATAAGGTCGGTATATAATGTATCTTTTTCATTGTTGTAACTTTTTATTATGCATTTAAAACTTAAGATTTAATCCCAATGTGAAACGCCTTACGGTTGGGTAAAGCTGTCCGGAAGACGAATCGGTCGTTCCGTTAAACCTGTCCGACAGCAAAATTTCCGGATCATCGCCCGAATACTTCGTGATCGTAAACAGGTTTTCGCCGCCTACAGAAACGGTAAGATCGCTTGCGCCTACCGGCGTCAGCCATTTTTTAGGCAAACTGTAAGACAGCGACAGGGTTTTCAGTTTCAGATAATCCCCGTTTTCCAGATAGCGGGTCGACTGTCCTGCCGCTCCGTTATTTCCGCCCACAATCAGCCTGGGATGGGTAGCAATATCACCCGGTTTTTCCCAGCGGCTCCAGCCGTCGGCCAGCTTCATAGCCGGTTGTGACGGACGTTCGCAGTCGCGGTCGAGTGCGCCGCCGCGGCGGCCGTTGTAGATCTTGGCTCCCGCACTGTAGGTAAAGGCAGCATTGAAAGAAAGGTTTTTCCAGGAGAGGCTGGTCATAAACCCTCCGCTGAACTTGGGCGAAGGCGATGCATTGAGCAAAACACGCGTAGCTTTGTTATAGTCGTTGGTAGCCGTTTTTTCTCCCGTTTTTTCATCCCGGATGAACCACAACGGGCCTCCTGTCATGGGGTCGACGCCCGCCCATTCGCGCATATAGAAATTGTAGTAGGGGTATCCTACCGCTACGGACTGAAATGCCAGGTCGTCGCCATTGGGCAGGTAAGTGATTTTGTTCTTATTGTAGCCCAAGTTGAAGCTGACATCCCAATAGAGATCTTTCGTCTTAATGATTTCGGGTGTTACGGTGATTTCAAACCCTTTGTTTTCCAGCTTTCCGTCGTTAGCCGTCTGCCGGTTATAACCGGTTACGGCCGGCAGATGCCGCAGATAAAGCAGGTTTTTCACCTTCTTGGTGTAGGCGTCGAACGTAATATTTACCCGGTCGAAAAGCCGTATATCCAACCCGAAGTCGAACGAAGCGGTTTCTTCCCACGACAGGTTGGGATTTCCCTGGTAGTTGGAATAGAGAGCCACCTCATTACCGTATTCCATCGTACTGCTTAACTTGGTAGTCCATTCGTAGGCGCCGCTCGGCTGGTTACCGGTGATCCCGTATGATACGCGGGGTTTCAGTTCGTTAATGAAGTGGAGGTGGCGGATAAACTCTTCTTCCTGCATATTCCAGCCCGCACCCAGCGACCAGAAATTCGCCCAACGCTTGTTGGCGCCGAAGCGTGAAGAACCGTCGCGGCGTACGGAAGCCTGGAAAAGATATTTGCCGTCGAACTCATAATTACCGTTGAAGATAAAAGCGGCGTTCTTTTCCTCCGTTTTGGCGCCTTCGACTTTGGGGTCGGACGCTCCTCCGGATAAGACCTCATTGCCGGGAATCATATTGGAAGATTCGCCGCTGCTGTCCCACACCCGTCTTTCGTCGTACTCATAACCCAGAAACGCATTAACCTCGTGCCTGTCGCCGAATGTTTTCAGCAACCGCAACATTTGGTTGGTATAGATGGCGCGGGTATTGTAACTGCGGTTATAGATCGTACCGTTTTTGGCCTGGCCGCCCCTGCTGTACGGGTCGGTATAGGTTTCGGTATAGTTGTTGCCGAATCCGAACTTGTTGTTTGATTCGAAAGTAAGGAAGTCAAACAGCTTGTAATCGAAACCTAAGCCCAAGTCCATTGCATTATTGCGCGTGCGGCTCCAGTTCAAGTGGCGGTCGTACAAATAATTTGTACCGCCGTCGGAATACCAGTAGTCGCGGGGATCGGCTGTGGGCGCCGCTTCCGGTGAAGGCATTCCCTGGCTTCCGTCTTTCAGCTTCCCTTGGGAATCGTAGGGCGTGTCCCAAGGTGTATAGCTGGTGTAGCTCAGGGAGTGTTCCTTATTGTCGGTTTCGCGGTAGCTGGTAGCCAGCTTGACTTTCAGGGTGAGCCTCTTGTTCACCATGTAGTCGGTATTGACCCGCAAGGTGAAACGGTCGTATACGAAACCTTTGATGGTACCGTCTTCGTTATAGTAATCGGCAGAAACGTAGGATCTGATCCGGTCGTTGCCGTAGCGGTACCCGACGTTATAGTTTTGCGTAAGAGCGTTTTGGGTAGCAAGATCCCACCAGTTGGTGTTCTGTTTTGCCAAGTAAGGTTGCAGCCAGTGTTGCTGATCCAGTATGCCTGAATTTTTATAGGCTGTAACCAAATAATTGTAATATTCCTCACCGTTCATCATCTCCAGATTACCTTTTTGCAGGTGCGAAACGCCCAGCCTTGCCGTAGCGTCTATCTGCGAAACGCCTATTGCCGCCCGCTTGGTATTGACCAGAATCACCCCGTTTGCTCCGCGCGATCCGTAAAGGGCGGTAGCGGAACCGTCTTTCAGGACGGAGATAGATTCGATATCATTCGGGTTCAGTTCGGCAATAGCGTTGCCCACTACGCCGTCGATGACCCACAGCGGGTCTTTGTTACCCCGAATCGTTCCGAGTCCGCGAACACGTATGCTAACGCCCTGTCCCGGCTGTCCCGAAAGAGGCGTCGCCACAACACCCGCTACCTTCCCCTGCAACATATTGGCTACGCCCGGCGAGGTGATGTTCTTCATCTTATCGATGTCTACGGTAGCGATAGCTCCTGTGATGGAGCTTTTGCGCTGGGTTCCATATCCCACGACTATGACCTCATCCAATTCCGAAGAGCTGGATTCCAATACAATGTTCAGGATGCGCTGATCGCCAACCGTTCTTTCTTCGGTTTTCTGACCGATATAGCTGAATACGAGTACCGCATTGCGGTCTTTCACTTTGATGGTATACTTTCCGTCGAGGTCTACCACCACACCGTTTGTCGTACCTTTCTCAAGAACGGTAGCGCCGGTGAGCGGATCTCCGAGATTATCCGTTACCTGTCCGCTAACCGTCAGTTGTTCCTGATTCACACCTTTCGCTTCCGGCGTCCCGACGGCGGCTTCCGGAATATATTCGGCCGTCTTTCCTTTATAGATCACAACCTGTCGTTCGTCTATCTTATATTTGGAACTTTCATCCAGCACCTCGTCCAGAATCTGCGTGATTGTTCCTTTCCGGATAGACAGATCCACCGGTTTGTCCAGGTCTAAAGCATCTTCGTTATAAAAGAAGATGTATTCACTCTGATTCTCAATCTCACGAAAAACATCCTTCAATGTCTTGTTGTGAACCTCCAGCGTAAGGAGTGTGTTTTGGCTATATGCAGCAGGATCTGCGGCAACCGTTTTGAGTCCGGCAAATAGCAAAAAAGCACTTAATCCCATTATTCGCATGCATTTTCTGAGCGGATAAAAAATAGGCTTTTGTCTCAATAAATGTTTCATAATGATTTTGTTGATTTGATTAATAAAGATTTTTAATTTGCAACTCTTTTAAATATAACTCATCCGTAATGGCTATATCTTTTTTCATAGGCTATTGTTTTTTCGAATTTATAATCGTGAATCCGCATCCGGAACCCCGTTTTTGCGAAAAACATTTTTCCGGAGTATGGACTTGGTTATTTGTTTATGATTTCAATATTTTCATCGTTGACTATATAACTTAGAGAGGTTGTAAGACAGATATAATCGAGGATGTTTTCAACAGACCCCGACAGATCAAGTTTCCCGCGCACATAAATCGTATCGAAGCCGGATCCCTTGTAGGTGAACGACACATTAAAATACTTCTCCAGCTTTTGTAGTACACGATCGATCCTTTCGCCCTGAAAATGAAGGTAACCATGTATCCACGAAATGTGATGGCTTGCGTCGACTTCGAGGACGTCGGCATTTTTCGATCCGGCCTCGTAAGAAAGCATCTGGTTCGGGTAGATGTCGTATGCGTCGTCCAACATTTCGCCTCTAACGCTGACAGCTCCCGAAACAAGTACGACCGAATGGGTCGCTTCGTCTTTATAGGCGGAGATGTTAAACCGCGTGCCTTTTACGTTGATTTCCATATAACCGGTCTTAACAATAAACGGACAACGCTCCTTTTTGGCAACATCCAGATAGATTTCACCGCTGCAGAAGATCTCCCTCTTGTCGTTGCCGAATACGGAAGGATAAATCAGCTTGGAACCGGAATTTACCCATATTTTCGTTCCGTCGCTAAGCGTCAGCGAGGTTGTTTTCCCATACGGAACGATCAACTGATGGAGTATGGCCGCCTGCTCATTGCCGGCAGCAGGTTCGATAGCTTGTTCGTCTATTTTTATTTTTCCCGTATGGTCGTAAACCACCTCCAGGCTGTCTTTCGCAATATCTACGACCTTGTTGTCTGCCAGAACTAAGCTTATATGATCCGACTGCGTTATGTGGATCCGGTCTATCATCGACATGTAATCGATATCCTGCTGTTTGTTCCGGCTAAAATAAACATAAAGACCCGCCAGCAACCCGATCAGAACTGCAGCGGCGGCTATCCGCACCGCTGTTGTTACCTGGTGGCTTTTCTTCAGCTCCTTCGCCTCCCCGGTAGCCTGCTTAATACGATTCCACATAAGCTCCTTTTCTTCGGCGGGCAAAACAGGCTCCTCGGTCTTCAGTTTTGTTATAATGTTTTTCAAATCGCAGTTTTCAGTCGTTTCCTGCGAGCGAAACAGATCAGGTTCCGGCGTAGACTCAACAAGCCACCGCCAAAACAAATCATCTCCAGGCAATGACTGTGATTTATCCGAATTATCATCTTTCATATTTAAAAATTTTATCATGATAACGGTTCCCGTTGAGCGTTTGTACTCAACTTAAGGTATATATTTTTATTAAACACAGATTTTTTTTTGGTCTCTTTATTCAAAAACTTGTAAAAAGAGCAATATAAAACCGGCAAGGTTCATTTTTTTTCTGATTTTTAAAATGGAGCGGTGTATCAGGTTTCGTGCCGACTGGTAGTTGATACCCAACAAGTGGGATATTTCTTCGTAAGAGAGGCCTAATTGGAAACGCAGGTAGATAGCTTCTTTCTGGCGCGGGTTTAACATACGGACTACCTGCTCGAACATCTCCTTCGTTCTTTCCTCTGCCGCGTCATCCTGATCATCATCGTACTGGTAGGAGGCAATAAAAGGCAAATCTTCAGGAGCGACATACATGATACGCTTATCCCTGGCAATGACGTCGATAATCATATTCTTTAAAGAAAAGAGCAAATATAATTTGGGATTGGCTGTCGACGCCAACGAGGCCCTGTTATTGTAAAGTTTGACAAATAAATCTTGTATGCAATCTTTTACAAGCTCCTGATCCGATACAAATTTCATTCCGTACCTGAACAGAACATCAAGGAAAGTTTCGAATAAAACAGAAAAGGATTCTCTATCTCCCGTCCTGAACTGATCCCATATTTTGATTATATCTTTATCCATTTTTCCAAGCAGACCCCCTCAATCAGATCGTTTTGCAAAATATCTATACAAACCGGCAATAACAATTATCAGATGCCGTTATGGTATACCTATGAATCAAAAAATCAACAGAATCACTCACTCACTTCGTTTTTTAATCTCTCTATGTATGCATCCCCGCCGCTTGCAGCGAGAAAACAAAAATTATTCCATATTGATACCTTCCGACCGCTTGCGGCGTGGATATTTATTCCTAAACAATTTAAAACCACCGAATGCAGGAAAACCCGATAACATAATATTACGCGTTTTTATTGTACAACCTCTAATATATCGCCGCCAAAGGTACGGTAATAATTCGAATCTGCAACTCCCCGGCCGGGAAAAGTGATTCGTAATTCGTGAATAATTTTTCACCTCCCGCTTTTCACCGATTTTGTTTCGTGAAAATTTTATCTATAAGCCTAAAACAGAGAATTATACCGCATGGATATACGGAGTTTCGCCTGCGGTCGTTTTGCCGGTCAGACTTTTACGGTACGGATTTTTCAGCCGGGTCAAAACAGGTTGCCGGACATTTTTTGGGTTTTAAGATTTCACGTGTTATCTTTGTCAGATGATATGTATTACCCCGGCAAGTTAACCCGGAGCGGAAAACTAAACTTGTAACAATTCTATGGCTAATAACCGTTCTGACGAGGAAGATATAATACGGTTGCACTCCTTTTTAAACGGAGATGACGGCGCTTTTTCATTCATATATAATAAGTATGTGGATGAATTATTTGCCTATGGAACGGGGTTAGGCTTTGAACGGGAGGTTCTGAAAGATGCGATTCAGGATATTTTTGTGAAATTTTATATGAGCAAAACGCAATTAAAAGGGGTTGTACATCTCAAATATTACTTGTTTCGCATGCTCAAAAACCGGTTGCTTGACACCTATAAGTTCGACGTCAGGAGAAATTCGCTGGAGATGTCGTCGGAGCTTCCCTTTCTGATCGAGCCTTCCGTCTTAGACGAGCTGATTGCCGGTGAAGAAAAAGCAGACCTGGAGCTGCGGGTCGGCGAATTGTTGCAGGTTCTTACAGACAGGCAGAAAGAGGCGGTCTATCTCCATTTCATTCAGGAGTTGGCATACGAAGAAGTGGCCAACCTGCTGGATATGACGGCTCCGGCAGTAAGAAAACTCATATCGAGAGCCATCAAACGGATGCGGAATGAAAATATTTGAAAAATATACTATAAGGGAAGAAAAGTATGGAAGCATTCCGGATAAATCGTTGTATGTCTTTTTTACCGGAACACAACCATCATGACATATTTCCGTAACATATTACCCGGATCTTTGCAGCATTAAAATAATTGAACCATGAGTGAAAAGACGATTTGGATGCGGAATGAAAATATTTAAAAAAAATGGGAACAAAAAAAAATCTTATTCGTCTGTATCATGGAAGTTAATCAGGAAATATGTCAAACAAGCTGTTGCAAAATAAATCATTTATACAATGGAGGCTTTTTCCTTCGGAAGAAGACGACCTCTATTGGAGGGCTTTTATAAAAGACCATCCTGAGATGAAAAATGAAATAGACGAAGCGACCAGAGTCATAAAATCAATCAAATTGAATACCCGGAAACTTACCCCCGAAGAAAAACAGGATATATTTAACCTGATACGGAAAGATATTGAAAAGCGGAACCGGCACAAACGTAATACGGTCTATATCGGCATATCGTCGTCGGTTGCATGTGTTGCCCTGGCTTTATTGTTGTTGCGCGTTTTTGTGCCGGTTGGCGAGGAGAGAGTTGTGCTGCCGGAATCGGTGGATATCATGCGGGACAGCGTTGTAAACGCCAAGGAGATCCGGTTGATACTGGGTGATGAGAAAGCGATTACGATTGAAAACGAATCGGATATATTGTATAATACACAGGGCGAGGTTGTCATTAATACATCCGAAGAAAAAATAAAAGCAGGCAAAGCCGCAACGGAAAACTTTGTGTTAAACACGCTGATTGTTCCGAAAGGAAGGCATCTGAACCTGACGCTCTCCGACGGCACAAAAGTATGGGTTAATTCGGGGACAACGCTGAAATTTCCCGTAGAGTTTGATCCCGG
>JAIRSF010000060.1 GCA_031255595.1 Tannerella sp.
GGTATTTTCCGGGCATAAAGTTTACCGCTGTTTTCGGACAACGCGAAAACATACCCGTAAAACCGGATCCCGCCATCGTACATGAAATTCTCAGGATAGCGGACATTCCGGCAACCGAAACCGTATACGTCGGGGATTCGGGCGTTGACATGCAAACCGCCGCCCATAGCGGTTTGAGGTCTATTGGCGTTACATGGGGTTTTCGTCCGCGCTCCGAACTCGAAACATTCGGCGCAACGCATATCGTAGACTCTACAAAAGAAATTTTTCACCTTTTATCTTCATCTCAATTATAGTTGGGAGGAATATCCCCCGCTTTCGTCGACAAAAAGCGACAAAATTGCGATTTATTGACAAGTTTGTAACTGCAAATACAATTCTTACCGGCTAAATTTGCAGGAGTATAACCCGGTGTGTCAAAAGTTCCCTGTTCACTCTTTCCAACAACGACCGGAAGGAGTAATAACTGCCGGAAACAGCTTTTGATACACCCTCTAAATAAATATTTATGAAAAAAACGATGTTATCCGCCTGCCTTTTGCTATATGCAATGGGGGCGTTGTGCGGCGAAGTGATTCCTGTTGCCGACTGGGGCATACAACCCAATACATTTGAGGATGTTACGGAAAAAATGCAACAAATCATAGCCGCTTGCAAAGACAAACCGGACGTAATCCTTTCTTTTCCTGCCGGACGATATGATTTTTACCCCGATAAGGCAATACAAAGGGAATATTACATATCCAACACATCGTCCGAGAGCGAGTGTCCGTCGAAAATAAAAACGATCGGCCTGCTGCTTGAGAAACTGAAAAATATAACCCTCGAAGGCAATGGCTCTTTGTTCGTTTTCCATGGAAAAATGATCACCCTGGCCATCGACCGTTGCGAAAACATAGAAATCCGCAACCTCTCTTTTGACTTCGAAAGACCGTCGATGAGCGAAATAACCATAGACGAACTGTATCCCGATTCCATCATTGCGTCGGTGCATCCGGACTCCAGATACGCCATCATCGACGGCAAAGTGCATTTCTACGGCGAAAACTGGAGCATGGACGAGCATTTTTTCAGTATCCTGACCGATACCATACAAGGCACCCAGGTCTACACCTCCTGGGATCCTGTCAGGGAAAGCAAAGCGACCGAACGGGCGCCGTTCAAACTGAAATTTGAAAACAATTTCAGCCGTACCAATTACAAAGCCGGACAAACAATTACAATCCGGAAGCACATACGCGACCAGGTAGGCCTGTTTGTAGACCGGTCGAAAAACATCCGGATGGAAAACATCAATCTCCACTACATGCATGGATTAGGAATCATATCGCAATTCTCCGAAAACCTGGCATACAGGCATGTAAACATATCTCCGTCGCGACAGAGAACCATTGCCGCTTTTGCCGATGGAATGCACTTTTCCGGATGCAAGGGACATATAGAGATAGACAATTGCCTTTTCAAAGGCTTGCACGACGACCCGGTAAACGTACATGGCACTTACCTGAAAATAGAAAAAACGGACAGCCCCGACAAGCTCACATTACGCTTCATGCACCCGCAGACGTACGGTATGCAAGCTTTTTTCGTAAACGACACCGTAGCTTTCATCCGTTCCGAAACATTGCAAAAAACCGGACAGGCCATCGTAACCAACGTTCAACGCTTGTCGGAAAGGGAACTGCAAATAAGCTTAGACCGTCCCCTGCCCAAAGAAATCACAACGGGCGACTGCATCGAAAACATAACCTGCACCCCCTCACTGCATATCAGCAACTGCCGTTTGGAGAGTACCAACACCAGGGGATTATTAGTTACAACCCCCAAAAAAGTCATAATCGAAAACAATCACTTCTACCGCACCGGCATGTATGCCATCCTGATCGCAGCCGACGCCAATAGCTGGTACGAATCGGGAGCCGTTCGGGATGTCATTATACGCAACAATACGTTCGAAGCCTGCGGATACAATCTCTACGGTGATAACAACCATTACGCCATAGCCGTCGTACCGGAAAACCACAAGCAAGTAAAAAATCATTGGGTACACAGCAACATCCTCATCTACAATAATATATTCAAAGTGTTCGGCAACAATCCGGTTATCAAAGCCAAAAGCGTAGACAACCTCGATTTCCAAAACAACACAATAGAAAACATTCCCCTGCTTCCCCACCTGCCGGAACAACAGGGTGAAAACAGCAGCGCCTCTTTCCTTTTCGATAACTGCACGCACGTCAGGATTCGAAACAACACCTACCGGCTTTCGGAAAAAAATGCCGCCGTAAAATGTTTCAACATGCGGAAATCCGATATAAAAAGCTCCGACGGTAAACCAATAATCCACCTATTATAACTTCACATTCAACGTATGAAAACCGTAAAAAACATTCTATCATGCTTACTCCTCCTATCATGTCCATCCATTTCGATGCAGGCGGAAACAGTCCCTTTACCCAAAGGAAAACATCTTCTATGGTACAAACAACCGGCTGTCGAGTGGATGACCTCCGCCCTCCCCATCGGAAACGGACGCCTTGGCGCCATGATATTCGGCGGCGTAGAAAAGGAGCACATACAATTTAATGACAAAACCTTATGGACGGGAAGCAAAACCGACCGGGGAGGATACCAGAATTTCGGAGATGTTTTTATCCGATTCGAAAACGAGGCGCCTCATACGGCTTATACGCGCAGCCTGGATCTGGATAATGCAACCGCCACAGTCCATTACCGGATAGCCGGCGTTTCTTATTCAAGGGAATACTTCGCCTCCTTTCCCGACGATGCAATCGTCATGCGTTTCACCGCAAGCAAAAAGGGGAAAATCAGCTTCACCCTTTCCCTGGCGGATGCGCACAAAAGTACGGCAGTTGCGGAGCAGAACCGGATATCCGTCAACGGAAAACTGACCTTGCTCTCTTACCGCGCCACCCTGCAAGTATTGAACGAAGGCGGAAGTATTTCCTCCAAAGACTCTACTATCGTTGTGAACAAGGCCGATGCAGTTACTCTGCTGTTAGTTGCAGGAACGGATTATGACCCGCGCACACCGGATTACCTCACGAAAAACGACTGGGAGAAAAAACTGGAAGCAACCGGAGAGGCTGCAAGCCGAAAGTCATACCATCAATTAAAAAGCCGCCACACCGCCGACTACCAAGCGCTGTTTAACCGCGTATACCTCTCCCTGAACGATAAAAAGCCGACAATCTCAACCGATAAACTACTGCAGAACTACAACAACGGCCTGTACGATCCCGCATTAGACGTCCTGTTTTTCCAATATGGCCGCTACCTGACCATTGCCTCCTCCCGTAGCGGAATGGATTTACCCTCCAACCTGCAGGGTTTGTGGAACAACAGTAACTCCCCACCCTGGGGCGGCGATATCCATTCCAATATCAACATCCAGATGAATTACTGGTCGGCAGAAGTCGGCAACCTGGCCGAATGTCACTTGCCGTTTATCAATTACATATACAACGAAGCGCTGGAGCATGAATCGTGGCATAATATGGCGGCGGCGCTGGGTTGCAGGGGCTGGACTTTAAAGACACAAAACAACATTTTCGGATATTCGGATTTTGTCTATAATCGTCCGGCCAACGGCTGGTATTGTATGCACGTATGGGACAAGTATTTGTTTAACCCGGAACGGGAATATTTAGAAAATACGGCATATCCCGTCATGAAATCAGCCGTTGAGTTTTGGATAGACAGGCTCTTCTTAGACGACGACGGCAAATGGACGGTCGTCAATGAATGGTCGCCGGAACATGGGCCTTGGGAAAACGGAGCTGCTTATGCACAACAAATCGTGTGGGATCTGTTTGCCAATACGATCGAGGCCGGTAAAATAGTAGGCAAGGATACGGACTTTATCCGTTTACTGGAACAGAAATTCGCCTCGTTGGACAATGGACTGAAAATCGGGGATTGGGGACAATTGCGGGAATGGAAGCATACGGCCGACGATCCGGAAGATAAACACCGGCACGTTTCGCACCTTATCGCCCTGTATCCGGGCAAAGGCATATCACCGGTACATACCCCCTCCATTGCCGCAGCCGCCCGGAAAACATTGGAAAGGAGAGGCGACAGCGGAACCGGCTGGAGCAGAGTATGGAAAATTGCATTTTGGGCGCGTTTATTAGACGGTAACCATGCGCACAAACTCCTGCAAAATGCGTTGACGCTAACCGATGATAAAGGCATGGATTACATGGACAAGGGCGGCGTCTATGAAAATCTGCTCGACGCTCACCCGCCTTTTCAGATAGACGGAAATCTCGGCGCCACAGCCTGTATGTCGGAATTGCTCTTGCAAAGTCATCTCGGCGAACTGCATTTATTGCCCGCTTTACCGGATCTTTGGGAAAAGGGCGAAGTAAAAGGCCTTCGGGCAAGAGGCGCCTTTGAGGTGGATATCGAATGGGAGAATAACAAACTCAAATTCGCTCAAATCAAGTCATTACAAGGCGGCATTTGCAGGTTGCGAACCTCTGTTCCTGTAAAAATCGCCGGGCAAAATGCCGTTTCCGAAAAAGACGATGCCGGATATTATGTTACGGTTGTAAATACGGAAGCGCAAATGAGTTATCAGGTCACGCCGATAACCTTGTCTTTCAAACGCTCCCATTTCAAATAACATTAATTCTCACGATAACGGACAACGGCGAATCTGCAAACGATTTGCCGTTGTTTTGTTTAATATTTTTCACTTCCCGTTTCCGGATAAAATGAAATTCCTTTATTTTTAAACTTAAATACCTAATAATTTTATAATTATAATATAATTAGTCGAAAAATCAGCAAATATATTTGAAAATTGCGAAATATCTAAACGAATAAAAAAATAAACGGCTCATTTTGTATTTTTCTTAACTTGTACTATCTTTGCAGGCGTTTTTTTATAGGTACAGGATACATTAATTATAAATATTATGAGATTTAAAAAAATAACGGCAGAAGAAGCCGCTTCCTACGTAAAGAATGATGACAATGTGGGATTCAGCGGGTTTACTCCGGCGGGTTGTCCGAAAGCGGTTCCGGCAGAAATTGCAAAAAAAGCGGAAATAGAACATCAAAACGGAAACCCTTTTCGTATCGGTATTTTCACCGGGGCGTCAACCGGCGACCATATTGACGGCGCTTTAGCCAGGGCAAACGCTATAAAGTTCCGTACTCCGTATCAATCCAACAAAGATTTGCGTACATTATTAAATGCCGACGGAACAGCCTATTTCGACATGCACCTTTCCGAGTTGGCGCAAAGTCTTCGTTACGGGTTTTTAGGTAAAGTGGACATCGCGGTCATTGAAGCGGCAGATATAACGGACGACGGCGAGATCATCCCGACCGAAGGGGTCGGTATTGCACCGACGATCTGTCGCCTGGCAGATAAGATCATTGTCGAGTTGAATCATTTTCATCCGAAAGAAATACGCGGCATGCACGATATTTATGAACCGGCAGATCCGCCTTTGCGCCGGGAAATCCCTATCTATACACCTTCCGACCGCATCGGACAGCCTTCTATCAAAGTTGATCCGAACAAAATTATCGGTGTGGTGGAAACAAACAATGACGCCGACGGCAGTGTGTTTTCACCGCTTGACGACGTGACGTTGGCTATCGGCAAAAACGTTTCGGATTTTCTCGTTAATGAAATAAAAGCAGGTCGTATCCCGGCTTCATTCCTCCCCGTACAAAGCGGTGTAGGCAACGTGGCCAATGCCGTACTGGGCGCTATGGGGGCAAACAAAGAGATTCCGCCCTTCAACATCTATACCGAAGTCATACAGGATGCCGTAATCAAATTAATGAAAGAAGGGCGCGTCAAATTTGCCAGCGGATGCTCTTTAAGCGTAAGCCTCGACGTATTGAAAGAGATTTACGCCGATCTTCGCTTTTTTAAGGATAAAATTTTATTGCGTCCCGAAGAGATTTCCAATAATCCGGAGATCGCCCGCCGCTTAGGATTAATCACCATCAATACGGCGCTTGAGGCGGATATCTTCGGAAATATCAATTCGACACACGTCTTAGGCACAAAAATGATGAACGGACTTGGCGGTTCCGGAGATTTTACGCGCGCCGCCTACCTGTCGATCTTCACGACGCCGTCCACTGCAAAAGACGGCAAGATCAGCGCCTTTGTTCCGATGGTATCACATCTTGACCATAGCGAACACTCGGTTAAAATCATCATAACCGAACATGGCGTAGCCGACCTGCGTGGAAAATCACCCAGGCAACGTGCGCAGGCAATCATTGAAAACTGCGTAGATCCGAGCTATCGTCCGCTGCTTAACGACTATCTCAACATGGGCGTAAAAGGACATACGCCCCAAAATCTCAAAGATTGCTTTGCCTTCCATCTGGAATTTACGGAAAGCGGGGATATGCACAACGTCGATTGGAAAAATCGGTTATGAAAAATAAACGTTATTTTTTATTATAATAAAAAATGCCTCTCTTGCCCTAAAAGAGAGGCATTTTTTTATCTTGCCGGTGAGCTTCTATTTTTGGATTGGCTTTAAAAAAGTAAATGCTACCTATTGGTAGCATTTACCCAATTGCGATATTTCTGAAATCTTACACGTTTCACAACGAGCATATTTCCACGGGTGTATATAAATTTGATTAGTTACTAAAACTACTATTATCTCTTTCCTGTCCTGTCACAACAATATATTTATTCTATTTTATCAAAATATCAAATCGAGTTTTTGAAACTTACTACAACCGACGCATCTTGAATTTCATAAGATTCATCCGCCGTTATTACAGATTGATTACTCATTTCTTGATTCCATCCATCTCTCTACAACAACATACAAGCAAACCTTTAATACACACCGGTATATAGTAAAACTCTCATCTTATTTCATTCTCATTATTTATAACAATTCATTTACTTGTGCAAATATCCGAATTATTTTAAAAAAAAAAGAAATTTGAGTGTTAATTATCATTAAAAACCTGTTTTTTTATCAATTATGTACTCAGGACGCCCTTTGATTTCATCAAAAAGGATACCTATATATTGACCGAGAACGCCAATCGTCAGCAATTGTACGCCTCCGAAAAAGACTACGACCGTAATAATCGAAGTCCAGCCGGTTTCGGCGTTACTGTATCCGTAAATTTTGCCGAACGCTACCCAAATAGCAAGTACGATCCCGATAATTACGGCTAAGAACCCCAATCCGACGGCTATAAGCAACGGTTTCTTGGAAAAGTAAAACAGGGCGGTAGATGCAAATTTCATCATTTTGGCCAACGGATATTTCGTTTCTCCGGCAAAACGGGCTTTCCGCTCATAATAAAAGGGCACTTGCTTAAATCCCATCCAACTGATTAAGCCGCGTATATATTTACTATGTTCGCGCAAGCGGCAAAACTGATCCATCACCTTACGGTCTATGAGCCTGAAATCTCCGGTGTCCAAAGGAAATTCCACTTCGCTCATCCGGTTCATAAAACGATAAAAGAGCTTTGCGGAACTACGCTTAAAAAGGCTTTCCTTATCCCTCAATGTACGGACACAGTAGACCACGTTTGCCTGTTCCTGCTCATGGAACCTGAGCAGCTCCGGGATCAACTCGGGAGGATCCTGCAAATCGGCGTCCATAATAATTGCCAGATCCGCATTACAATGGTGTATCCCTGCCGAAACAGCCGGTTGATGACCGAAATTCCGCGAAAAATGCAAGACTTTAACCAATCGATCCGCCGAAGCGATCTCATTCAGCAAATCGTAAGTCCGGTCGGTACTGCCGTCGTTTATATAGATAATCTCCGAATCATAGGAAAGCCCGTCCAGGACGGATTTTGTATGTTTATACGATTCAACGATAACCGCCTCCTCATTATAACATGGAATAATAATAGATAATTTCGGCATAACAGTATTATTTTTTAAATGTATAATATTTATTAATCAAAAAGTTAAGCGCTGTATAGACAACCATGGACAGGATTTGAATATAAAACAGCGCATCTATTTTCAAAACGTTCAAGACCGGCTCAAGTAATGAATACAACGGGGGATTATGTGGTGTATACCGGTTCAGGCATAATAAGACCCCCAATTGTAACAAATAGCAAACGGCAAAAACAAGAAAAAACCGGATGCCGCTCCCCACTACATTGGCCGTACTGTTAAATGTCCACCTGCGATTCAGGAAAAAACTATTCATCAACCCGACAAAATATCCGACGAAATTGGAACTTGCTTCCGTACATCCGAACTTCTTTGTCATAAGCCATATTATAACAAGCGATAAGAGGGTATTTCCCAACCCCACGATGCCATATTTAACGGCCTGTTTTATCCAGTCCATATTTTTCCACAATCCGGCTTACTTCCTCCGGGCTAAGTTCTTTTACGTTCGTAACCGTAAAGATTTCCGACAAAAAATCTCCATACAAATTACATTCACGTATCACATCTTCCAGCATTTTTTTTATGTCTACTTTCACCGGCGTCAGAAAAACAAGTTCCACATATTTATATCCTATCGTAAGGCGCTCTATTTCACAGTCTTCTTTAGGCAAAGCGTATCCAAATTCTTTCTCTATGACCTTGCGTTGATAATCGAGGAAAGGCATACCTTCGGAAGATAATATCAGAACATAAAAGCGCAGTTTTTGTCCTTTACCGCCTAAGCCCGTAGATATGTAAATCTGCTTTTCCCCCGACAATTCCGACTCAAGTGTAATGCGGCTTTCCATCAAGGCCATGTATGCCCAGTTGACAAGCTCCGGATCGGGATGTTGTTGTGCATATCGTTCCAGAAGCCTGTATGCCCGGACTTGTTTCGACGATGCCAGGATGGAAAGGACATGTTTTTTTTCGTCCCCCGACAATTCGTTATCCCGCAAATCCATCATATATTTTTCATAATCCATATCATTCATCTCATGAACTTCTTTTCGTATACGATCCGAATATTTAAAATACTCCATCTGTTGTTCCACCGGAACACGATGTTCAAGAATATGAAAATGTCCGCCCATATTCCGGAAAGATTCGTAAAACCGCTTAAATACATCTTCCTGCCCTTTCATACCCATCTCTCCTTTTCTTTTCTTGAAAATGAATAAAAATAATCCCGCAACAAAAATACATTTTTTCATCAAAAATAGCAAATCAGGAAAAAAGGCCTTATCTTCGCAATTGTTAAAAAACAGCGCAAATATGGAAGTTAAAACAACTGTTTTTATTGTAAAACACTGATAACAAACTAAGAAATGAACAGCTATATTGTACTTTTCGTCATACTTTTTTATTTTTTTGTGTTAGTATTTATCTCATGGCTCACAGGGCGGAAAGGTACGGATAACGAAGCCTTTTTCCTTGGGAACCGGCGTTCGCCCTGGTACATCGTAGCCATCGGGATGATCGGATCCTCTCTTTCCGGGGTATCGTTCGTATCCGTACCCGGATGGGTTCGTTCTATTGACATGACGTATATGCAGATGATTTTCGGCTTCTTTTTCGGTTACATCATCATCGCCAAAGTATTGCTTCCCGTCTATTACAAACTGAAATTGACTTCAATTTATGAATACCTTAACGGTCGTATGGGCGTTAGAAGCTACAAAACGGGGGCTTCGTTCTTCCTGTTATCCAAAATGATCGGGGCGGCGGCGCGTTTTTACCTCGTTATGATGATTCTTCAGATTTATGTGTTCGACCAGTGGAAGGTTCCTTTTATCGTGACCGTAACGGCCGGCGTTCTCCTGATATGGCTTTATACCTATCGAAGCGGCATACGGACTATTATATGGACGGATACGCTCCAGGCGTTGTGCCTTGTGGGCATGCTTATTGTCATCATCTGGAAAGTAAAGGATTATTTGGGATTTGATATGGCGGAAACGGTGCATGCACTGTATGAAAGCCCACATTTCCGCCTGTTTGAGTTTGAAGACTGGAGCAGTAAACAGCATTTTGTGAAGCAGTTCCTGAGTGGAATTTTTATCCCGGTAGTGATGACCGGATTAGATCAGGACATGATGCAAAAAAACCTGTCATGCAGGAATCTCAGAGATGCGCAGAAAAATATGTATGTATATGGTTTTTTATTTATCCCGATCAATTTTCTGTTCCTTTGCCTGGGCATATTATTCATCACATTCGCCTCGCAATCGAATATCACACTTCCGGCTGCAGGGGACGATATCCTGCCGATGTTATGCACATCCGGCGTTTTGGGCACATCGATCCTCATATTTTTCATCATCGGTATTATCGCCGCTGCGTTCAGTAGTGCGGATTCGGCATTAACGGCGTTAACGACTTCTTTCTGTGTAGATATCTTAGGCATGGAAAAAGAAGAAGCCCGGAAAACAAAAAAAACCAGGTTCAAAGTGCATTTTTTCATTACAATCGTATTCACGCTGGTCATTCTTCTGTTCAGGGCGGTAAACGACCGCAGTGTGATTGACGCTATTTATACGATCGCATCTTATACGTACGGCCCTTTACTCGGACTTTTCGCCCTGGGCCTGTTTACCAAACAGAAACCGAACGACAAATACGTACCGTACATCTGCATCGCTACGCCTGTGATCTGCCTGATTTCAGATTATCTTTTCCTGCGGTATACGGGTTATCATTTCGGGTATGAGCTGCTTATATTCAATGGTTTTCTTACATTCATGGGACTATGGTACGGCAGGAAAAGAGGCGTCCGCTGAAATCCCGCCACAGGATTTTTATGAATACGTGTTTGTGTATAATTGAAGATTTTATGCTAACTTTGCTTTCCTAATTATTGATTTATGGAAATAAAAAGCGCCAGATTTGTTATTAGTAATACGGATGTTGAGAAGTGTCCGGAGGGAACGGTACCGGAATATGCCTTCATCGGACGTTCCAATGTGGGCAAGTCGTCCCTCATCAACATGTTGACCAACCATAAAGGATTGGCGATGACCTCTCAAAAACCGGGTAAAACGCAATTGATCAACCATTTTATCATCAACGACAAGTGGTACCTGGTCGATTTGCCGGGCTACGGATACGCGCAAAGAGGGAAGGCCGGACGCGAGAGTATACGGAAAATAATAGAGGATTATATCCTTGAACGTGAGCAGTTGACAAACCTTTTCGTATTGATCGACTGTCGGCATGAACCGCAAAAAATAGACCTTGAGTTTATGGAATGGCTCGGGGAAAACGATATTCCTTTTTCGATCATTTTTACGAAAACAGATAAAATCGGTAAAAATAAACTGTCGGAAAACCTGGAAGCATATCGGAATAAAATGTTTGAAACGTGGGAAGAACTTCCTCCCATCTTAGTTTCTTCCTCCGAGAAACGGGAGGGTAGGGAAGAAATTCTGCAATATATAGAAGATATTAATGACATGCTTCGCACAAGATAAAAAACGTTTCCCGATGTTGGAATCCCAAAAGGGGTCGCTTTTGTTTCGTTTCGTAAAGCGACCGGTGATTCTCAAAGGGAAGCAGATACGGACAATGGGAAAATTAATTACGAATCGCTGAAATGAAAGTATGCATCGCCGAAAAGCCGAGTGTAGCGCGTGAGATTGCGGGAGTGCTCGGCGCTACGCAAAAAAAAGACGGCTATATCGAAGGAAACGGATACCAGGTGTCCTGGACATTCGGGCATTTGTGTACGCTCAAAGAGCCGCATGACTATACCGCAGACTGGAAATCCTGGAACATACGTTTCCTGCCCATGATTCCCCCGCGCTTTGGCATCAAACTGATTGATAATCCTACCTACCGGAAACAATTCAAAATACTTGAATCGCTTATTCAAAATGCCGAAGAAGTTATTAACTGCGGTGACGCCGGTCTGGAAGGAGAACTGATACAACGCTGGGTGCTGCAGAAAGCGGGATGCAAATGCCCCGTACGCCGCCTGTGGATATCATCGTTAACGGAAGAATCCATACGGGACGGGTTTCAGAGATTGAAAGACCAGTCGGAATACCGGCCTCTTTATGAAGCCGGATTATCACGCGCCATCGGGGACTGGATTCTCGGTATGAACGCAACACGCTTATATACGCTTCGTTACGGTCAAAACAAACAGGTCTTATCTATTGGGCGCGTTCAGACTCCCACGCTTGCGCTGATCGTAAAACGCCGGAAAGAAATCGAAAATTTCAAACCGGAACCTTACTGGGAATTAAAAACGGTCTACCGCGAAACGACATTTTCGTCCACACAGGGAAAATTTTCCCAAAAGGAAGAAGGAGAAGACCTTTTGCAAAGAATAACGGATAAGCTTTTTACGATCACCGAAATAAATAAAAAGAAAGGAAAAGAATCCGCACCGCGCCTGTTCGACCTGACTTCTTTGCAAGTGGAATGTAATAAGAAATTTTCGTTTTCGGCCGACGACACGCTGAAACTGATACAATCCTTATACGAGAAAAAAGTGACGACCTATCCGCGTGTCGACACCACATTCCTGAGTGAAGATATCTATCCCAAGGTGCCGCAGACATTGCAGGGATTAGTTGACTATGCCCTGCTCACAGCGCCGTTGCTGGCTGCCAAAATTCCAAAATCGAAAAAAGTATTCGATAACTCTAAAGTAACGGATCACCATGCGATCATCCCGACCGGCGTACCGGCGCGTAATCTGACCGACAACGAGCGCAAGGTGTACGACCTTGTCGCAAGGCGCTTTATCGCCGCGTTCTATCCCGATTGCGAAGTGTCGACGACAACGGTATTGGGAGAGGTGGAAGATGTGAAATTCAAAGTTACCGGCAAACAAATTCTTAGTCCCGGATGGCGTGTCGTGTTTGAAAAAGAGGACAAGGAACAGGCCGAACAGCCGGATAACTCCTCGCAAAACGACGACAAACAAAACCCGGAAGAAAACTCCGCACTGCCCGAATTTATCAAAGGCGAGAGCGGCCCGCACACACCCGATTTTGCGGAAAAATGGACAACACCCCCCAAACCGTACACCGAAGCAACTTTGCTGAGGGCGATGGAAACCGCCGGAAAACTTGTTGAAGACGATGAGTTGAGGGATGCACTCAAAGAAAACGGGATCGGGCGCCCGTCCACACGCGCCGCCATCATCGAAACCTTATTCAAACGTAATTATATACGTAAGGAACGGAAAAACCTGTATGCGACCCCGACCGGTGTAGAACTGATCGACACCATCCGGGAAGAATTACTGAAAAGCGCCGAACTGACGGGTCGGTGGGAGAAAAAATTACGCCGGATAGAACAGGGCGATTACGAAGCCGGACTGTTTATCGGGGAACTGAAGGAAATGATGGAAGAAATCGTCCGGAATGTACTCTCCGACAAGAGCGCCCATACCATCACCATTGATGAAGATGCGATCGGGAAAAGTATGCAAAATACGGAAAGATCAAATGACCCCGGCGGCGCCTCATCCGGCAAGACAAAGGCGCCGTCCGCCCGGAACGCCTCCGAAACAAAAGGAGAAGAAAAGCCCAAACGTAAGGCTCCGGCAAAACCTCCGGTTTGTCCCCTCTGCAAACAGGGTCACATCATCCGGGGAAAAACGGCTTACGGATGCTCCGAATATATGAACGGCTGCACCTTTCGCCTTCCATACGAAAAATATGGAAACGGTTTAAGCGATGCGGAACTTAAAAAAATCATCAAAAATCCAGATAAATAATACACCCTTTAATCCGAAAGCTATGAATAGAACATTAGTCAAAGCAACGATATATTGCTTCATCGCATGGTTTGTTACCACTACAGGCATGACCGCTGCCCCCGACAGTCCTTTAGTCTATAAAATAGACATTAAAAAAGAGATTGACAAAACATCACAGATATACCTTTACAAAGGACTTACGGAAGCCCAAGCGCTTGGCGCCGACGCCATACTCCTCCACCTGAACACATACGGGGGATTATTGGAATCGGCCGACTCCATGCGTACAGCTATATTATACAGTCCCATACCCGTATATGTTTTCGTTGATAACAACGCCGCTTCGGCAGGAGCGCTCATCTCAATCGCCTGTAAAAAAATATACATGCGTAAAGGCGCGAGTATCGGGGCGGCTACGGTCGTCATCCAGACCGGAGAGGGGATGCCCGACAAATACCAGTCTTATATGCGCTCCATGATGCGCGCCACAGCGGAAGCGCATGGGAAAGACACCCTCATACATGGTCGGGATACCACCTTTGAATGGATACGTGATCCGAAAATCGCAGAAGCTATGGTCGATAACCGTATCTCTATCCCGCACTTGGTCGACTCGGGAAAGACGCTGACACTGACGTCCGAAGAGGCCCTGAAATGGGGATTTTGCGACGGCATTGCCGAATCTGTGGATGATGTTATCACAAAATACATGCAATACGATACCTATAAATTAAAAACTTATACACCTTCCTGGCTTGATAACCTGAAAGGATTCCTGATGAACCCGATTCTTCAATCCCTGTTGATTATGATTATTATCGGAGGCATCTATTTTGAACTTCAGACGCCGGGCGTCGGTTTTCCATCCATCGCAGCGATAACGGCCGCCGTATTATATTTCGCCCCGTTGTATGTCGAAGGGCTTGCGGCTAATTGGGAGATACTCGTCTTTGTTATAGGGTTGCTTCTCATCGTTTTCGAGCTGTTTGTCATTCCCGGACTCGGAGTAGCCGGGATCGCCGGTGCGTTATTGGTCATAACCGGGCTTACCCTCGCCCTTGTGAACAATATGAACTTCGACTTCGAACAGGTCAACGGCTTTGAGATCGGACGCTCCATCCTTGTCGTATTAGTCGGCGTCACCGTCGGGTTCGGCGCTATGTTATGGGTATCGAGCCGGATAGGAGCCAAAGGGGCTTTACGCAAATTGGCATTAGTAGCCGATCTTGAAGAAGCCGTATCTTCACCGGTCTTGTCTGCGCTCATCGGAAAAGAGGGCAAAACCGCTACTGTCCTTCGCCCGTCCGGAAAAGTGATCATCGACGGCGTCTACTACGATGGCGTTTCGGAATCCGGGTTTATTGAAAAAGGCGCAAATGTGGTTGTCGTACGCTTCGGAAACGCCCAGGTATATGTAGAAATATCGGACGCAAACAAATAATTCACATTCCGGCAAAACGAAAAGGCAACAGGTCTTTCGCAGAAGAAACGATGACCGTTTCATCACTTCCGCACATCAGGATGCGCACCGGTTTTCCGTACCGCTGTTCCGTTTCGAGTATCACCTGGCGACAAGCGCCACAGGGAGATATCGATCGCTGGAGAACGCCCTCTTTTATAGCGACGATCGCCAACGACAGTACCGGTATCCGGGGAAAGGAGGCTCCGGCATGAAACAAAGCGACACGTTCGGCGCACAAACCGGACGGATAAGCTCTATTTTCCTGGTTGCTTCCTTCCACAATCACGCCATCCTCCAACATAACCGCCGCCCCAACCTGAAACCGGGAATAAGGAGCATAGGCGCGTCCGGCCGCAGAAACAGCGGCGGCACGCAACCGGCTATCTTCCGGCGACAAGCTTTCCGTCTTCAATATGTTGACACATAATTCTATTTTTTCTTCCATAGTGAATGCAAAATAATTAAAATGTTACCGGTTCAATAACACCGCCCGTTCCCGATGTGAAAAATGAACCGTTGTAAAAGCAAAATTACATGAAAATTCGCATACCGCATACAACAAACGACTAAAAATTTCCGGCAAAATGTGCGGAAAATATACTTTTCTTATCAAATTGCACGTTTTTTTTATTTGTAAATCGTATATTTGCAGCCGTTTTATTTTTATTGAATGAATTAGTGATCCTCGTCTGTGTTCTCTCGTTAAAAATTAAGAAAGAACAGGGGATGTTTGGATTGCAATATAAAAGTGAAGATGTGAATTATGAAACGACATACACGATTGTTTTTTACAGGCCTTTTGCTTGCTGTAAATTTTCTCCCTGTACAGGGACAAAAGCGCAATGCAAAAAACCCTAATTATGAACAGTATATAGAAAAATATAAAATTTTGGCTATCAAGCAGCAGCATGAATATAAGATACCTGCAAGTATTACATTAGCCCAGGGACTTTTAGAATCGAATGCAGGCAACAGCCGGCTGGCGCGCTTGGGAAATAATCACTTTGGGATAAAATGTAAGCCGGAGTGGCGTGGCGGACGCATTTACCATGACGATGATGAAAAAAACGAATGTTTCCGCACATACAAATCCGTAGAAGAATCGTATATCGATCATTCCTTATTTCTTGCCAAAAGAAAATATTATGTATCTTTGTTTGATCTGGATATACACGACTATAAAGGATGGGCGCATGGACTGCAGAAGTGTGGTTATGCAACCGACAAATCCTACGGGCCGAAGTTGGTCGGACTTATTGAAACCTATGAATTGTATAAATACGACAAGGCGAGAATTTTAGATAAAACACCGATCATTGACGATATCTATGAAATAAAGATCCACACGCCCGAAACCGACAAACGTCGTCCGGCCGTTGTCAACTGGAGGCGCAGGATTCTTAAAACAAACGAAATCCATTATATTGAAGCGCAGGAAAATGACTCGTACGAATTTATTGCGTATGATACGCGCATGAAACTGAAAAGATTGCTGAAATATAATGAGGTAACAAAAGATCATAAATTAAAAGAAGGCGACCGGATCTATCTTCAGGGGAAAAGGAGATATGCAAGCAAAGACAACGGTATTCATGTCGTTAAAGCCGGAGAATCGTTACACAGCATCTCTCAATTGTATGGTATGAAGTTAAACTCTTTATACAAACTGAACAGGATAAAAGAAAGTTATACTCCCAAACCGGGAGATACACTGAAAGTCCACAAATAAATATAGACGGATTTTATGAGCGGACAGAGATATAACCTGCGCGGCGTAAGCGCATCCAAAGAAGATGTGCACAACGCCATAAAAAACATAGACAAAGGGCTTTATCCGAAAGCTTTCTGCAAAATCATCCCCGATATACTGGGAGGAGATCCGGATTACTGTAACATCATGCATGCGGACGGCGCCGGAACCAAATCATCCTTAGCCTACGTCTATTGGCGCGAAACCGGAGATTTATCCGTATGGAAAGGGATCGCCCAGGATGCGCTGATCATGAATATAGACGACCTGCTCTGTGTCGGTGCGACCGACAATATACTCGTATCAAGCACGATCGGTCGGAATAAGATGCTCATACCGGGAGAAGTTATCTCCGCCGTTATAAACGGTACGGACGAACTGCTTGCCGAACTGCGCCGTATGGGGGTCGGCGTTTATGCCACAGGAGGCGAAACGGCCGATGTGGGCGATCTGGTCAGGACTATTATTGTGGACAGTACCGTTACCTGCCGGATGAAACGCAGCGATGTGATTGATAACGCAAAGATACGCCCCGGTGATGTGATCGTCGGATTAGCGTCGTACGGACAGGCCGCATACGAAAAATCGTATAACGGAGGCATGGGCAGTAACGGACTGACGTCCGCACGACACGATGTTTTTGCAAAATACCTTGCCGCAAAATACCCGGAAAGTTTTGATGCTTCCGTACCGGATGAATTAGTCTATTCGGGCAATCTGCACCTGACCGGCGCCATCGATGGCGTTCCCGTCGACGCCGGCAAATTGGTATTGTCGCCAACCCGCACCTATGCTCCCATTATCAAAAAAATACTGGACGCCATGCGTGCCGGTATTCATGGAATGATTCATTGTTCGGGAGGCGCACAAACAAAAATACTGCATTTTGTGGACAATCTCCGCGTAGTGAAAGACCGGATGTTTCCCGTTCCGCCGCTTTTCGGAACGATTCATGAGCAAAGCGGAACCGACTGGGCGGAAATGTATAAGGTCTTCAACATGGGGCATCGTATGGAAATCTATCTGGATGAAGAAAACGCCGGAGAGATCATAAAAATAAGTAAATCATTCGGCGTCGACGCCCGGATTGTGGGACATGTGGAAGCTTCCGATAAGAAAGAGTTGATTATAAAGAGTGAGTTTGGAGAATTTTTCTACAATTAAAAATATGTCTGATAACCACAATATTTTACAAAAACTTGACGGATTAGCCGGTCGTTTTGAGGAGGTATCCACCCTCATAACAGACCCGTCGGTCATTGCCGACCAGAAACGCTATGTCCGCCTCACAAAAGAATACAAGGAACTCGAGCGCCTGATGGACGCGCGTAAAAAATATATACAAACACTTGGTAATATGGAGGAAGCAAAGGCTATCCTCGCTTCCGAACAGGATCAGGAGATGCGCAAAATGGCGAGCGATGAATTGGAATCAAGCCAGCAATACCTACCCCTCCTGGAAGAAGAAATAAAACTGCTGCTGATTCCCGCAGATCCCGAAGACGGGAAAAATGCCATCGTCGAGATTCGCGGCGGTACGGGAGGGGATGAAGCCGCCCTGTTTGCCGGCGATTTATTCCGTATGTATTCCAAATATTGCGAGATAAAAGGCTGGAACGTCGCCATATCGAGCAATAGCGAGGGGGCATCCGGCGGTTTTAAAGAAATTATATTCACCGTATCCGGCGACAATGTCTACGGTTTGCTGAAATATGAATCGGGCGTACATCGTGTGCAACGTGTGCCGCAAACGGAAACACAGGGACGTGTGCACACCTCCGCAGCAACGGTGGCCGTATTGCCTGAAGCCGACGAGTTTGACGTTGAAATCAAAGAAGGTGAAATCAAATGGGACACGTTCCGCTCCAGTGGCGCCGGCGGGCAAAATGTGAACAAAGTGGAGTCCGGCGTCCGGCTGCGTTACATGTGGAAAAACCCGAATACCGGCATTACCGAAGAAATTTTGATTGAATGTACGGAAACAAGGGATCAGCCTAAAAATAAGGAAAGAGCATTGAGCCGCCTGCGTTCGTTTATCTATGATAAAGAACACCAGAAATACATTGACGATATTTCTTCAAGGCGCAAAACAATGGTTTCGACCGGCGACCGCTCTGCAAAGATACGCACGTACAACTATCCGCAGGGACGCATCACCGATCATCGCATCAATTACACCATTTATAATCTTGCCACATTCATGAACGGCGACATACAGGATTGTATAGATCGCCTGATCGTAGCGGAAAACACAGAAAGAATAAAAGAAAGCGAGTTGTGACGTTGCGCTTTCTGCAAAGTCACAACTCACAATAGACTCTTAATCGCCAAACAATAATTAATCACAAACCCTATACCACCTTTTCCATGAACAAAAAAGAACTTTTCGAAAACATCAGACGCAAAAAGTCATTCCTGTGTGTGGGATTAGATACGGATATCAAAAAGATACCCCCTCACCTGCTGAAAGAGGACGATCCGGTTTTCGCTTTTAATAAGGCGATTATCGACGCTACGGCAGATTATTGTGTTGCCTACAAGCCGAATCTGGCATTTTACGAATGTGGAGGCGCCGGAGGATGGCTCTCGCTTGAAAAAACAGTGGGGTACATCAAAACCCATTACCCGGATCAGTTTATCATAGCCGACGCCAAACGCGGCGATATCGGCAATACATCGACCCTGTACGCCCGAACGTTTTTCGTTGAGATGGACGTCGACGCGCTGACCGTAGCTCCTTATATGGGAGAAGACAGCATAACGCCGTTCCTTAACTATGAAAGGAAATGGGTGATTCTCCTCGCTCTTACGTCGAACAAAGGATCCCACGATTTTCAACTAACCGAAAATGCTGAGAAAGAACGCCTTTTTGAAAAAGTGTTACGCGTTTCGCAAAAATGGGGGAATGATGAAAATATGATGTATGTGGTCGGCGCAACACAAGGCCGGATGTTTGAAGATATACGCAACATAGTTCCCGACCACTTCCTGCTTGTGCCGGGAATCGGAGCGCAGGGAGGCTCTCTGGAAGAGGTTTGCCGCTATGGAATGAACCGTACGTGCGGACTGATTGTTAATTCATCCCGCTCCATCCTGTATGCGGATAATACGGAAGATTATGCGTCGAAAGCCCGTATGGAGGCACGTTCGGTTCGGGAAGAAATGGAATATCAACTGTCCGCAAGAGGAATTATTTAATCAAAAACGTGAATTATTTCATATAAATTTCCGGCATTTTATTTTTTTGCTAACTTTGTAGGCTAAAAATATAATCAAAAGCGGAAACAATATATGAATTTTATAGTTATTTTGCGACAGGATTATAAAAAATAACAATTAATAAAAAAATGGAGTTTACGGCTCAACAGATTGCTGATTTTTTAAAAGGAAGTGTGGTAGGTGACCCGGCCACAAAAGTCAATAACTTCTCCAGGATTGAAGAAGGAACGCCCGGAACGATCACTTTTCTTGCAAATCCGAAGTACGAACACTTCATTTATGAAACGAAGGCAAGTATAGTATTAGTTAATGAAAGTTTCTCGCCGACTTCGGAAATCAGGGCGACCTTGATCAGGGTATCAAACGCCTATAGCTCCTTAGCCGTATTGCTTAACCTTGTGGAACAGTCAAAAACCAAAAAAAACGGTATCGATGCATCCGCTTTTATTGCCCGGACGGCTATTGTCGGCGAAAACTGCTACGTCGGAACATTAGCCTATATCGGAGAGAAAACGGAGATCGGAAAAGGATGCGTGATCTATCCTTATACCTATATCGGCGATCATGTCAAAATCGGCGATAATACCGTCATCTATCCGCATGCTACGATATACGACGGATGCGTGATCGGGAATAATTGTATTCTCCATGCCGGTTCGGTCGTCGGCGCAGATGGTTTCGGTTTCGCACCGGAAGGCGGGGAATATAAAAAAATCCCCCAGTTAGGAAATGTAATCCTTGAAGACGATGTGGAGGTCGGCGCAAATACAACCATAGACCGGGCCGTTATGGGATCTACCATGATCCATAAAGGCGTAAAATTAGATAACCTCATACAGGTGGCGCATAATGTGGAGATAGGAGAAAATACGGTAATGGCTTCGCAAGTAGGTGTTGCAGGCTCAACAAAAGTAGGCTCCAATTGTGTGCTCGGTGGACAGGTCGGACTGGGAGGCCATATCAAAATAGGCAGTAACTCGCAGATCGGCGCGCAATCGGGAATCATCAGCAATGTCGGAGAAAACGCACAACTGATGGGTTATCCGGCAATACCCGTCAAAAATTTTATGCGTTCAAGCATTATTATCAGAAAATTACCGGAAATATATCAGACTCTTATCCGATTGGAGAAGGAGATAGAGGAATTGAAAAAAAATAAACCGTAAAAGATATGCAGAAACAAAAAACATTAGCTTCTGAATTTTCATTAAAAGGTAAAGGACTTCATACCGGACTGAATGTCAATGTGACATTCAAACCCGCTCCTGAAAATCATGGATACAAAATAAAACGCATCGATATAAAAGAACAACCCGTCATCGATGCATTAGCCGAAAACGTAGTGAATACACAAAGGGGAACGGTGCTGTCGAAAGGCGATGTGCAGGTGAGTACTGTGGAACATGCACTTGCCGCCCTGTATGCATGGGGTATCGATAACTGCCTGATAGAAGTAGATGCCCCGGAATTTCCGATCCTCGACGGAAGCGCGCGTTTTTTCTCCGAAAATATTGAAAAAGCCGGTATTACGGAACAAAATGCACCCAAAGATTATTATATCGTACGCCATAAAATAGAAGTAAAAGATGAAAAAACCGGTTCGTCGCTGATCATTCTTCCCGACGATAGGTTCAGTATCAATGTGTTGATCGAGTTTGACTCTCCCGTATTGCCCAATCAATATGCTTCTATGACCAATATCTGCGAGTTCCCCGAAAAATTTGCTTCTTCACGCACATTTGTCTTTGTCCGGGAAATAGAAATGTTGTTGCAGAATAACCTGATAAAAGGGGGAGATTTAGATAATGCGATCGTTATCTACGACAAAAAGATGGAACAGGAGGAGATGAACCGCCTGGCTGACACATTGGGTTTGCCCCACACGAATGTGAAGGATTTCGGATTTGTGAACAACAAACCGCTTGTTTTTCCGAACGAACCCGCCAGGCACAAGCTGATAGACGTTATAGGCGACCTGGCTCTTATCGGGAAACCGATCAGAGGGCATGTCACCGCAACACGTCCCGGACATAAAATCAATAACCAGTTAGCGCGCTTAATACGCAAAGATATTAAACTGAACGATGTACAAGCGCCCATATATGATACGTTGGAAGAACCCGTCATGGACATCAACCGGATCCGCGAGCTGCTACCGCACCGTTATCCGTTCCTGCTGGTCGACAAAATCATAGAGATCGGAGGGGATTACATTGTCGGTATAAAAAATGTTACCGTCAATGAACCGTTTTTTCAGGGACATTTCCCGCAGGAACCCGTCATGCCCGGCGTATTACTCGTCGAAGCGATGGCGCAGACCGGAGGGTTGCTGGTACTGAACTCGGTCGACGAACCGGAACGCTACTCTACCTACTTCATGAAAATAGACGGCGTAAAATTCCGTCAAAAAGTCGTTCCGGGAGATACACTTATCTTCCGGTTACAACTGTTAGCTCCGATGCGCCGGGGTATATCAACGATGAAAGGCTATGTTTTTGTTGGAGAAAAAATAGTCTGCGAAGCTGAGTTCATGGCACAAATCATTAAAAACAAATAATATATGCATTCACCATTAGCCGTTATCCACCCGGATGCAAAAATAGGGAATAATGTGACGATCGATCCCTTTGCCGTAATTGAAAAAAATGTGATAATCGGAGATAATTGCCGTATCTATTCACACACAGCCGTCTTAGACGGAGCCCGTATAGGCTCCGGTTGTAGCATATTTCCGGGAGCCGTCATTGCCGGTATTCCGCAAGACCTGAAATTTGCCGGAGAAGATTCGGTCGTAGAAATAGGCGATCGCACGACGATACGTGAGTGCGCCACCGTCAACCGGGGAACAGCGTCAAAAAGAAAAACCGTAATAGGTAACGACTGCCTGATTATGGCTTACGCCCATGTTGCACACGATTGTGTTATTAATAATAATGTAATCATCGGGAATGCTTCCCAACTCGCCGGCGAAGTGATGGTCGATGATTTTGCAATCATAAGCGGCGGATCGCTGGTACATCAGTTCACGCGCATATCGAAACACGTAATGATTCAGGGCGGATCGCGTGTAGGTAAAGATATCCCGCCGTATACGCTTATCGGTCGTGAACCGATAACATACTGCGGAATCAACATTGTAGGATTACGCAGGCGCGGATTTACGGACAATCAGGTTTTCCTGATACAGGATATATACCGGACATTATATACACGCGGGCTTAACAATACGGAAGCGCTGCATGCGATCGAAACGGAATACGAACCCTGCGCAGAACGCGACCTGATCCTCAATTTTATAAAAACATCCCAAAGAGGTATTGTCAGGGGGTCTATCGACGATTAGCCGGAAAATGAAAAAAAATGTCCGTTTTTCTTTATTATTCCATATTTTATTCACATATTTGCACCTCACCTCATTAGCATAATTAATTATTTATGGTATACAGATTTTTATTATTGTCGGACGAAAGCGACAACTTTAAAAGAGAAATACAAATAAGTGCGCAGGCTACATTTTATGATTTTCACCAGGAAATCCTTCGCACAACAGGATACGATAAGCAACAGATGTACTCGTTCTTTATTTGCGGAGATGACTGGAGTAAGCACACCGAAATTACGTTGATAGAAATGGATACATCGTCGGAAGAAGACAGCTATGTTATGAGCCAAACGATTCTTGAAGATTTGCTCGAAGAAGAACACCAGAAGCTGCTTTACGTATTCGACCAGTTGACGGAACGTGTTTTCTTTATCGAACTTCGTGAAATAATAACCGGGAAGGATCTGAAAGATCCCTTGTGTACAAAAGCGGTCGGCGACCCTCCGAAACAATTCATCGATTTTGAGGTCATTTCCGGTGATATCGGTTCGGATTTGGGCGAAACTTTTTACGGAGAGGATGAATTTGACGATGAAGATCTGGATGGTTTGGACGAAGGCTCATTTGATGACGAATCGTTGAACGACCGCTTCTGAATGAAGATACTGTTTGTTTTACTCGGGCCGACAGGGGTCGGAAAAACAGCGCTAAGTATCCATATCGCCCGTCATATAGGAAGTCCCGTCATATCTGCCGATTCACGCCAGATATATAAAGAATTACCGATAGGAACGGCCGCTCCCACACCCGGACAATTAAACCTTGTCGGGCACTATTTTATTGCAACACACTCCATAACGGATTATTACAGTGCCAGTATATTCGAAGAAGAAGCGATTCCCCTGATAAACAAACTGCACGAATCACAACCTCATCTGCTGCTTTGCGGCGGCTCTATGATGTATATAGATGCGGTCTGCAAAGGTATTGATGATATGCCGACGATCACACCGGAAATACGCAATGCCTTATGGGAACAATACAGCCGGGAGGGGCTTTCCCCGATACTGGAAGAATTAAAAAAAGCGGATCCCGTACATTACCATGAAGTAGACCGTATGAATCACCGGCGCGTGATCCATGCGGTGGAAATATGCCGTATGACCGGAAAACCTTATTCTTCTTTCCGGACGAACCGGATAAAAGAGCGACCTTTCAAAATCTGCAAAATAGGTCTTACGCGGGAACGACCGGAACTGTTCGAACGGATTAACCGGCGCGTGGACGAAATGATAAACGAAGGTTTCGTGGAAGAAGCGCGACACCTTTATCCGATGCGGAAACTGAACTCCCTGAACACCGTAGGGTATAAAGAATTATTTTCTTATTTCGATGGAATCTATACGCTGGAGGAGGCTGTGGAAAAAATAAAGAGGAACACCCGCGTATATGCGCGCAAGCAAATAACCTGGTTCAAACGCGATCCTCAAATAAAATGGTTTAATCCTGATAATAAGGAAGATGTAATTTCATGTATAGACGACCTGCGCTATGCCGCGCCATAATTTATATTTTTTTAATACGTCAATTTGACTTTTTTCTCTATCTTTACGAGAAATAATATGTTGTAATTTACTTGCATATACGAATGATACGAAAGTTTTCTAAAATATTTTTTGCGTTTATCTATTTGTCGATAAGTTTTTACGGATATACACAAAGCCTTGACCAGGCAAAGATCTTGTACAACGAAGGCGAATACGGGGAGGCTAAGCCGGTATTTGAAAAACTTGTCAGGCAATCGCCGAATAATTCTTCTTACAATCAATGGTATGGCGTATGCTGCTACGAAACCGGCGACCTGGAAAATGCGGAAAAATACCTGTTGGTTGCAAACAAACGCAAGGTGATGGAATCATACCGCTACCTTGCATATCTTTATGCGGATCTATACCGCTTCGATAAGGCGGCCGAAATGTGGGAAGGGTATATTGAGATGCAGAAAAAGAAAAAAGACGATACCGCGGAATCGGAACAAAAACTCCGGCAGGCGCATAATCTGCACCGTATGCAGGAAAAAACGGAAGATGTACAAATCATTGACAGTATGGTGATCGATAAGGAAGATTTTCTGAATGTGTACAGCCTGAGTGAAGAAAGCGGCAGCCTGATGCGTTACAACGAGTTCTTCGATACGCCGGAGAAATTGCCTTCCGTCGTTTATCGGAATCAGAAAGGAGATAAAATTTATTATGCACAGCCTGCCGAAAACGGCGTTTTTACCCTCTACTCCCAAAACAAACTGCTGGATGCCTGGGGAGATGAGAAAATGCTTATGCCGGACCATTCGAAAGACCATAACTACCCTTTCGTTTTATCGGATGGCGTTACCCTGTATTTCTCGTCCAAAGACAACGAATCCATAGGGGGATATGATATTTTTATCACACGTTACAATACGAATATAAATGCATATCTGGCGCCGGAACAAATGGGGATGCCGTTCAACTCTCCCGCAAACGATTATATGATGGTCATCGACGAAACGAAAGGATTGGGCTGGTTCGTTTCCGACCGGAATCAACCGGAAGATAAGGTGTGCGTTTATCTTTTCATACCCGACCCGTCACGCAAACGTATAGAAGATACGGAAGACGTCGACAAACTGATAAGACGCGCCTCCCTTGCCTCCATAAGCGATACCTGGAAAGAGGGGGCGGATTATGCCGACCTGATTAAACTTGCACATACGGATCTGACAACGAACGAGAAAAAGAAAGAGCGCGATTTCATTTTTGTCGTAAACGATAAAACAACGTATTATACGCTGAATGAAATAAAAAGCCATGAGGCAAAAGACCTTTATTCGGAGTTAATCGGTATGAACCGGCAAATAGAAACGTTGAGGAACAAATTAGACGAGATACGCAGTTCGTACGCAAAAGGGAATACGTCTACGCGTAACCAACTGAAACCGACCATCCTACAGATGGAAAACCAACTTTATGACTGGATGGCAAAGGCCGGGGTTCAGGAAAAGAAAGCGCGTAACGCGGAAAATCGCCAGATAGGAGTTAAATACTAAATATTATTTTATGGTAACAGATATCATCATTATTGTTTTCCTGATGGCCGCGGCCATATTTCTGATCCTGGCGGAGATATTCCTGTTGCCGGGCATCACCATTGCAGGAATCGGTGGGGTTTTATTTGCCATTGGAGGAGTAGCATACGCATACTCTGCAGGTGGTATAATGATGGGTAACATAACGCTCGGCTCCTCTATCGCCGTTTTCGGTGGACTCTTCTTCTGGTTGTTACGACGGGATTCGTTCAGTCGTGTCGCCCTCAAAACAGACGTCGATTCGACCCTGTCTTCTCCTAAAGACGAAAATTTGCAGATAGGCGACGAAGGAATTACGTTGTCCCGCCTGGCTCCTATCGGAAAAGCACGCTTCAAAGATATTACCGTCGAAGCGAAATCGGTAAACGACTTTATTGATGAAAACACACCCGTAGTAATTTTACAAATAGAAGGGTATAATGTGATCGTTGAATCGAAGATCGGCTTAGGCCAAAATAAACACAATATTAATTCTTAAAATTATGGATCTATTACTTCTTGTCACAATTGGTATAGCGTTTGTAATGCTATGCATTTTCTTTTATTATGTACCGTTCCTGATGTGGATCTCGGCCAAAGTATCCGGCGTGAACATATCGCTTGTACAACTGTTCCTGATGCGCATACGTAAAGTTCCGCCGGGAGTCATCACCCGGGCAATGATCGAGGCGCACAAAGCCGGACTGAAAAGTCTGACCCGCGACGAACTGGAAGCTCATTATCTGGCGGGCGGACATGTGGAAAGAGTCGTTCACGCGCTCGTTTCGGCCTCCAAAGCAAACATTGACCTGACCTTCCAGATGGCTACAGCGATCGACCTGGCCGGACGCGACGTTTTTCAGGCCGTACAGATGTCTGTCAACCCGAAAGTGATTGACACGCCTCCCGTTACCGCAGTTGCCAAAGACGGTATTCAGTTGATCGCCAAAGCGCGCGTCACCGTACGCGCCAACATCAAACAATTAGTCGGAGGAGCCGGCGAAGAAACGATTCTGGCACGTGTAGGCGAGGGGATTGTATCCTCCATCGGTTCGTCGGAAAGCCACAAAACCGTATTGGAAAATCCCGATTCCATATCTAAACTCGTACTGCGCAAAGGATTGGATGCCGGTACGGCATTTGAAATTCTGTCCATTGATATTGCGGATATTGATATAGGTAAAAACATCGGAGCCGTACTGCAGATGGATCAGGCGCAGGCAGATAAGAATATTGCACAGGCTAAAGCAGAAGAACGCCGCGCCATGGCCGTAGCCCTTGAGCAGGAAATGAAAGCAAAAGCACAGGAGGCACGCGCCAAAGTGATCGAAGCCGAAGCCGAAGTGCCCAAAGCTATGGCCGAAGCATTCCGCAGCGGAAACCTGGGTATCATGGACTATTACCGGATGAAAAATATCGAAGCGGATACTTCCATGCGCGACGCCATATCCAAACCCGTCGAAGGAAATCAAAACAAACCGATAAAATAGTGCATAACCATGCGTTTCACGCAAACGCATAAGGAATCATTAACAGCCGATGGTCTTTTTGCTTCATTCCGCAAAGAGATCATCGGTTTACAAAGCGAAACACCCCTCCATTTCATGAAACATATTGCGGCATCGGAACTGATTATCAATGAGGACGGTAGCGTGTTCCATCTTCATATAAAACCGGAACACCTTGCCGATCGCATCATCCTTTGCGGAGATCCGGCGCGCGTATCCCTGATTGCCGGGTATTTCGACACCAAAGAATGTGACATATCCAACCGCGAGTTTTACACCATTACCGGAACCTATGAAGGCAAACGGATCTCTGTCGTATCCCATGGTATCGGATGCGATAACATAGATATCGTGATCAACGAACTCGACGCACTCGCCAATATTGACTTTGCAACACGCACCGTCCGTCCCGTATTTCGTCAACTCACCCTGGTACGTATCGGCACATCGGGCGGTTTGCAGCCATACACACCGGTCGGTTCCTATGTAGCCGCCGAAAAATCAATCGGGTTCGACGGGGTGATTTACTTTTACAAAGACCACGAAAAAGTCCGGGATATACGTATGGAAGACGAACTGATCCGTCAGTTGGACTGGGATATTACCGGTATCCGCCCGTATGTCGTTTCGGCGGATACTTCGCTGATTGAACAGATTACCAAAGACGATATTATCCGCGGCATGACCATTGCTGCCAACGGCTTCTACGGCCCGCAGGGACGGGAATTACGTCTTCCGCTTAACGACCCGGAGCTAAACCGCAAAATAGAAGCCTTCCATTTCGAAGACCGCCACATCACCAATTTTGAAATGGAGAGTTCCGCACTCGCCGGCCTGGCCACCCTGATGGGACATCGCGCCATGACCGTCTGCTGCATCATCGCCGGACGGGTAGACAAAACGATGAATACGGATTACAAAAACAGCCTTCCGATACTGATAAAAAAAGTGCTGAACAGAATTTAAACAGAATTGTCGTCATCTACTGCCGGATACAGCTAAAGTAAAGACTTATGAAAATAAGTTACCGGAAGTTTTACCGGCGGACACACGAATCTCCCCCCGATTTGAAACAAAATCAAAACATTTTCACCCCCGATTTGAAACAAATTATCCAAGCATAAACCCCCGATTTGAAACAAAAAACACTATCTTTGCAAAAAACAAGTGCGTATGTTTAAAAGAAATATTCTTACGGAATTGAGACAATGGGCTGCGACGAAAAATCGCAAACCGCTAATACTGAGAGGATCTCGCCAAGTAGGCAAAACTACGCTTGTAGATAGTTTTGCGCCGTATTTTGATAGTTATCTTTATTTGAATCTTGAAAAAAGCCCAAGCGCAATCGCCCTGTTTGAAAAAGAACAGGAGATGAGTCATCTTTTGGCAGAAATTTTTCTTTTTTGCAACAAGGAAAATAAGCCGGGAAAAACGCTTTTATTTATTGATGAAATTCAATATTCAAAAACGGCAATCACAAAACTTCGTTACTTTTACGAAGCAAAGCTATCTGATTTATACATCATTGCCGCTGGTTCATTATTGGAAACTGTGTTGAATAAAAACATTTCGTTCCCTGTCGGACGAGTAGAATATTTAGCTGTTCATCCCTGCGTATTCAACGAATTCTTACGGGCTATCGACGAAACACAACTTGAAAAAGCATTATTTGATTGCCGGATACCCGAAGCTTTGCATACCAAAACAATGAATCTTTTCAATACGTTCACACTCATTGGCGGTATGCCCGAAGTGGTTGCCGATTATGCTGAAAACAAAAACTATGTCGGTTTGAACCGTATTTATGAAAGTTTACTTACAAGTTATCGTAATGATGTTGAAAAATATGCCCGAAACGAAACAATGAATCAAACGATTCGTTATATTTTGCAGTACGGTTGGAAGTTTACGGCAGAACGCATAACATTGGGCGGGTTTGCCGGTTCTTCTTATAAGTCGCGTGAAATGGGAGAAGCATTTCGCACATTGGAAAAGACGTTCACTCTGGAACTTTGCTATCCGACAACCGATTGCGTTGTGCCGATAACGAAAGATCTGAAACGTTCTCCAAAATTATTCTGGCTTGATTGCGGTTTGGTTAATTATGCTGCAAATGTGCAAAAGGAAGTGTTCGGAGCATCCGATATTCTGGATGCATGGAGAGGAAAAATTGCCGAACAAATTGTTGCTCAGGAATTACTCGCAATAGATAGCCGCGTCTCAAATCAGCGGAATTTTTGGGTGCGAAATAAAAAAGATTCGGATGCAGAAGTCGATTTTGTTTTACAATACGATGGCAAAGTGATTCCGGTAGAGGTAAAATCGGGACATAACACAAAACTTCGCTCTTTGCATTT
The DNA here is from genome assembly GCA_031255595.1 of Tannerella sp. Classification (GTDB taxonomy): domain Bacteria; phylum Bacteroidota; class Bacteroidia; order Bacteroidales; family Tannerellaceae; genus Tannerella. The sequence goes on from JAIRSF010000060.1 coordinate 30,368, forward strand.
ATTTATGGACGAAGCGCCTCATAATATAGCTGTAAGAGTCTGGTCGCAGCCTTTTTCAATAAATGAAGTGACAACACTCGGAGGTAAGAAATTCAAACTAATCAACTTGCCATTTTATTATGTTGGAAGACTTGAAACTATATTGAAAAATGCATTGCCGGCTCGTTAACTCCTTCTTTGCCTTTTTCATCATTTTGTATTCATTGAGAATGCTACAGAACATGATTTGTTGTTTATATAAAGGAATAACGCTTGATTTTGCGAATAGAAGTGTTGAAGAAATTGATCTGAATGACCCGGACTTTACCATTGTATATGATGGAACCTCGACCTTTATCACTAACTTATAAGTGCAACCGGGCACCACAACTATCGACGCAGGTAGTTTCCCGAAAGGCATTACTTTTAAAAAAAAATCGCCAATCAACACAAAAAGTCGTTCCACTTTTTGTATATTTGCACAAAAAGTCGTTCCACTTTTTGTGTATTGACACAGAAAGTCGTTCGAATAAATGTATACTCTATGGAAAGATTTGCTTATAAAGACTTGCTCGAATGGAAGAATAAGGCGAAAAGAAAACCTTTGATTGTCCGAGGCGCACGTCAGGTTGGAAAAACGTGGCTGATAAAAGAATTTGGAAAAAAAGAATATAAACAATTGGCTTATATAAACTTTGAAACCTCGGTGAAATTAAGTACGCTTTTTATGCAGGACTTTGATCTGAACCGCATATTAACAGCAATAAAACTCGAAACCGGGATTCAGGTTGTCGCAGACAATACCTTAATTGTATTTGATGAAATTCAGGAAGTGGAACGCGGACTTACCGCCTTGAAGTATTTCTATGAAAATGCGCCTGAGTATCACGTGATCGCAGCCGGCTCCTTATTGGGAGTGGCACTTCATCACGCTACCTCTTTCCCGGTGGGGAAAGTAAGTTTTCTGGATATTTATCCGCTTGATTTTTCCGAATTTCTGCTTGCAAAAGGACAAAAATCATTACTCGATTTATTGGAAAGCCTTGACTGGACACTGATAAAAACGTTCAAACACAGATATATCGAACTCCTGAAACAATACTATTATGTAGGCGGTATGCCGGAAGTCGTATTGTCGTTCGTTGAAAATAACGACTATGATGAAGTCCGCGTACTTCAACATGAAATTTTAACGTCCTACGAACAGGATTTTTCCAAACATGCACCTTTCGACATGGTTCCGAGAATACGAATGTTGTGGAATTCCATACCGGCTCAATTAGCAAAAGAAAACAAAAAATTCCTGTACGGCCTCATTAAAAAAGGCGCCAGAGCGCGGGAGTACGAATTAGCCTTATCCTGGCTAATTGACAGCGGACTCATCTACAAAACGGATCGCATCTCTAAACCCGGTATCCCTTTAAAAAGTTATGCCGACAGCAGCGCATTCAAATTATATCTCGTTGACGTAGGATTGCTCGGCGCCTTAGGCGAAATAGATGCAGGAACATTGCTTGACGGAAATAAAATTTTTGAAGAATTTAAAGGCGCATTGACCGAACAATATGTCCTCCAACAACTTATAAAAAAACATACACAATCTGTTTTTTACTGGTCTGCCGAAGGAGGAAAAGCCGAAGTAGATTTTATTCTTCAATATACCGGCAAAGTGATACCCATCGAAGTAAAAGCGGAAGAAAACCTCCAATCCAAAAGTCTAAAGTCATATATCCGGAAATACGCCCCCGAAACAGCGATCCGCACCTCCATGTCCGACTTCCGAAAAGAAGAACAATTGACGAATATCCCCTTATATGCCGTCTTGTTAGTTAACGTTGTTAGTGAATAGTGAATAATCCGGTACACAGTGTTAATTACGAACAACGGAAAGTAGCATAACGAATTTTCAGTATGATAAAAACCGCGGCTCATTTTGGAAAATTGAAAATAATGATGATCTTTACATCCTCATTTCAAACATTTTCCAAAACCTATTAAAAACAAGCAACGATGAGATACTTTAACATAGCAGGGCCTTGCAACAGCATAAAGCATTACATGATAGAGGCCACCACGCGCCTGCAAGGTGTGGAACAGTTGATTGATGAGGAACAGTATTTTGTGATTCACGCCGCACGCCAGAGCGGAAAAACAACTTACCTGAAAGATCTGGCGGACAGGCTGAACGCCGGCGGAACATATTATGCCCTGTACTATTCGATGGAAAAAGCTCAAAACGTTATTGACCCGAAAGAAGGCATACCGGCGATCGTGCGGAATATGAAAAACAAACTCAAAGGTACAAATATTCCATACGGTGCGGAATTTGCTAAAAATGCGGATTATGAAGATTTTATAGGCGTTCTGGGAACTGCGCTTTCACAATTTTGTGAACTGTTGGACAAACCGTTGGTAATCCTTTTCGACGAAGCCGACTGCCTGAGCGAAGGAACATTAATCTCTTTTCTCCGGCAACTGCGCGACGGTTACAACAGCCG
>JAIRSF010000084.1 GCA_031255595.1 Tannerella sp.
TATGCTATTACCTGTTTCAGTTCGCTTTTTTGTAAAATTCTGAAAGAGAGGGAGGACATTTGGAAAAATTGCATTACCTTTGCACACTTTGATTTATTAAAATTTTGAAACAATGCTTACAATTAAGACGATTACGGAAAATCGGGACGAAGTGATTCGTCGTCTGGCGGTAAAAAAATTCGATGCAACAGCATACATAGATAAAGTTATAGAATGGGATACGCTCCGGCGTAATACGCAGTCGGCTCTGGATGCTAATCTGGCGGAAATAAACAATGTTTCCAAAAAGATCGGCGGACTGATGAAAGAAGGCAAAAAGGAAGAAGCCGAAGCAGCCAAAGCACGTGTGTCCGAACTGAAAGAAGCAAGTAAAAAACAGGATGCCGTAAAAGAAGATGCGGAAAAGCGTATACATGAAATCCTTGTTTTAATACCTAACCTGCCGCACGACTCCGTTCCCGAAGGTAAAGGTGCGGAAGATAATGTGTGTGAAAAAATGGGCGGTGTCATCCCCACCTTATATAAGGATGCACTTCCGCACTGGGATCTTGCAAAGAAATACAACCTGATCGACTTTGAACTCGGTGTGAAAATAACGGGTGCGGGTTTTCCGGTTTATATCGGACAGGGCGCCCGCCTGCAACGAGCGCTGATAGATTTTTTCCTTGATAACGCAAGCGAAGCCGGATATACGGAAATACAACCGCCGTATGTGATAAACGCCGATTCCGGCTACGGAACCGGGCAGTTGCCGGACAAGGAAGGACAGATGTATCATTGCGGGCTTGATGACTTATACCTGATCCCTACGGCCGAAGTGCCGGTTACAAACATATACCGGGATGTCATATTGGACAAAGACTCCTTGCCGGTCAAAAATACGGCTTATTCGGCCTGTTTCCGCCGCGAAGCCGGATCGTACGGAAAAGACGTGCGCGGCCTGAACCGCCTTCATCAATTCGATAAAGTGGAGATCGTACGGATTGATACGCCGGAACATTCCTATCAGTCGTTGCAGGAAATGGTCGATTATGTGGAGTCGCTGGTGGAAAAACTTGAGTTGCCCTGGCGGATTCTTCGCCTTTGCGGAGGGGACATGAGTTTTACTTCGTCGCTGACATTTGACTTTGAGGTGTTCTCGGCGGCACAAGAACGCTGGCTCGAAGTCAGCTCCGTTTCCAATTTTGAAAACTATCAGGCCAACCGCCTGAAATGCCGCTACCGCGACGATCTTAAAAAGACCCGGTTATGCCATACGCTCAACGGAAGTGCGCTCGCCCTTCCGCGCATAATGGCGGCCCTGCTCGAAAACAATCAGTCCCCCGAAGGCATATCTATACCTAAAGCGCTTGTTCCGTATACACGTTTCGATATGATAAAATAAGAATTTGTTGTGCGGAACCTCAACTTGCCGGCGCTCTCCCTGCGCAATCGAAGCTTCTATGGTATTTTTTATCAGATTGAGGGAAAAAAGTCATTGACTTTACAAACGAAAAAAAATGAATAGATAAATGAATTTTCTCGGAATCATACCTTCAAGATACGCCTCCACACGATTTCCCGGCAAACCGCTGGCGGACATGGACGGCAAACCCATGATACAAAGGGTTTATGAACAAGTGCAATCGACCGTCCATCGCCTCTATGTGGCGACCGACGACATACGTATAGCCGATGCCGTAAAAAATTTCGGAGGCAATGTGATCATGACTTCCGAACGGCACAATAGCGGCACAGACCGTTGCTATGAAGCTTTGTGCAAAGCCGGAAACGGTTTCGACGCGGTCGTAAATATTCAGGGAGATGAGCCGTTTATCCGGCCGGAACAAATCGAATTGCTCAAAAGCTGCTTTTCGGAACCCGATACACAAATTGCAACGCTCGTGAAACCTTTTGATAAAGAAGGTGATTTCGAACAAACGATATTTAATCCGAACAGCCCGAAAGTTGTCCTCAACAACCGGAATGAAGCGATGTATTTCAGCCGTTCCGTCATTCCTTATATACGTGGGAAGAATTATACGGAATGGCTCAGGGCGCATACCTTCTACAAACACATCGGATTATACGCATATCGTGCGGATATTCTGAAAGAAATAACCTCCCTGCCGCAGTCTTCGCTCGAAATGGCCGAAAGCCTTGAACAATTGCGCTGGCTTCAGAACGGATATAGAATAAAAGTTGCCGTCACCCACCAGGAAACGATCGGTATCGATACGCCCGACGATATGGTCAAAGCGTTAAAGTTACTCCGCCGATAAAAACAGGGTTTCATCTTTTGCTTGAACGCTGACGTTTTTCGCGTTCTTTCTGCTGTTTTTTCAACTGTTCCTGCTGCATCCGTTGCGCTTCCTCGAGGCGTTTCATGAAACCGGATTTCTTTTTGGGTTTCTTTTTGTTGGCTTCCAGTTTGGCCAGTAGTTTTTTCTCGTTGATACCGAAACGGAAAGACATCGTCTGTGCAATCGTAATCAGGGTAGATACCAGGAAATAATAGCTCAGTCCGGCCGAGCTCTGGTTAAACATGAAGAAGAACATCAGGGGCATGAGGTACATCATCATATTCATCCCCGGCATCATCTGTTGCTGCCCGGTATTGGTCAGGCTCATGTTGACCTTTGTATATACAATGTTCACTGTGGTCATAAGCAGGCAGAAAAGGCTGAGATGGTTTCCGATGAATGAACTGATAAAGGGAATGTTCGCATTCCATGAGATCACCGCATCGTAGGTTGAGAGGTCTTCGGCCCAAAGGAAGCCTTGCTGTCGAAGTTCGATCGACGTCGGGAAGAGCCAATACAGGGCGATCAGGATCGGCATCTGGAGCAACATCGGCAAACAGCCGCTCAACGGACTGGCGCCGGCGCTGCTGTAAAGGGCCATCGTGGCCTGTTGCAATTCCATAGCTTGCTCTTTCTTGGGGAATTTTTCTTTTAACGCTTCTACCTGCGGACGCAATACCCGCATCTTGGCCTGCGACAGATAGGATTTGTATGTAAGCGGAAACAGTACAAGCTTAACGGCTAAGGTTAAAAGAAAAATAATCAATCCGTAATTGGATATGAATTTGCCGAGGTAATCGAAGATCGGCAAAATGAAATATTTGTTGATCGGACGCACCCATTGATAGCCCATCGGCACAAGGTTATCCAGATCCAACTGCTGATTCGCATCCGTATTTTTATCATAGGAACGCAGCAGTTTATACTTATTCGGCCCGAAGAAGTAGCGGAATCCGATCGATTCATTGGCTGTGATATTGAAAGCGACGGCTGTTGTCGCATAAAAATGCTTCAGGTATTTTGCGTCCGTAGTTTCCAGCTTGGCGGAAAGGGTTGTTGCGGCAAAAGCGTCGTCGGCAATCAGGGTCGATGAAAAATATTTATTTTTGTAACCGATCCATTTCAGGCGGTTTGACAACTGCTTGTCTTCATCTTTGGCCTCTCCGAAGTGTTCTACGTCGTCGGCAAGGAATTTATAGTACAACCCCGTATATTGATTCTCCAGCTTGCGCCCTTTCTCCAACGTTCGCATCCGCTGGTTCCACTGAATATCCAATGAATTTGTGGAAGGGGCCAGAAGACCGTTTAACCCGCTTGTCCGAATGGAGAAATTTAACATGTAATCATCCGGATTCAACGTATAGACAAAATCTACAATACCCTGCTCTCCCACATTCAGGCGCATCGTTACGGAATGGGGATCATTTCCTCTTATCGGTGTAAAATATAAATCGGAAGTATTGACGACCCGATTTTTTGCAGTGACAAAAGTGACATTGAATTTGGAGTCGTCATCTTCAAACAAGACCAACGGTTCTTTTTCATACGTAAGATAATCTTTTATCCGGGCATAAGATACATACCCTCCCTTGCTGCCGATCTTAACTTCTATCAGGTCGTTTTCGAGTGTAATCATTTCATCCGTACCGTCTACGGCAGCCGCAAAGACCCCGAACTTATTTTGAACCTGCACCTGCTGCTGCAAAGAATCGGTAAGGCGGTCATCTTCCGACGCTTCACTCAAGGCAACCTCATTCATTCCTTGCTCCAGAACAGCCTGCTCCTGCATCTTTTTCATGACGGATGCGATCGAATCCTGATAACGTTGCTGCGCCTCTACCTGTTCTTTCGTCGGACGGTTCAGCAAACTGAATCCGATTAAAACCAACCCGATTAAAACAAAACCTGTTATTGTATTTTTATCCATTCGTTTTTTTTACTTGTTTGTTCTTTTTATTATTAGCCTGTGTTTTTTTTGCTGTGCGGGGGCGGTCGCTAAGTTGTGAAGCGGCTTTCGTTTCGTCAATTTTTATAGCCGCCTTTATAAAACCTACAAACAACGGATTCGGGTTAATCACCGTAGAGCTGTATTCCGGGTGATACTGTACCCCGACATACCATTTCAACTCCGGCACTTCGACGACCTCGACTAAGTTGGTATCGGGATTTTCTCCGACGCATTTCATGCCGGCTTCCTCAAACTGTTCCTTAAATTCATTGTTGAACTCATAGCGATGACGGTGACGCTCCTGTATATATTGCTCTCCGTAAACTTCGTAAACATTCGTCCCTTTTTTCAGGACACATTCGTATTCGCCAAGACGCATCGTACCTCCCAGGTTCGTAATATTCTTCTGCTCTGCCATCAGGTCGATCACTTTATAGGGGGCGTTCGGTTCCATCTCGGTAGAATTTGCACCTTCTAATCCCAATACATTGCGGGCATATTCGACGACCATGCACTGCATACCGAGGCATATTCCCAGGCAAGGAATGTTCTGTTCGCGGACATATCTCAGCGCAACATACTTCCCGTCGATACCCCGCTGCCCGAAACCGGGTGCAATCACGACGCCATCCATCTCTTTCAACTGCTCCGCCACATTATTCTCGTCAATCTTTTCCGAATGAATAAGGCGCAAGTCCAATTTGCGGTCATTATAGATGGAAGAAATAAGCAAGGATTCTTCTATTGATTTGTAGGCGTCCTGCAGCTCTACATATTTTCCGACAAGCGCAATCCTGACCTCTTTTTTCGCATTGTTTTTGCGATACAGAAAATCTTTCCATTGTTTCAGTTCGGGAGTTGAATCTACCGGAAGGCCTACTTTTTCAAGCAGGATCTCATCCATTCTCTGGCGCTGAAGCATAAGGGGCACCTCATAAATGGTCGGCACATCGATCGACTGAATCACAGATTCTTTGGAAACATTGCAGAACAGGGCCACTTTGTGGAGTATCGGAGTATTCAGGTTGTGTTCGGTGCGAAGAACAAGGATATCCGGCTGAACGCCTAACTCCTGCAACTGTTTTACGGAATGTTGCGTAGGTTTGGTCTTATATTCTTTGGCGGCGGCAAGAAACGGAACATACGTCAGGTGCACACAGATGCAGTCTTTACCCAATTCCCATTTCAACTGGCGCACACTTTCAATGAAAGGCAACGATTCAATATCCCCGACCGTACCGCCTATTTCCGTAATAACAAAATCATACTTTTCTTTTGTGCCCAATAATTTCACATTCCGTTTGATCTCGTCTGTGATATGGGGTATCACCTGTACCGTCTTTCCCAGATAATCGCCGCGGCGTTCTTTTTCGATCACATTCTGATAAATACGGCCTGTTGTAATGTTATTTGCACGTGTTGTGGGCACGTTCAGAAAACGTTCGTAATGACCCAAGTCCAAGTCCGCCTCGTGCCCGTCGACCGTCACGAAACATTCCCCATGTTCATAAGGATTCAGCGTGCCCGGATCCACATTAATATACGGGTCGAACTTTTGTATGGTCACTTTATAATTCCGCGCCTGCAGCAACTTTCCCAATGAGGCTGAAACAATCCCTTTACCCAAAGAAGACACAACGCCTCCCGTCACGAAAATATATTTTGTTTTTGCCACTGTCTTTATGAGTTTAAAATTTTGAAGCTACAAAGATAGTGAAAATTTTTCAGCGTTTGTGTATAATTTGAAGATTTTATGCTAACTTTGCAATCCATATAAACCGATTGGCGAAATATGATGATGAATTGCATAAGGAAACATAATAAAATAGCCATTACGTTGTCTGTTGTGTTTTTACTGCTTATCGTCGCGGATACGAATGCGCAGCGCAGTAAAACGGTAGGGTTATCGGAAGAAGTGATGGCATGGACCAAATCAACCTTGGAGCCATGGCCTCCTCATCGTTACAAGTCACTGAAAGAAGCTGTGATCGATAACGATTTTTATATTCCTTTGGTCTTTCGCGGCGGCATGTTTCCGAAACTGGATTATAAGTTTAACCGCGACTCCCTTGCTTTAATGGGCCTCCAGGTACCTCCGTTCATGACCTACGAACACAAGCGCGCCAAAAATATGTTCAAATATTATCTTCTGAAAAAACGGCTGGAAGATAACGCTTATAAGAATGTGATGCTCAAAGATCCCAAAAGATTTCAATATACAAGCGAACAATTACCCAATAAGGTCATAAAGCCTAAGAGTATCGACAAATCCAAAGAACAAGTCAAATTGGAGGTTAAAGCGACTACCGCGACGCCGGAAACCGTAGACCCGATTGTTAAATTTATACCCGACAGGAAATATTGGACGTCGTCGTTTTCCGCCGATATAAAATTTTCTCAGAACAGGACTTCCGTAAACTGGTATAAAGGTGAAATCGACAACATGAACATCTATACCAACACCCTGACGTCGTACAATTATGCAAGAGGCAAAATATCGCTGACAAACACATTGTCCACCACCTTTACCATTAATAATGCGCCCGGCGATACGTTGCGGGACTACACGATCGGAAGCGACGAACTCCGTTTCCGCAGTAATTTCGGGTTAAGGGCGATCAGAAACTGGAACTATTCATCTTCTACCGAATTTATTACCTCCATGGGCAATAAGTATATCGCCAATAGTCGTACCAAACACTCTGCGTTCCTGGCGCCTTTGACACTCAATATCGGGGTTGGGATGACCTATAATGCGAATCCTAAATTCAAAAAACCGAATCGTTCGGTCGATCTCAAGGTATCCCTGGAACCCTTTTCGTTCAAATATATGTACAGTACAAATAGAAATATCAATCTGGGAGCTTATTTTGAGAGAAATGAAGACGGAACCTACAAGCACGTAATGAAAACTTTCGGGTCGTCTATTAATATGACAAATAACACCCGGTTCAACAAAATCGTCACCTGGTATTCGCGGTTTTATTACTTTACCAACTACGAACGCGCAACCGGCGAATTTGAAAATAAAGTGGATATTGCGCTAAGCAAATATTTTTCCACTACCCTCTTTTTATATCTGCGCTACGACGACGGCGTAGCAAAAGCGCCTGATTCCGATACTTATTTGCAAGTAAATGAGATGTTTTCGTTTGGATTCAGTTACAAATGGTGACAATTTGCTTTCAACCCGTCAGCTTTAACAAAAAATATCACTTGTGTATATTGCCTGTATACATTTAATTCGTATTTTTGCCCCCGAATTGCAAAGTAGAGTTTACAATTCAAGTAGTATGAAAGATTTAATCCAACATCAGGGCATAATAGAAAGGATTGAAAAACACAAGGTGTTCGTCAGAATTGAGCAGAAGGCGGCGTGCAGCGCTTGCCATGCGAGATCGGCATGCCTTGCTTCGGACAAAAAGGAGAAAGTAATAGAAATTGACGATACCTCCGGGATATACGCTCCCCATGAGCAGGTCGTTGTTTCCGCATACTCGTCTACAGGCCTTTTTGCCGTCGTGACGGCTTTTGCCATACCCTTGATTTTAGTCGTCGTTGCCCTGATCGCAGGACTGACCCAAAGCGGAAACGAAGGTGTCGGCGGACTGGCGGGGTTATTCATCCTTGTTCCTTATTATTTCATACTGTATATTTTTCGTGACAAATTAAAGAAAAAATGTGTGTTCTCGCTTTCAAAAGTACAGGATACATACGACCTGAACCAATCACTCTAAGATTATATGTACATAGCAATTATTCTATTAGGTATTATAGGAGCCGTAGCAGCCGTTATCCTGTTTGTTTTATCCAAAAAATTTGAGGTGAAAGAAGATCCCCGTATCCCCCGGATACTTGACGTATTGCCGGGCGCCAACTGCGGAGGATGCGGTTATCCCGGATGCGGCGGTTTTGCTGCGGCTTGTGTGAAAGCGGAATCGCTGGAAAACTTATCCTGCCCGGTCGGCGGAGCGGATGTTATGAAAAATGTGGCGACGATCATGGGCAAGGACGCTGGAGAGATCGTTCCGAAAGTGGCCGTCGTACGCTGTAACGGAACCTGCGAAGCCCGCCCGCGGACAAATGAATACGACGGGGCGCGAAATTGTACCATTGCCGCGTCGTTGTACAGCGGTGAAACCGGTTGTTCGTTCGGATGCCTCGGATTGGGGGATTGCGCCGAGGCCTGCGCCTTTGACGCTATACATATTAATATGCAAACCGGGTTGGCCGAAGTTTCGGAGGATAAATGCACAGCTTGTGGGGCGTGTGTGAAAGCGTGTCCGAAAAACATCATCGAGATGCGCAAAAAAGGGCCGAAGTCGCGCCGTATTTTTGTTTCGTGCGTCAACAGGGATAAAGGGGGCGTTGCACGCAAAGCCTGTGCCAATGCTTGTATCGGTTGCAGCAAATGTTTCAAGGAATGTACGTTCGGCGCGATAACAATCGAAAACAATCTGGCCCATATAGACGACACCAAATGTCGCCTGTGCCGTAAATGTGTTGCGGTCTGTCCCACGAATGTCATACACGAACTTCATTTTCCGCCGCGTAAAACCGAAACGGTTGACAAGGC
>JAIRSF010000157.1 GCA_031255595.1 Tannerella sp.
ATTTTTGATTTTGACTGGGATCATTATAATGCGGGGCAAGTAGTGTTTCACCCCAAACACATGTCGGCCGAACGACTACAGGAACTCTATGAATACGCCTGGGAAACATTCTACAAAGATGAAAGCCAGGAACAGAAAATGTTCCGCCTTTTCACAAACGTCGTATTGCGCGAGATGGAAGAGGGTACCTATCGTCCCCGCAACCGCGAACTTGTCAACAAATCATTCGGAAAAGACGTCGTACGGAATATTAAAGTCGGATAATCGATATACCATCACGCATTAAAACTTACGGATCCGTTTCGGTCGTATCCCCCTGCTTTTTCGGAAAAAATGCAGTGACACGAATTGCCGCTCGCTCCGCAGTGGGCAATCGTTAGTGTTTATTTTCCCGATAATCGAAGAACTTGATCAGTTTGCGGCTTGTGGGGGGCATTTGTTTTTGGGTGATCAGTTCGATCGGTTCAAATACAATGTCCGGCGCTACGCGTATTTTTGAGCGGAACAGGTCTTTTAGCGATTTTATGAAATATTCATGGTTGTTCGGCGTGCCGATGAGGATACGGATGCCATCTGTGCCGATGGTGTTTGTATATACTTCGACGATATAATTCTTTATTTCCGGGATGTTTTCGAGGATGTCGTACAGGGCGGCCGGGTAGAGGGTTGTGCCTTTGTATTTAATCATCTGCCCTTTGCGGCCCAGGATGGGGCCTAAGCGTAGCGAGTTGCGTCCGCAGGCGCAAGGTTCTTCAAAACGGTAGCAGACGTCGCCGGTCTTGAATCGCAACAGGGGCATGCCCTCTACGCCCAATGTGGTGATGGTTATTTCGCCCGGTTCGTCGGCTTTTACGGGTTGATTGTTGTCGTCCAGAAATTCTACGATCGTCAGATCCGGTTTGTGGTGGGTTCCGCAGGCTTTTTCACATTCGTTGAACGACGACTGCATCTCCGTTGAGGCATAGTTTACGTACAGGGACAGCTCCGGCCATGACGCATGAATTTTCTCCCCAAGGATATTCAGCGTATGCTCGTTTGTGCGGACGCTTTCGCCGACGCAGATAGCGCGTTTCAGGGAGGAGTTGCGATAATCAATGTGATGGGCTTCGGCAAATTCGATCAGTTTGATCAGGAAAGAGGGTACGCAGATACATACGGTGGGATGAAGGCGGTGGATCGTGTTCCACTGCAGTTCGGGGATACCGTTTCCGACGCGGATGATGCCCGAACCGAATCGGACGCTACCGAGCAAACAGGCATGCCCTGCCATGAAGCAGCGGTCGATGGTAGCCATCAACTGGATAACGTCGCCGGGTTTGCATCCCGCAAATTCGTAGGAGAGCGCTTCGCTTAGTGCAAGACGGCGCAAGTCGTTTTCCGTATCGGCGAATGTAACGGGGTCGCCGAGCGTTCCCGATGTGGTCACATAGTCGCGTACCTCTGCGGCCGGCACGCACAGGAAGTCCATGTTGCGCAGTTGCAGATCCCGCTTGGTGGTTACGGGTATTCGTTGCAGGTCTTCTATATGTTTGATTTTTGATACGTCGATCTTTTCTTTTGCAAATAATTCCTTGTAAAAGGGGGAATGAATATTTACATAAGTGAGCGCCTCGGCCATTTTCTTTTCCTGATAAGCTTTTATCTCCTGTTTTGAAAGGTACTGAAATTTGAAACTGTCCATATTTTGATCTTTATTGGTTATCCGGGTTTTTAGCGTTGTCGACGGGGATTGCGTATATTCCGAGAAAAATGGACGTCAGCGTATCTTTATCTCCTTCGATCTGTTCAAGCATATAACGGTAGCGGGCCACGAACGCCTCTTTTTCTTCGGGCGTATAATAGTGGGCGTAAGCGGCGCGACCGGAGCGCAGGTCGTGCGCGATGTAATTGTTATTATACAGCTTATAGTGTTTGTATATCCGTTTGTCGATGATCGAGGCGATCGTTTTGTAAAACTCGTTCGGACTTTTGTAGTCCACCTCGGCGAGTTCGTCCAAGGCGAGAGGTTCGCAGATGTGGATGTTCACGCAGCCTTTCGGTTGCCTGATTCCGGTGAGGATACTGTTCAGGTCTTCGCCGGGTTGTTTGACATATTTTTGACCGTTGCGCGAGAGGTACAGTTCGCGTGTTTTCAGTATATCGCACGATTCGATCTGGTAGGAGATAGCGATGGGAATGATATTCAGTTCGTCGAGGGCTTCCGCCATGTCGTCCGTCCGGCTACTCATGCAAAACATCTTGATGATACCCTGGTCGGTCAGGTCGTTGCCGTCCTTGGTACGTCCGTTGCGCTGCGCGATCCAGATAGAGGATCCTTTCCTCGTCAGCGTATAGCGTATGTAATCGGAGAGGTGCATGGAATTTTTGATAAATTCGCGGATATTACTGCTCCGTATGACTTTGAACATCTTGTTGGCTTTGCCTATATCGACAACTAATTGAGGGTGCATCAGGTTACTGCCGAAAGTGATTTCCGTAGTTCTGAACCCGTTGGCATGCAATATATATTGTAATAAGGAAGAATCGAGCATGATATCCCGGTGATTGGAGATAAAGAGATAGTTTTTGCCGGGATCCAGGGCGTCTAAGCCGCCGTAGGTGAATTTGCTTATGGAACGGGTCGTGAACTGCTCGTTTGCGTAGTACATCACTTGTTGTTGAAACTCGTCAGTAGTCCGAATGTTGCGTACCATTTCCCGGATTTCTTCCGTATCCCTGCCCGGAAAAATATAATTCGACAGCAGGTCGAAGTATTCACTGTCCGCGATGCGTTGCATGGCAGGGGGTATTTCGGAAAGATTGTAGGGACGTATGTCGTCGAATTTATTTTGCATGGTTATTGGTGTTATTTCGATTATCAATAAATTTTACGGGTTTACGGTTTATGTCCGGGAAGTTGATTTTCCGGATATCTTCTACGGGGCAGACCTCGATTTCGGGAGCTACGCGTATGCGTGCGCGGAAATGGTCTTTCAGGTCTTTCGTTATGTCGAACGACGGCTGCTTGCGTAATCCGACTTTGATGACGATGTGGTCGTTGCCGAACTCATTATTGCAGACCGTCATGATATAGTTTTCGATGTAAGATATGTTATCCAGTACGTCGAAAACGGCGGGCGGATAGAGGGTTGTTCCTTTGTATTTGACCATGTGGTTACGGCGTCCGACGATCGGGCTTATGCGCATGGTTGTTCTTCCGCATCGACAAGGCTCGTAATGAAAGCAGGCCAGGTCGCCGGTCTTAAACCGCAGCAACGGCATACCTTCGACGCCTAAGGTGGTAATAACCAGTTCGCCTACTTCTCCTTCGCTGACCGGCATGCCTTCTTCGCCGACCAGTTCACACAGGATGAGTTCGGGATGATGATGTCCGCCGCACCCAAACCGACATTCCGTAAAGGAGGTAGCCATCTCGGTGGAGGCATAAGTCGAGTAGAGTTCAATATCCCATTTGTTGCGGATACTTTGTCCGAGCAGGTTTAACGAGAAGTCCTGTTGACGCAGGTTTTCACCGATGCAAACGGCTTTTTTTATGCTTGAGTTCCTGTAGTCGATACCGCTGTTTTCCGCATATTTGATAATTTTCGGGATGAAAGACGGTACGACGATAATGGCGTTCGGATGGATCCGGTTGATCGTGTCCCACTGCAACTCCGGGATACCGTTGCCTACTCTGACGATGCCTGCGCCGAGCTTGCGTATGCCCAGGAAGTAGGCCAGTCCGGCCATGAAACGCTTGTCGATGGTGGTCATTAACTGGTAGACGTCGCCCGGATTAGCGCCCGCGCACAGAAATGAGATTTTTTCATTGTACGCCAGCCGCTCCAGGTCGGCATCCGTCATGGCGAATGTCACCGGATCGCCCTGTGTGCCCGATGTGGTGATGTAGTCGATGATTTTATCCTGAGTGACACAGACGAAATCCCTGTTGTATTGTTGCAAATCGGTTTTATCCGTAAACGGAACGTCTTTCAGGTCTTCAATCTTCCGGATTTTTTTTATGTCTATGTGATTTTTCCTGAATAAATTTTTGTAGAAGGTTGAGTGATTTGACAGGTATTCCAATGCTACGGCCAGTTTCTTTTCCTGAAATTGCTTGATTACCGGTTGGGGTTGTGTTTCTATGTCTGGTATCGGATTCATATCAAAAATCATGCGAATAAGGCTTTTACTTCGTCTGTTGAAAGTTGTCTGTATATGGGGCGGCCACTCTCGCCGCTTACTTCGGGAAATGTCACTTCGAAATATTCTTCGTCGTAGAAGGAGAGTTTGGAGTTCGTATCCGGATTACATTCCAAGTAGGTGACGCCCGTTTCGGGTAGCCCTTTTTTTTCGCAGACCTGCCGGAATAGTGCGTATCCCGCATAAGTAACGGATGTGCCGGGGTTCTCCTGGTATAACTCCGTTACGATAACAAACGTTTTATCCTGTTTGATGATTTTCAACCCGCATTTGGATGCAACATCCCACTGTCCGTTGAATTCAAATATCTCGTCGTAATATTTTTCAGGAACTTTCATGTGTGTGTCTAATTATTGGTTATGAGTAAAATTTAACTGCCGATCCGCATTGTTACAGGGCGTGAGCGTTCCACTCATTGTGAACCGGACGCCCGGATGTTGCTTTGCGGAATAAAGCCGTCGGATTTGTTTCAAAGTTCGTTATGTATTGTTTTCGTCATCAAAAAGTCTTTCATCGTTTCGATATCCTTGTATTTAGGTGTATCGTCCGCAAAGATAGGAAAGAATGACCTAATTTCATCATAAACGGCACTTGTTTTTTTCGACAGGCGCTTTTGTATTTTCAGGTAATCGATGGCCTGTACGAGCGCCATGAAATGGATTGCCATGACCTGAAAACCGTTGTCAATGACCGTTTTGGCGATGAGTGCGGAGTTGGCGCCCATGCTTACAATGTCCTGATTGTCGTTGTTGTTGGGTATGCTGTGTACGTACATCGGATTGGAGAGGGTCTGACATTCTGCGGTTGTAGAGGTGGCGGTGAACTGTGCCGCCTGTAAACCGTAGTTTAAACCCAGCACGCCGAGATTCAGGAAAGGGGGCAGTATGTCGTCGTTTATCCGGTTGTGGCAAAGGTAGTTCAACTGTCGCTCCATGAGCATGGTCATTTTTGTGACCGCTATTTTCAGTTTGTCCATTTCAAACGAGATATAATCGCCATGAAAGTTGCCGCCATGATATACCTGTTCCGTTTCGGGATCGACGATCGGATTGTCGCATGCCGAGTTCAGCTCGTTGACCAGCACTTTTTCCGCGTTCTTCAACTCATCCCATACGGGGCCTAATATCTGGGGGACGCATCGCAGGGAATAGTAAGCCTGTACTTTGTGTTTGAAGATTTTTTCTGTGTTACGGCTGTTCATTTCAATCTCGCGCTTTTTCATGGTTTGGTTGCCTGCGGCCCATTCGTTCATCTTGCGGGCTATGGCCTGTTGTCCGCAATGCCGTTTGGCGCCGTTCAGGACGAGGGACATCATATCGTCGTATGATGCGGCGATCTCGTTCATCATGACGGAAGCCACGATAGCCCATTCCATCAGTTGCCGGGCATGAATCAGGTTGATAAGCCCGATACCCGTCATGACGGATGTACCGTTTGTGACGGAAAGCCCCTCACGTATGTGTATCTCGAACGGTTTTATATTTTCCGCTTTCATGACTTGGCCGGTCGGCGTCAGTTTTCCTTTGTAATAAACTTCTCCTTCGCCGATGAGCGTGAGCGCTATGTGGGCCAGTTGCACGAGATCTCCACTCGCGCCTACGCTTCCATGTTCGGGTATGTAGGGGAAGATGTCGCGGTTGATAAATTGGGTAATAAGCCCGACAAGGTCCGTATGTACACCGGAATATCCCTGTAAGAAAGTGGACAGGCGTGCAATCATAGATGCTTTTACGTATAACGGCGGAAGGGGTGCGCCTGCGCCGGTCGAATGGCTGCGGATGATGTTGTACTGCAATTGTTTCAGGAAATCGTCGTCTATACGGTATTGCGCCATAGGCCCGAAGCCGGTATTGATGCCGTAGATGATTTTTTCTTTTGAATATTTTTTCAGGAATGTATAACATTTATCCACTTTTTGCAGCGAATCGGGAGAGAGGTGCAGTTTTTTTTGTCCGAACAGTAGTTCTTTTATATCGTTTATCGAAAATCCTTCTTGAGTTTTATACGTAATTGTTTTGTTCATTTTTATATTTTGCAGAGGTTTATGTTTACAGTTTGTCGATTGTTTTTTCCAGATGCAGCGCCCTGGAACCTTTTATCAGTATGTGGTATCCTTTCGGCGGTTTTTTCTCTAAGCAGCCAACGAGGCTGTCTACATCAGGAAAGCAGGCGTATTCTTTTTCCGCATCGGAAGACTGTTCGCCACGCGGTAATATCTTTCCGGAATCGCAGCGGCTTGCCGCTTCGGAGAATTGTTCGCCGCACAGTAATATTTTTTCAAAATCATAACGGCCGATTTGCCGAATGATGTCTTCGTGCAGTTCGAGGCTGTTTTGCCCAAGTTCGCGCATGTCGCCGAGAATGACGGCTTTCGGCGAAAGTTCCAGTGCCGCAAAGTTTTCCAGGGCTGCCTGCATACTGTTCGGATTGGCATTGTAAGCGTCGATAATGAGCGTGTTGGACGCCGTTTTTTTCAACTGTGAACGGTTGTTATTAGGCTTATAACCGGCGATTGCGGCATTTATCCGTTCCGCTGAAATATTGAAATAAAGTCCGGCTGTGACGGCTGCGAGTATGTTCCACAGGTTGTAACTCCCGATTAAGTGAGTGTTTATTGTGTGAACAGGTGTTTCCCCGTATGACTTCCATTTGAGCGAAAGAAAAGGGTTTTGAGCTATGATGCAGCCTCCGGCAAAGAGCGAATCTCCACTCGCCGACGGAAGAAGGCCGTAGGGTATCTGTTCAATGTCGCCGGCCATTTCCGCCAGGTGTTCGTCATTCCGGTTGATGAATGTTTTACCGTTGGTACGTTGCAGAAACTCGTATAATTCCTTCTTTGTTTTTATCACGCCCTCTAACGACCCGAATCCTTCGAGGTGCGCCTGTCCTACGTTCGTTACGATGCCATAGTGCGGCTGTGCGATGTCTGCAAGGCTGCGGATTTCGCCGGGATGATTGGCGCCCATTTCAATGACGGCGATCTCGTGCGCTTCGGTCAGGCGCAGCAAGGTCAGCGGCACGCCTATATGATTGTTCAGGTTGCCTTGTGTGCAGAGGGTTTTGTATTTTTGCGACAGGACAGCCGACAGTAATTCTTTGGTCGTCGTCTTGCCGTTCGTTCCGGTAATGCCGATGACGGTGACGCCTAACGTCTTCCGGTGCAGGGCAGCCAATTGTTGCAGCGTTTCAAGTACGTTTTCAACGACAATCCTGTTCTTTCCCGCCCGGATGCTCCTGTCATCGACAACTGCATACGAACATCCCGCCTGAAGCGCCTTTTCCGCATAAGCATTACCGTCGAAAGTATCTCCTTTCAGGGCGAAAAATATCGAACCCGGTGTACACGTGCGACTGTCCGTCGTGACTGTGGGATGCTGCCTGTATAATGTATATAATTCCGATAGATTCATTTTCCGCACTTAATTTTGCGTCGCAAAAGTAAGTTATATTAAGTTATTTTCATACATTTGCGGGTAAAAAAGTTTGTTTTGGACGATTAGGCTGCCTGATATTCGGTTACGAACCGGTAATCAATTACGAATTAAAAATTACGAATCGGAAGCGGTCTTTTTATATTTATAGAGGATGAAAGAGAAATTATTGAACATAAAAGGTGAATTGTTATCGTTGGATACACCTGTTGTGATGGGAATACTGAATGTGACGCCGGATTCGTTTTATGCCGGTAGCCGGTGTGAGGATGAAAAGGCGGTCGCCGGGCGTATCGAAACAATTATTGAAGAAGGAGGCGCTTTTGTTGACATCGGAGGGTATTCCTCGCGTCCGGATGCGGCTGAGGTGTCTGCCGGAGAGGAGTGGAGAAGGCTTGAACCGGCTTTGAGATTATTACGGGATGAGTACCCGCAGATTCCGGTTTCTATCGATACGTTCAGGGCGGACGTCGGACGACGGGCGGTGGAAGAATACGGTGTTGCGGTGATTAATGATATATCAGGCGGAGAGCTGGATGAAAAGATGTTTGAAACGGTTGCGCGGTTGCGTGTGCCCTATGTGCTGATGCACATGCGTGGCGCGCCGCAGACTATGCAGCAATATACGGGTTATGGTAATCTTATGGAAGATGTGATGTTGTATTTTGCGGAGAAGTTGCGGGTCTTGAGGTTGTTGGGGGTGAACGATGTGATTATAGATCCGGGATTCGGGTTTAGTAAAAACCTGGAACAGAATTATGAACTGATGCGTTACCTGAATGAGTTTTCAACCCTGTTGGAGTGTCCCTTGCTGGTCGGCGTTTCGCGGAAAAGCATGGTATACGGCCTGTTGGGGAATACGGCCGGGGAAAGCCTGAACGGTACCACCGTACTTCATACGTTCGCATTGCTGAACGGGGCCGATATCCTGCGGGTGCATGATGTGAAGGCTGCGGTCGAAGCTGTAAAAATTGTAAATAAATTAAAGTATTGAATTTATGTTTGTTTCGTTTGGAATAAAAGACGCGATAGATGTTTTTCTGGTTGCATTTCTAATGTACGAGATCTACAAATTGATGAAAAGTTCCGGTACACTGACGATTTTCAGCGGAGTGGTTTC
This sequence comes from Tannerella sp., assembly GCA_031255595.1. Taxonomy (GTDB): domain Bacteria; phylum Bacteroidota; class Bacteroidia; order Bacteroidales; family Tannerellaceae; genus Tannerella. The sequence goes on from JAIRSF010000157.1 coordinate 8,734, forward strand.
TATTATAGTGGTGTGGGTGCTTGTTTCGCAGGTGCTGGAAATGAAGTTGATCGGTGGTATTCTTGATAAATTTATCGGCGTCGGATTTATTATTTTGGTCATATTGTTTCAGGATGAGATACGCCGTTTTCTGGTCGCATTGGGATCGAACAAAGGCTGGCGTTTTCTTTACGGCCTGTTCCGCGATAAGAGAGAAACGTCGAAAGAAAAATACATCGCACCGGTTGTGCTTGCCTGTATGAATATGGCGCGAAAAAAAACCGGAGCGCTCATTGTCATACAACGCGAGATGGATTTGTCCCCTTACATTCAGACCGGTGAAATGTTTAACGCCGATGTAAACGCCCGCCTGATCGAAAACCTGTTTTTTAAAAACAGTCCGCTTCACGACGGAGCGATGATCATCGCCAATAATGAAATAAAAGCCGCCGGGTGTATCCTGCCTGTTGCCCACAATGCCGGCATACCTAAGGAAATGGGCCTGCGGCATCGTTCCGGACTGGGAATGTCGCTCGAAACGGATGCGCTGATCGTCATTGTTTCGGAAGAAAGAGGAACGATCACCGTTGCACATAACGGAAAACTCAGCATTGATATTTCTGCGGAAGATTTGCAACAAATTCTTTCCGGCGAAAAAGAAGTATAAGGCAATCGCTTGTCCGCTTGCAAAGCGGATAAAAAAGACTGTTAAATATCATGAATTGCAAAGTAGACTTTGCAATTTTTGCTATTTTTGCAGGAAAATTCAAAAGATGGAAGGTAATCGTTTTACATTATAAACAAAATTCATGAACTTAATAGACGACATTATTTCGCGCGCCAAGGCCGACAAACAGCGCATTGTGCTTCCTGAGGGAACGGAAGAAAGAACTTTAAAAGCCGCCGACCGTTTGCTGGCCGACGGGGTGGCTGATATCATTCTGATCGGGAATCCGGACGAGATCCGTTTGCTGGCCGGTAGTTTCGGACTGCAACACATCGGAAAGGCTACGATCGTTGATCCCGAAAATCATGAGAAAAAGCAGGCTTATGCCGATTTGCTGTTTCAATTGCGACGTTCAAAAGGCATGACGCCGGAAAAAGCGGCCACGCTGGTTGAAGATCCGCTGTATCTTGGATGCCTGATGATTAAGTCGGGTGATGCGGACGGCGAGATTGCGGGCGCAAAAAATACGACAGGCAATGTGCTTCGCCCGGCGTTGCAGATCATTAAGACGGTTCCGGGCGTGACGAATGTTTCGGGCGCCTTTTTGATGTTTCTCAAAGACCGGTCGTATGGTGAGGACGGAATACTCGTCTTTGCCGACTGTGCGGTGCTACCGAATCCTACGGCGGCGGAGCTGGCTCAGATCGCCGTTTCTACGGCGCATACGACACGCTCGCTGGTCAATGTAGAGCCTCGTATAGCCCTGCTGAGTTTTTCGACGAAAGGTAGCGCTTCGGGCGAAATGGTCGATAAGGTAGTCGAGGCTACCCGGCTGGCCAAAGAGATGGAACCGGGTCTGTGCGTTGACGGCGAATTGCAGGCCGATGCGGCTATTGTGGAGAAAGTGGCGGCGCAGAAAGCGCCCGGCAGTCCGGTGGCCGGCAAGGCCAACGTACTCGTTTTTCCGAATCTTGAAGTAGGGAACATCTGCTATAAGCTGGTTCAGCGTTTGGCGGGCGCCGATGCGGTCGGGCCGATTTTGCAGGGTATGGCCGCCCCGGTTCATGACCTGTCGCGCGGCTGTTCGGTAGACGACATTTATAAAATGGTAGCCATAGCGTCGAATCAGGCAATAGCCCTGAAACGTGCGAAGTGATTATCAGGCAATGGTTGATTTAACAAATTAAACAGTATAAATAAGTGAAAACATTAGTATTAAATTGCGGTAGCAGCTCCATTAAGTACAAACTGTTCGATATGGTTTCGGGCGAAGTTATGGCGCAGGGAGGCGTGGAAAGAGTAGGGATGGAAGATTCGTTCCTTAAATTTACGGACGGAAATGAAGGAAAAGTTACACTCAAAAAAGACGTCCCCAATCATGAAGAAGGGATTGCTTTTATCCTGACCATTCTGACGGATCGGAAGTACGGCTGTATCAGGGACTATAACGAAATAGATGCAGTGGGACATCGTGTGGTGCATGGTGGAGAAAAATTTGCTTCCAGCGTGCTGATCACACAGGAAGTGATCGACATGGTCGTCGAATGTGAAGAATTTGCCCCGTTGCATAACCCGGCCAATCTGGAAGGTATCAGGGCTATTAATAAGATTCTGCCGGATACGCCGCAAGTGGGCGTGTTTGATACGGCTTTCCATCAGTCCATGCCGGATTATGCCTGCCTTTACGCCTTTCCGTACGATGTATACGAAACATACGGGGTGCGCCGTTACGGATTCCATGGAACAAGCCATCGGTATGTCTCAAATCGTGCGTGCGAAATATTAGGCGTGCCACGCGAACAACAACGTATCATAACGGCACATATAGGAAACGGAGGCTCCGTTGCCGCCATCAAAAACGGGAAATCAATCGACACCTCCATGGGTATGACCCCAACCGAAGGCCTGATCATGGGAACGCGTTGCGGCGATGTAGACGCCGGTGCACTGCCCTATATCATGCGGAAAAAAAATCTGGACGCAGAAGGACTTCTGGATTATATCAACAAAAAGAGCGGGGTTGCCGGTTTTTCGGAAATATCCTCCGATATGCGCGACATAGAAAGCGCCATGTTTGCCGGAAATCCGCGGGCGATACAAATCATGAACATGTACAACTACCGGATCAAGAAATACGTAGGCGCCTATTCGGCTGCCCTGGGCGGGCTTGACATACTTGTTTTTACGGGAGGAGTCGGTGAAAACCAGTGGATCACGCGTGCCGCCGTCTGTAAAGACATGGAATACCTGGGTATCCTCTTCGATGAAGAAAAAAACAAGAACGAGCGCGGACGCGAAGCCATCATAAGCCGGCCCGAAAGTAAAGTCAAAGTAATGATTGTCCCGACCGACGAAGAATATATGATTGCCTACGACACACAGTCGATCCTGGAGGCCGGGCAATAATTGCCTCAACTGCCAACTATTATTAAATAAAAACATACGCAGGCGGATAGACCGTCACCCGCGGCTGCGGCTCCATACTTGTCGACAACGGCGAGACCGGACGCCGCTCCGCCTGCCCATACCGTTGAAACCCTCCTGAAAAGTAATGAATCATCACTCTCCGCACCGTTTTCATTTTTTTTTAAAAAAAAGTTGAAAAACGCTTGTTTTTGAACGAAACCTTCTATATATTTGCGGGAAGTTACATTGTTTGTAAACTTGTATGCGATGTAATTTTGTTTCGGAAATAAATGTATCATGAATTAGACAGGAGGAAGATTCGGTTTATGCAAAAAAAATGGTTACCGGTACGTATATTTCGTTTTTATCTGGAAGGCTTCAGGTCCATGGATCTCGGACGGACTTTGTGGGCATTGATCCTGATAAAATTATTTATCATGTTTGTTATCCTGAAAATATTCTTTTTCCCTCGTTATCTTAATCAATTCGACACAAGGACGGAAAAAGAAAATTATGTGTCGAAAGAATTAATTGACAGAGCATTAAATCCTTAAATATAAATAATTATGGTTGAAAATCTGGATTCTTCTTTAGTAGATTGGTCGCGTGCGCAATTTGCTATGACAGCTATTTACCATTGGCTGTTTGTTCCCCTTACGTTGGGGCTTGGATTGATAATGTCTATAATGGAAACATTCTATTATAAGACGGGAAATGTATTCTGGAGAGAAACCGCAAAGTTCTGGATGAAACTGTTCGGAATAAACTTTGCCGTCGGTGTTGCAACCGGACTGATTCTGGAATTTGAGTTCGGCACCAACTGGTCGAACTACAGCTGGTTTGTCGGCGATATCTTCGGGGCGCCGCTTGCCATAGAAGGTGTTATTGCCTTTTTTATGGAAGCTACGTTTATCGCGATTATGTTTTTCGGATGGAACAAAGTGGGCAAAGGGATGCACCTGGCTGCTACGTGGCTGACTTTTCTCGGGGCTGCCATCTCGGCCTTGTGGATTTTGGTTGCGAACGCATGGATGCAATACCCTGCCGGGATGAAATTCAATCCGGACACAGTGCGTAACGAGATGTTCGATTTCTGGGCCGTCGCCGCCTCGCCCGTAGCGGTGAACAAGTATTTCCATACCGTACTGTCGGGCCTGATGCTGGGCGGATCGTTTGTGATGGGAGTCAGCGCCTGGTTCCTGTTGAAAGGAAGGCATGAGAAATTTTCTCTATCCGGCATGAAGATCGGCGCCATCACCGGCCTCGTTTCGGCATTACTGCTGCTCGTCACCGGCGACAGCTCGTCGAAAATTGTCGGGAAATACCAGCCGATGAAGCTTGCGGCGATGGAAGGACTTTACAATGGTAATGAAGGCGTTGAACTGGTCGGGTTCGGCGTCCTGAAACCGGGCGTTGAAAATGTGACGAATAACGACGACGCATTTTATTTCAAACTTGCTTTTCCGAAAATGCTCTCCTGGCTTGCTACCGGAAATTTGAATGCCTATGTGCCGGGAATAAATGATTTATTGAAAGGAGGATATCCGACAGCGGAAGGGCCTGCTTTATCTGTTGATGAAAAAATAAGGCGTGGGAAAGTTGCCATCGGTGCGCTTGCCGACTATCGTACGGCAGTAAAAGACGGTAATAAAGAAAAAGCAGCCCTTGCGCGTGTCGCGATGGATCGGGACTTTAAATATTTCGGCTACGGATACATCGAAAAACCGGAAGATCTTGTACCTCCCGTACAACTGACATTTTATTCCTTTCATATCATGGTCATTCTGGGAGCTTATTTCATCCTCTTGTTTATTATCGTATGCTGGTTGAGCTGGAAGAACAAGTTAAACAAATACCGTTGGCTGCAATGGGTATCCCTGTTCTCTATTCCGCTTGCCTATATAGCGGGCCAGGCAGGATGGGTTGTAGCCGAAGTAGGACGCCAGCCCTGGGCGATTCAGGACATCATGCCGGTTACGGCCGCCATATCCAAACTGCCGACCGCCTCGGTTAAAGTGACATTCTTCCTGTTCCTGATTCTTTTTGCAATCCTGCTCATTGCCGAAATACGGATTATGGTAAAAGCCATCAAAAAAGGCCCGGATCCTATAGTAGACGCTAATCCTGTGGCGGATGATAATCAATAATAATAAAAACTAATTACGATAAGGATATGAACGATTATATTTTTTTACAGCATTACTGGTGGTTTATAATATCACTGCTCGGAGGTCTTCTGGTCTTATTACTTTTTGTTCAGGGAGGACAGTCGCTTCTGTTCACAATCGGAAAAACCGAAAACGAACAAAAGATGCTGATCAATTCGACCGGACGGAAATGGGAGTTCACTTTCACGACTTTGGTTACTTTCGGAGGCGCTTTTTTCGCCTCGTTTCCTTTGTTCTACTCTACAAGCTTCGGAGGCGCTTATTGGGTATGGCTTCTGATCCTGCTGTGTTTCGTACTCCAGGCCGTTTCTTATGAGTTTCAGTCGAAAAAAGGCAATCTATTAGGCAAAAAGACCTACCAGGTGTTTTTGATAATCAATGGCATACTGGGCCCCGTATTGTTAGGAGCGGCTGTGGGTACGTTTTTCAACGGAGCGGAGTTCATTGTAAACAAGGCGCAACTGACTCATATCGGTATGCCTGTTATTTCAAGATGGGCAAACTCGCTACATGGCCTTGAAGCGGCGCTTAATATCTGGAATGTTTGCTTGGGACTGGGCGTCTTTTTCCTGTCGCGTGTCCTGGCCCTTCTTTATTTTATCAATAACATCAACGATGACGCCGTAAGAGAACGCTGCCGGAAACGCCTTTATATCGAAGCGCCCCTATTCCTTTTGTTTTTCTTGACCTTTTTCATTCATACATTGATAACCAAAGGATTTGCAGTAGATCCGGTGACGGGCGAAGTGTTTATGGAAAATTACAAATATTTCTATAACTTCATACAGATGCCTACAGTCGGTATTATTCTGCTTGCAGGCGTTGTACTTGTACTGTTCGGAATCATTCAACCCCTGATCTCTAAGAGTACGAAAGGCATCTGGTTTTCCGGAGCGGGAACGGTCTTAACCGTACTGGCATTGTTACTTTGCGCCGGATGGAACGGCACAGCTTATTACCCCTCGTCGGCAGACCTGCAAAGCTCGCTGACCATATCGAATAGTTGCTCCAGCCTTTTTACGCTGAAAGTAATGACCTATGTTTCATTTTTCATACCTTTTGTGCTGGCATATATCTTTTATGCATGGAGATCCATTGATTTACATAAGATTACAAAGGAAGAAATGGAAAATGACAAACATGCTTATTAAATGGAACCGAGCATTTAATGGATAGATCGTTGTCAGGTTATCAACGATTTAAATTTTCAAGATGGATTTCCGGCTTAAGAACTTTTTCTGTTCTTAAGCCGGATTAAT